>NZ_BCYU01000092.1 GCF_001598355.1 Sphingomonas asaccharolytica NBRC 15499
GCCGGCCGCGGCCTCGGCCCCTGGCGCGATCGCGCCGGCACCCGCCGCGACCGCGCAAACACCACCGGCGGCTGCAGCCGCGGGCCTCGCCTATAGCCGCACATTCGACGCCGATCCGGAGGATATGGGCATCGATGCCGCGCCCTATAGCGACGATGCCGACCCGCAGCCCGTTGCCCAGGCTGGCGCTCTTTCGCTGACCACGGCGGACTATAGCCGCGTCTCCCGGATCGCGCCGTCCCCCGCCTTCACGACGGGCCGTAACGGCACCGCGATCGATCGCATCGTCATCCACATCACCGACGCGCCGACCACTTCGAGCACGGTAAACACCTTCACCGCCGCCGGCGCGCAGGCGAGCGCGCATTATCTGGTCGGCCAGGACGGCGAGATCGTCCAGTTCGTCAACGAGGCCGATACCGCCTGGCACGCCAAGGGTGCCAATCGCCGCAGCATCGGTATCGAGCATGTCGCGATCAAGCAGGGCGGCGCCTGCTATCCGAAGCGCGGCGGCGGACAGCAATGCTATCCGTATACCCCGCCGACCGACACGCAATATTGCGAGTCCGCGGCCCTGGTCACCTATCTCTGCGACAAATACGGGCTGACTCCCGACCGCACCACGATCATCGGCCATCGTGAGGCCGATCCCAATACCAGCCACGCCTCGTGCCCCGACGGCGCGTGGGACTGGGATCATTTCATGAACCTGGTCAGCAACCGCTTCTGTGCCCCGCAGGCGACTGGGCAATCGCTCGCCTCCGCGCGGGCAATGGACGGCGGCGGCAGCACGATCGAGATCAAGTATCGCGCCTTCATTCCGTCGCCGCTGATCAAGGGCCCGCTGTCGGACTATGATCTCGGCAGTCATCTGATCGGCGGCGAGGATTTCGGCGGCGACAATCGCGGCTTCAGCTACGACCAGGGAACCAGCCGGGGAGAGATCACCGCGACGCTGACTCTCGGTGCCGACGGCAGCATCAGCAATCTGCGTACGGTCGACCGCCATTGGGGCGAATCGACCGCGTACGATTCGACGTACACCTATCACGTCAACGGGAAGCCGGACTGGTGGATGGACAAGGTCGCAGGCGGGCCGGGGCCGAGCCGGCGTGCGACCCTGGCGGCCAGCGATTCGAACCTGCGCATCTATCAGGGCGCATCGACCACCACACGCAGCATCCTGGCGATGACCAGTCAGAGTGCGGTCGTATCGATCGAAATGGCCGGCGCATTGCCACTGATCACGTCGCCCGACATCGACGCGGATATCGCCATCTATCTCAAACCGGGTGCCAACGGTCCCGAGGCGATGATCGTCGGCGATCACGACGGCTTCCCGGCGCACGAGCTTTATATCAACCGCCAGCTGGTTTACTCCTACGACCCCGTCGCTGCCGGGAAGGGGCCGGATTCGCTCCCGGCGCCGACCGATCAGGAGGTCAGTACCGGGTGGATTCCGCTGCCCGCGCTTGCCGGGGCCGCAGCCCAATCGCTCGGATCGGAATCGCACTCGGTCGCCGCGCGCGCGTCAAAGGCCTCCCCCCGGTTGTCGCATGCGATGGCGGGATCTTCTTTGGTCTTCGCTGACGTTCCCGGCCATTGGCACACAGTCGACTATAAGCAAGTCAAGCTTACGGCGGTCGCCTGGGACAATGCCCCCGACCAGCCGGTCGCGTTCGTCTTCTTCGGCCATCCCAATGTTGATTTCGACGGGTCGCCGACCGCCTACCATCCGGACGATACAGGCGACGACAATCTAGCCAATGCGGTCAGCGATGACGGCCGCTGGGTCGGTGTGGTGGCAATGTCGCCGTCCGATCCCGAAGTCGTCAACGGCCATGCCCGGATCGACCAGCGGCCCGAGCGCGACAAGAAGGGGCGCTTCCCGGTCATTCAGCAGGCGCAGAATGGCGATCCGTCGCCTGGTTACTACGTGTCGCAGACGGCGCGGGCGGCCGATCCGTCGCAGCCGCCTTACGCGCAGCGGCGCTATTTCGACGCTTCACGCATCCCTTATGGCGCGCTGTCTGGCAAGCTTCGCGATCAAGGCATGGCGCTCGGCGATTTCGGCCTCGCTATTCGTCACGACCAGACGTTGCAGAGCCCGTTCTACTTCGTCGATTCGGGCGGCGCACAGAGCTCCGCGTTGGGCGAGGGTTCGCAGAAGGTCGGTACCAACCTCGGCGGCAGCGGCCGCGGCAGCCGGTTCAACAACAATTTTCCGGTCAGTTTCATCGTCTTCCCGCGCAGTGCCTCCGACCAGAGCGGAGCGCTGGATGAGGTTGCGATCGGCTCGGGCGTTGCCGCCCAGCTTGCCGGGCTTGCCGCCGCGAGCAATGCGCGCGACCTCGCGTTGCTGATGGCGGCGAACGAAGCGGCGCCCGGTGGCGCGCCTGCGGGCAAGGCCGGGCTCGACGCTTATGCCGCCGATCCCAACCGACCGCTGCCGGCCAATTTCACGACGGTCTGCGCGGGGCTGCGTGCTTTCGGCTTCGCGCTGCCCGATCCCGCCGCAGCGCAAAGCTATGGCAGCGTCCGCGCCCTCGATGCCGATGACTGGTCGGTCAATTGGGACGAAGTATATCCGATCCCGCAGCCGACCGACAACAGCTGCTGGGCGACCGCCGCGGCGATGGTGATCGGCTGGCGCGACCGCCAGAGCGTCTCGCCTGAGCTGATCGCGCAATGCCACAATCTAACCAGCTCGCTGACCAGCGGCCTCGCGCCCGGCGACAAGCGGGCCTTCGCCAATGCGATCGGCCTGACAGTCGAACCCAATGCCTGCTACACGCCCGAGGGCTTCCGCGGCGTGCTCGAGGCGAACGGGCCGATCTGGGTCACCGCCGACGTCCCTGGCATCCACGCGATCGTCGTCACCGGCATGTATCGCAAGGACGGCGCTTACTACGTCCGTATCACCGATCCGTGGGACCGCGTCGTAGGGACGCCGGGCGCGCCGGGCAGTTACGCCGACACGCACCAGACCGGCAGCCAGTACATCATGACCTACGACGCCTTCACCACCGAGTTCGAGGCGGCCGGCAATACCGACCGGATCCAGTTGCTCCATTCGGGCGGGGCATTCGGCCATACGATCAATCGCGGCAGCGCGACAGGAGCGGGCTACGCATTCTCGCTGGGTGCCAATCCGCCGCGCCGCGCCATCGTCCGAACACACGCTCTGGCCGATCCTGTTGCGGGCGACGGCGGGTTCGGCGTTGGCACGGCACTGACCCGCCAAGCCAGCAGCAAGGACGGTCGCAGCTACGACCTTGCGCAGCTTGCCGGCATGGTGATGCCCGACAACGCGCTGGCCGGTGGCGCCGGGAGCCCAGCGATGCCGGGTGAGCGCGTGATGCTCGACGACTGGCCCTATATCGAGGGGCCGAGCGGGCGCACCCAGGCCGGCGTCGCGATCGACTGGAAATTCCAGGGTGGCGCCGTCGGCGATATCGCGATTACCCCGACGGGGGGACAGGTGCTCGACGGTTGGAGCGCCTCGGTCCGCGGCGACATCTGCCGCAATGGCTCGACCCCGGACCGCGTGAGTCTCAAGGTGCGCGTCACGACCACCTTCAGCCGCTCGGGCGAAGAAGATCAGGTCGCGGTGACCGATGTGACGCTATCGGGCGACGGCCGTCAGCAGACGCTGCACGGCGCCGACCGCGCGCCGGCGGAATCGGTCGCCCCCGCGACGCCGCCATCGCCAGCCCCGGCGCCCGCTCCGCTGCAGCAATTGCAGCCGGCCTGAGCGGGCGCGCGGGGTCAAGTCGATGGCACGCCTCATCCCTCCGCCACCGCCGGCCCGTGGCGGCTTTGCCCCGGCGATGGCGCTCGCTCGCGATGCGTTCGGGCGCGAGATCGCGGACCCCGGCGGGACGACCAACGACGGCTCGACCGACAACGTCCTGCCGACCTCCGACACGAGTAGCAACGGATCGACCGCGCCCAAGGAGAAGGCGACCGACGCGCTCGGCCGCCGCGCCGGCGCGCTGTCGGACGAAATCGACTTCCCCGCATTCGTCGCGTCGCTGGTCCACGGAACGTTCGACGCGATCGTCGACAGCTCGATCAAGCAGATGGAGAGCTTTGCGGATCTCGTCAGCGCGGTCGCCAAGCCGCTCGAGCAATTCGCCCAGGAGAATGTCACTCAGGGCCAGGCCCGCGCCTGGCTGGTCGAGCAATATCCGCACGATGTAACGCTGGTGCAGAATGGCGGTGATTATACGCTGGCTCCGTTGAAGCAGCCGGGCAGCGGCGACGATAGCAGTGACGCCGCCGCCGAACCGAGCTGGCTCGCCGACTTCGGGGAGGACGGCAACGAATTCTCGGCCGACACGCTCGAAAACAACATCCTGCCCAAGGCACGCGAACGCGTCGCGCAGCAGCGCCTATCGACCCTGTCGACCATGGTGCTGCTCGGTATGCAGCGCGTCGTCATCAAGGATGGCTCGATCGGTGCGCGGCTACGCTTCCGCGCGGCGGCGACCGACAATGCCGCGGTCCAGTATGCGACGTCGAACGACCCCGGCACCGGCGGGACCACCTGGGGCGCCCGCGGCAGCGACGGCGCGATCACCAAGGTGTCGACGGTCGGCGTCAACGCGCAGTCGGACAGCGAGCTTAAGGCCGAATTGTTCGGCGACGTGAAGATCAACTTCGCGTCGGAGACGCTGCCGCTCGATCGCTTCGTCGATGAAGCGCAGCGGACGCTGCTCGAGCGCCATAGTCGTCAGGCCGCGGCGCGACCGGCTACCGGCACCGCTCCGGTTGCGTCACCGTCCGCGTCTACCGCGCCTGCCGTGCCCATAGTCGCAACGCCTGTGCCCGCTCCGGTGCCTGCACCCAGCACGGTATCGGCGCCGGTTCCGGCGGGAGCGCCGGCATGACCGGCCGCCGTCCGCTTGGCGAATTGCTCGGCGAGCTCGCGGATGTCGCGAACCTGATGGGCGGCGGTGGCACGGTGCGCGCGCGATCGCTCGAAATGACGTTGCCGATCGACATGCGGCTGATCTCGACCGCCGACGGTGCCGAACTGCTCGGCGACGTGCCGCTGTTCATCACGCGGACCGCTTTCGACCCCGATCCCGCGCGGCTTGCGGTCACCTGGCACGCGGTGCCGGCCGATGGAGAGCCGGCATGAACGGCACCGCCACGCTCCGGCTCGAGGATTTCATCCAGGCGGTGCAGAGCCAGCTCGACAATGCGCAATCGGCGATGGCGATCAAGGCACGCAATCTCAATCTGCCGCTAACCTTTGCGATCAAGGACATCAATCTCGACCTGCGCGCGCATGTCGAGTTCACCGACAGCGAGATCCGCATCCGCCCCGCCGGCCCGGGGGAAACCGATACCAGCATGTTCCACCTGGTGTTCACTGCGATCACGCGTCCGGCGATCGAGGAGAATGCCGTGGCGATGTCGGACGATCCCGACGACCAGCCGCTCGACGAACTCGGCGACGACCTGACCAGCGACGAGCGCAAACGGCTCGAATGGGCAGGGGTGCGGACCGTCAAGCAATTGCAGCGCGCCGAGGAAAAGGGATCGGTTCATACGATCGGGCGCGTCACCAATCTGTCGATCGACCGCCTCCGCAAGGCGCTCGACCGCTCGTCCGAACCCCTGGTCCAGCGCGTCGAGCCGGTCCGTCCGGCTCCCGGAGCCGATCCCGAGGCGCCGCCGATGATCCGCGTGACCGGCCGCAACCTGGTTCGCGGCAACCTGTTCCCGCATGTCCGAATCGGCGACAAGCCGGTCTCGATCCTCAAATCCGGTCCCAACGAACTGCTGCTGGCGCCGGGGCACGACCAATGGGCCGGCGAACTCGCCGTCGCGCCCGAGCCGGCCTTGTCGACCGCGATGAGCTTCGACCTCAGCGCCTTCGCGCCCGAGCGGCGCGCGCCCGTGGCGGAGCCCGATATCCTGCCGGCAGCGATCGGCATCGCGGCGATCCCCGAACCGACGGAGACGCGGCAATGACGATCCGCGCACTCGGTACGCCCTGGGCGTCGTCCGGCGAACGGCAATACAGCCTGCCAACCAGCCTGATGGTCAAGCTCGCGCTCGGCGAGGCACCGGCGCACGTCCCAACGGTGCGCGACATTGCGCGCGGCGCGCTCGCCGCAGCGACCTCAATCGACGGCGGGCCGGTCGATCGCATCATCGGCGAGCGCGCGGGCGCCTTCCGCGCGGCGCGCTTGTTCTCCGCAGTGGGCGCACACGGCGCCGGTCACGACCATCTCGGCTATGACGCGGTCGAGCAGCAGACGGGCATGGCGCGCACGCTCGTCCTGCGCGTTCCCGCCGGCACGCCGATCGGCCAGCTATGCGAGACGCTGGCGCAAATCCCAACGGTGGAAAGCGCGACGCCCAATTATGTCGCGGTGACACCGTTCGATGCCGCCCGCGCGCTGGCCGCCCCCGACCATGACGACGGCTGGGCAGCGCGCGAGATGATCCGCCTGGCTGAGGCGCATGCGATCGAGCCGGGCGACGACGGCGTCGTCGTCGGGCTGGTCGACAGCGGGGTGGAAAAGCATCCCGAATTCCCCCGCACGTTCCGCCCCGGGTTCGACACCGTCCGGCTCGAAAGCGCCGATGTCGCGACCGGCGTGCAATTGCTCGGCGACCACCGCCGCAGCGACGGCAATCCCGAGGATCGCTTCGTCGGTCACGGCATGGGCTGCGCCGGGATCATTGCCGGTGAAGGCCTGCGCATGCCGCCCGGGCTGGGCGGGGCGTGCCGGATCATTCCGATGCGCGCGCTCGCTGCGGCGCGGCTGCCGGGCAAGACCAATGCGGTCGGGCTAGGCGCGATCAGTGACCTCGACATGGCGATGAAGCTGGCGGTCGATCTCGGCGCCAAGGTGATCAACATGAGCTTCGGCACGGACGATTCGGCGCTGGCGCCGCATAGCCCCAAACCGCATGCCGACACCGTCGCCTATGCCATTGCGCGCGGCTGCATCCTGATCGCGGCAAGCGGCAATAATGGGCGCGAGACGATCTATTGGCCTGCCGCTTATCCCGACGTGATTGCGATCGGTGCGGTTGGCGGCGACCGGCGCCCGACCGCGTTTTCGACGCGAGGCGCTCATGTCGCCCTGTGCGCCCCGGGCGAGCACGTCCTCACCACGGCGGTCCAGGGCTATCAATATGCTACGGGTACCAGCTTCGCCGCGCCTTTCGCGGCCGGCGCCGCGGCCTTGCTGGTCGCGCGCAGCCATCGCCGCGCGCGGCCGATCGATGCCGAGACCGTGCGCGACATCCTGATGCGCACCGCGCAGCCGTTCGCCGTCGGCGGTGTGAGCGGCTGCGGTGCCGGTATTCTCGACGCCGCCGCGGCACTCGCCGCACTCGACCAGGACCTCGACCGCGCGCTCGGCCAGCCGGGCGACGGGGATGACGATGGAGGCGCCGATGACGGCTGACCCGACATCGCGCCGCTGACCAGCCAATCCCAACGAATTCAAGGAGACACCAAGATGAACACGATCAATCCCGAAACCCGGTTCCGCGACCTCGCCGACCGCGAGCGGATCGCGCACGATCGCCACGTCAACACGGTCGCGCGGCTCGTCGCGATCGAGAAAAAGGGCCGCGCGCTCAGCACCGCCGAGCAGGCCGAGAAGGAATTATCGGAAAAGATCCTCGACGAGATCGCCAAGAGCCAGCGGAACAACAGCAAGATGGACGAGGTATGCGATCCGCTGTTCGTCGGCGCACGCACCTTGCTCAACACGCAATCGCTGATCAATCCCGAGTTGCGGACCGAAGTCGACGGCGGCAAATTGCTGTTCGATAGCGACGAAAACCAACCGTTCTCGATCGTCGCGCTGACAATGGGTGTCCTTGCGCTCGACGGCGCGACGCCGCCGCCGGTCACATTGGTGTCGCAGAACACCAACAAGACCGGCATGACGATCGCTGCCGGCGGCAAGGGCAATGGCCTGACGATCTATCCGAACGTCAGCCATCCGCTGATGGACAGCTTCACGCGCCAGTTCTTCGCCGCCGTTGGGGAAGCGCGCAGTTATGGCGAACTCGCCGACCGCGTGCTGATGCTGCTAGCCCGCGAAGGCGATCCGGACGGGCGCGGCGGGGACGCGCCGGGAATCAGCACCGCCGAATATGCGTCGGTGCTGCGCGGGCTGGCCCAGCGCAAGGTCACAATCAATGAGCCGCAGTTGCGCCGCCGGGTCAACGAAGTGCTTGATCAGGTCCAGAATATCGGCGGTGAGGACAGCATTGCCGATCTCGGCATCGATTTGCCCGATCTCGAGGATCTCGCCGACCAGACCATCGTCGCCGAGAATGTGCGCGTGATGGGGCCGATGATCGTCTCGGCGATGTTCGAGGAGCTAAAAGTGTTCCAGGTCGTCGACCGCATTGTCGAGCAATTCCAGCACGGCATGCTGCCGATCGGCCCGGGCAATGCCGGCAAGATGCTCTATCGCTACTGGCGCGAGGCGCCCAACCGGATGTCCGAGCAGGAGCGCAAGAACTTCGCCGCGATCACGCTCGGCATCCCGGGCGGCGACCCCGGCGGGATGGTCAATCGCGAGTTCAACGATCTGTGGATCCGCTTCGTCTCGTCGGTGTCGTCGTTCATCCGCCAGAGCGAGGTCGACCAGTTGCTGCGCTCGGCCACGCCGAGCCCGATCAGCCACCAGCAAGTGCGCAAGGCGGCCCGCGATCTCGCCGGCAACCTCTCACTCCACGGCTATGGCATGGCGCATTACGCCGCGCGCGAGATTCAGTCGCAGGTCAAGTTCATGATCGGCCTGTTGCAGGACCCCGAGATTCTCGGTTCGTACGGCGCCAAGGACATGTGGCAAGTCGTCGACCAGGTCGCGACCTATGAACTGGGCGGGGCCAAGACCAGCTCGCGCTATCGGACGCTGGCGACGTGCGGGACGATCATCACGGCGTGGCTCGCCAACAACGTGGTGCGGGTCAATGCCGCGACAGGGCCGATCATCGACATCGACCAGGTGCGCAACCCGGACGTTGCCGCGACGCATCGTTCGACGATCGATCCGACCGACTACGACCTCGTCAACGCCTGCGAGCTGTGGCTCGCCGACACTGCGACGACCGACAGCCAGATCGAGGAATTGTCGCAACCGCGCGAGGCGCCGCAAATGACGTCCAAGCCGATCCAGATCCCTGCCATGGCCCGCGACATGCTCGACGGAATCGGCGACCTCGGGGTCGGGCTGGGGCGCGGAACGCCGGCGCATCCTGCTTACGCCAACGGCCATGGCTACCGCCCGAATTGACCTCGGGCGGTCGTCCACCCTCGAACGCTTGAGGAACAGACAATGCCATTTCCTTCACGAGACGCGCCGCTGGTGCAGCGGGTCGAACACCGCCTAAAGAGCGCGGCGCGCGCGCTGGGTACCGCCGATCCGTTTGCACCGTCGCGCGACCTGTTCATGCGGACCTTCGCCTATCCCGCCGACGATCCGCGCTATCGCGACAACGCGCTGATGCCGATGGCGGCACCGTTCGAGCCGAGCTTTTCGGAAACCCAACCGGGCAAGCTGCGGTTCACGATCGAACCCTTGCCGCCGCAGGCATCGTCGATCGACCGGCGCGACGAATCGACGCGCGAAATGCGGCGTCTGGTCGGCAGTTTCATGGGGGGCGACGCGCTGCGCTGGTTCGACCAGGCGAGCGAGCCTTATCGCGGCTTCGCACGACCCGGCGGCAACCTCGATTACGGCGCGTTCTTCGGGTCGAGCTTCGACCGCGACGGGCTCTATGCGTCGAAAATCTATTACGAGCTGCCTGATGGAGGCGGGATGATCGATGATATGCCGATCAGCCTAGGCCGCATCGTCCGGCCGGCGCTGCAATTGGTGCCGGGGCTGAAGCCGCTGTTCACGACGATGGCAGCGCAGCGCGACATGGGCGGGCAGCGGCTGACGTTCGCCTGCACCGAGCCGTTGCGCCTCGCCGACCTTCAGCCGGTGATGGACGTGCTCGGGATCGGGCATCGCCTGCCGGGTATCATGCAGATGCTCGGCCTGGTGCTCGGCGGCCGCTTCGAGCTCCCCGCCCATGGGGCGCTCCTCGCGTTCGGCGAAGGGCCCAACGGCCCCGATTTCGAAATCTACGTCCTGCTCGCGGCGATCCCCGACGTGCCGCCCAGCTTCCTCAGCCTGCTTACCATGGGGCTTGCCGAGCGGCCGCGCGGGCTTGCCGCGCTCGAACGCTGGATGGGCGCGTTCACGCCCGAAGACGAGCATTGGCCTGGCCGCTTCTCGATCGTTAGCCTGCGCACCGACGCGACCGCGCCGCCGCGCGTCAGTCTGTATCTGCGCCCGGTCGAGTTTGAGTTGCCGCCTGAGGCGCTGCAAGTCGCCGCCTGACCCAAAAGACGCTTTCCAGCGAGGTTCGCCATGTATGCCGCCGCCCAATCGATCGCTCCGCCGCCGCCCAGCCGGCCCGCTGGGTCGACGCCCGACCCGCACGTGCGGCAAAGCGTCGCGCAGCTGCTCACCCAGTCGGACGCGTTCCGCCAGATGTCGCCCGGCGACCAGCAGGACATTGCACGTAACACCGCGCTGATCGCAGACTATCTGGCGAGGCCCGAGGGGATAGAAGGCAATCGTATACCCGGCGGGCTTGGCCAACCGGCGGCGCAGGCGCTTGCCGAGGGCGACGACAAGGCGGCCGCGGAGGCGAGCTGGCAGGAACGCAACGCGGCGGTAGATGCGATCGGCAAGGACGAGTTCAAGGCTGATGCCGCGACCGCCGCGGCGAACACCGCCGGCCTGCTGCTCAACCAGGTCCAATTCCCGTCGTTCGTCTCGGCGCTGATCAGCGGAGTCTTCCAGTCGATCACCAAGAGCTCGATCGAGCAGATGCAGGCTTATCAGGAGATGATCGCATCGGTTGCCAAGTCGCTCCACCAGTTCATGGACGACAATGTCTCGGACAATCAGGGGCGCGACAATATGGTCGACCAGTTCCCCGATCTGTTCCAGATTGGCCAAAGCGACGACGGCTGGGGCGACCAGCCTGCGGGTCCGAAGCTCCAGTTGCGCGAGGGCGTCGACGAAGGCGAGGCGCTTAAGCAGGTCAACAACAAGCTCCAGTTCGAGAACGGCGCGCTCAAGAGCCTCGATCTGTCCGACGCCAACGTCGAAAAGGCGCTGATCGAGAACAGCCGCATACAGCTTGCGCGCCAACGCCAGCAATTAATGGCCAGCATCGTGCTGATGGGGATTAACCGCATCGTCGTCACCGACGGCAAGATCTCGGCGAAGATCATCTATGACGTCCGTGCCAACGACACGATGTCGAAACGGCGCACTGCAAGCGCCGTCGACATGGCGCGCGACCGATATGGCAACGTTCAGCAGACGTCGTCGGGGTCGGGCAAATATGACAGCGGTGGAAAGCGCGACTACAGCCGCAGCGACGGCAATACCGATTACAGTGCCGATTATTACGCCAAGGGCGAATATCAGTACGAGAACAAGCCGATCATCACTGCCCAGACCGCGGCTTCGGAGGCGTCGACCGCCGCCCTCCAGACCAAGATCCAGTTGTCGGGTGCGGTCGACGTCAATTTCAAGAGCGACTACCTGCCGCTCGACAAGATGGCGACGCCGCAGATGATCGCCGCAATCCAGGGCAATGCTACCCCGGCCGACCCCAATGTCGTGCCAAGTCCCCGTGCCGCGCCAGCCGCTACGCCGGCTCCGGCGCCCGCCCCGGCTCCGGCTGCTTGAGGGGCGCGCCATGCTCATCGCTTCGCCACCGCGCTCCTCGCCGTCATTGGGCGGTCTCCCGCCGACCAGCGCCGAAGCGTTCGACGCTACGCGCCCCGAAGTGCGGCGGCTGCTGACCGCGATCCCGTCCTTCCTCGACCTGCCCGATCACGAGCGCAAGAAGATCGCTGCCGACACCGTCCGGGTCCTGTCTTACATCGCCGACCCCAACGGCGTGCGGTCGGAGATCGCCGGCCGCGAGGCGCGCGGCGAGATAGCGCCGGTCGGGGCGGCATCCGTCGCGCCGATCGCCGGCGCGCTCGCCGATCCGGTCGAGGATACCAAGAAGGCGCTGTCGAAAAGCCCGGGCTTTGCCGGCAAGGATTTCGTCGCCGGCGCCACCCAGCAAGGCGTCGAGCAATTCGGCCAGATGGTTCAGAAGGTCGATTTTCCCAAATTCGTCGGCGGGCTGATCAAGAACGTTTTCCAGGCGATCGTCGAAAGCTCGATCGAGCAGATGCGCGCCTATGGCGAGCTGATCGCCAACGTCGCCAAGACCACCGACCAGTTTATGCGCGACAATATCGGCGAGGCGTCGGGGCGCGATTATCTCGCCGATGCCTATCCCGATACCCTGTCGGTCGGCACCAGCAGCAATGCCGACAGTTTCGCCGATGGCGACACCGCCGCGCAGCCGCCGCCGCGGCTTGAGGCCACGGGCGAGGATGCGGAGGTTCGCCTCGCCGAGATCAGCCGCGACATGAACGTCAATCCCCCGGTCACCGATCTCAGCGACGCCAATGCCGAATTGCGGCTGGTCACCGCTGCGCGGCTGCAAATGGCCAAGCAGCGCCAGCAATTGCTGTCGTCGATGGTCATGCTGGGGATCAACCGCATCGTCATCACTGACGGGTCGATCAACGCCAAAGTCATCTTCGACATGCGCGCGAGCGACACCGCCAACCGCCATTACACCGCGTCGATGAACGACCGGTCGGCGCAGAAATACAAGGAGAGCATGAAGGCCGAATATGGCAGCTGGTACACGCCCTATAGCGCCAGCGCGGCATTCGAGGCGACGCAGGAACATGTCGCGACGGTGGGCTCCGCGCTCGACGAGACCAGTGAGTCCAAGGCCGAGGTCAAGGCCAAGCTGTCGGGCGAGGTTCGGGTCAATTTCAAGAGCGACTATCTGCCGCTCGACAAGATGGCGACGCCGGAGATGATGTCGGTGATCCAGGGCAATTCGACGCCGTACAACCCCAACGCGAAAGCCGCCACCACGCCCGCGGCGGGAACGCATTGAGCCATGGGCGTGTCCGCCATCGCCCCGATCGCCGATGCCCAGCTTGGCGCGGCGTTGTCGACCGGCGAACGACTGGTGGCGCGCGCGACCGCGCCGGGACTTGCCTTCGCGCTCGATCAGCTTGGCGATATCGACATTCCCGATGCCGCGGCCGATCGCGTCGACAAGGCGCAATTGCGCGCCCTGGCCTCGCTCTATCTTGCCGCCGATCTCGAGCCCGCCGGGATAATCCCCGCGGTAGAAACGCTTGCGGGCCTGTCGGCCACCGGCGCGACGACACTGGATCTTGGCGGCGCGGAGAAATTGGTCGCGACATGGTGGCGCCATCGCAATGAACGCGTCAGCGCGGCCGAACGGGGCGCCTTCTTTTCCCGTCTGTTCGGTACCTCGACCGGTCCCGCGGCGGCCGACGCCGACCGCAATTTCCAGTTCGAGGACCGCATGCTCGAATTGTGCGAGTCGCTCTACAAGCTCGACGCATTGTCGGCGGGCGATCCTTATGGCGGCAGCGCGCAACAGGCGCGAGTGCGCGCCGCCGTGCGGGCGCTGGTCCAGAACCTCGCCCAGGCGAGCGGCGGGATCACCGCGTTCATGGCGGGCGAGATCGTCCAGATGCTCAAAGACGCCTTCGCGATCGTGGGCCATCCGGACCTGCGCCATGCCTTCGGCGCACGCGACGTGTGGGATGTGGTGACGGGCATCGCCCGCGCCGCCCATCAACAGCCGGTCCAGCCAACCCCCTATGTCCATCGCGGCAAGGCCGGAATGACGGTGATCGCCTGGCTTGCCGATATCGCCGACCAGGCGTCGGGCGCCGCGCCGCTGGTCGCCGTCGGCGATGCGGTGGTAGGCGCGGCCGCCGACTGGATCGAGGCGACGCTCAGCATCGGCGAAAGCGTCGCGGGGGATTCCTCTCCCGCCGCCGCGATCGCGCCGCCCCCACCGCCACCGCCTGCGAGCTCGGCCTGGGCCGCACTGGGCGGCTGACATGGCGTCGGCCGCCTTCCTGGCGCCGGTGCCGGGCACCCGGCCGGACCGAGCGGGTGCGCGCGACGATGTCCGTCACAATGTTCGCGCCTTGCTGTCGACCCAACAGGGATTCAACGCGCTCGACCAGACCACGCGGCGCGACCTTGCTCGCGGCCTGGTCAAGATCGGGTCGGCCGCGCTCGACCATGACGACCTGCAGGGCGGCCGCCGTCCGCGTCCCGTGCTGGCGTTGGCGCAGAATGCAGGCTCCGAATTTTCCGGCGTCGCCGTCAATCGCGTCGCCGGCACGACCCAGGCGGTGCTCAACGCGGTATCGTTCCCGCGCTTCGTGACCGAGCTGATCACCGGCGTGTTCAAGGCGATGAACGATTCGAACCAGCAGCAGCTCACCGCCTTCGTCGAGCTGATCCGCAATGTCGCGCAGACCACCGAGGGGTTCGCCGACAGCAATGTCGGCGTGGGCGGCGCGCGGCAATGGCTTGCCGAGCATTTTCCCGCCTCGTACGAAGTGCAGGGGGGCGACGACAGCGACGGCATGCCCGAGGATCTGAGCGGCCTCAGCCCCGACGAACGCCGCGAGCGCCAGGCAGAGATCGAGGCGGAGCGCGCCGCTTCCACCCGGCTGGCGCTCAAATCGGGAGCGCAGCCGCCATCCGAGGCGATCCTGCGCAGCACGCTCGGCATCCCACCGGGAGACCCGGTGCCGCCCGGATCGAACCCCGAAACGCTCGTGCCGTTCGTGCAGCAGACTCTGGCGCGTAACCGCCAGCAATTGCTCGCGACGATGATCCAGATGGGCCTCCAGCGCATCGTCATCGAAAGCGGGCGGCTCAACGCCGCGATGAACTTCCACATCGATGCGACCAGCGCGGCGACCAATGACCGTGGCTCGCAATTCGACCTGCACAATACGACCAACGCGAGCGTCAACGCCAAGTTCGGGCCGTGGGGCGCGGAGGCCAAGGTCCAGAATACCATCGGCTACGTCACGACAGATCGCACGCAGACCACCGAGAACATGCACACGGACGTCAATCTGAGCAGTGGGGTCGAACTGGTGTTCCGCACCGATTACGTCCCGCTCACGCGGCTGGCGGGCGTCCAGGATGTCGAGCGAATCCGGGTCAATACGATCAACCCCGATGCAGAGGCGGCGCGGATCGCCAGCGACCGCACCGCGCGGCAGACGGCGGAATCGGCCGACGAGACAGCTCGCGCCGCGCGGTTGGATGCCGGCCTACGCCCGGCGCCCGCACCCCCGGCGCCCGCACCCCCGGCGCCGACACCTGCCCCCGCGGCTGCC
>NZ_BCYU01000093.1 GCF_001598355.1 Sphingomonas asaccharolytica NBRC 15499
GAGCCCCGAGCGATGTAGGTGAGGAGACCCCCTCCACCACTCGCTACGCGAGCGGTCCCCCTCCCCATGAATGGGGAGGAATTTAGGGGCTGGTGCGCGGCGAATCGAGAATCACCCGATTGCCGGCAACGCCCAGTCGATCGGTTTCTCGCCATGCGCCTCGAGAAACGCATTGGCCTTTGAAAAATGGCGACACCCCAGAAATCCGGTATGCGCCGACAGCGGCGAGGGGTGCGGCGCGCGCAATACCAAATGCCGTCCGCCACGCTCGACCGACTCGACGAACGCCGCTTTCTTCTGCGCGTGGCTGCCCCACAGCATGAACACCACCGGCTTTTCGCGCGCATTGACCAGGCGGATCACCGCGTCGGTGAAGCGTTCCCAGCCGCGCCCCTGATGCGACGCCGCCATTCCCATCTGCACGGTCAGCACCGCGTTCAGCAACAGCACGCCCTGCTCGGCCCAATGTTCGAGAAAGCCGTGCCGCGCCGGCGGAATGCCGAGATCGGCCTCCATTTCCTTGTAGATATTGACCAGGCTCGGCGGGGTGCGCGTCCCCGGCTTGACCGAGAAGCACAGGCCATGCGCCTGACCGGGGCCGTGATAGGGATCCTGCCCCAGGATGACGACGCGGACATTGTCGAGCGGCGTCAAATCGAGCGCACGGAACCATTCCGGTCCCTTGGGGAAGATCGCCTTGCCCGCCGCTTTCTCGGCAACCAGGAACGCACGCAGGCTCGCCATATAATCGCTGGCGAACTCGCCGCGCAGCGGTTCGAGCCAGCTTGGATGGAATTTGGGCTCGCTCATCGCCAGCCCTCAGGCCGCGTGCTCGACCAGCGCCTGATATTCGGGATGGCGCTCGATGAACGCCTTCACGAACGGGCAGATCGGAATGACCTTCAATCCGCGGTCGCGCGCGGAATCGAGCGCCGCGCGGATCAGCTTCGACGCGACGCCGCGCCCTTCCAGCTTCTTGGGAACCAGCGTGTGGGTGAAGGTGATCGTGTCGCCTTCCAGCTGATACGCCGCGATCGCACGATGGCCGTCGACCTCGAGCTCGAATTCGTTCTCGGCGCGATTGTCGATGACGCTATTCTCGGCCATTCCTGTTCTCCGCTGGCTAGAATTCCCGCTTAACGGTAGCACCGCGCCATGCAACCCAGCCGCCGCACCGTCCTCGCATCGCTCGCCGCTATGCCGCTGATCGGCGCCGCGCCGGCGGGTCGCAACCGCGTCGTGCTGCTCGGGACCAAGGGTGGCCCGACGCCCAATCCGTTGCGCGCGGAGCCGGCGACGCTGATCGAGCTCGACGGCCGGGCCTGGGTGGTCGATTGCGGCAATGGCGTCGCCAACCAGCTCGCCAAGGCGGGCGTGCCGCTCGATCGCCTCGCGCGGATCTTCGTCACCCACAATCACAGCGATCACGTCGCCGATATCGGCAATCTGATCGAGATCGCCTGGTCGTCGGGATTGAAGACGCCGGTCACCGTCCATGGCCCGCCGCCGATCCGCCAGATCGTCCGCGACCAGCTTTCGGCTTTGTCCTATGACGTCGCCGCGCGCATCCGCGAGGAGGGGCGCATCCCGCTCGATCCGCTGGTCTCGGTCGACGAGCGCGCGCTGCCGGGGCCGGTGGTGCGCGATCGCGGGACGATAGTGACCTCGGCATTAGTCGACCATGAAACGGTCGCGCCGGCCTTCGCCTATCGCTTCGACACGCCGGGCCGATCGATCGTGATCTCGGGCGACACGCGCTATTCGGACGCTCTCGTCGCGCTGGCCAAGGGCGCCGATCTGCTGATCCACGAAGCGATCTACGGCCCGGCCATCCCGCGCATGGCGGGCGAGAATGCGCCGGCGCTCGCCGACCATCTGCGCCGCAGCCATACGCTCGCCGAACAGGTCGGGCTGGTCGCAGCGCGCGCGGGCGTGAAGACGCTGGTCCTGTCGCATCTCGTCCCCGGCGCCGGGGTGACCGACGCGATGTGGATCGCCGCAGTGCGCCGGAATTTCGCCGGGCCGGTGGTGGTCGGCCGCGATTTGATGGAAGTCTGAGCCGCGCATGGCTACATGCCCCGCCGTGACCGATCCCGCCAGCGTTCTTCATTCGACTTTCGGCTTCCCCGCGTTCCGTGGCGTCCAGGAATCGGTCGTGTCGCGCGTGCTGGCGGGTCAGAATACGCTCGCGGTGATGCCGACCGGGGCGGGCAAGTCGCTCTGCTACCAATTGCCCGCGGTGATGCTCGACGGCACCTGCGTCGTGGTCAGCCCGCTGATCGCGCTGATGCACGACCAGCTGCGCGCGGCCGAAGCGGTCGGCATCCGCGCCGCGACCCTGACCAGCGTCGATGAGAATCGGGCGGAGACGCGCGGACGGTTCCTCGATGGCGAACTCGACCTGCTCTATGTCGCACCCGAACGCGCCTCGAACGGCGATTTCCGCGAATTGCTCGAACGCGGGCGGGTGGCGCTGTTCGCGATCGACGAGGCGCATTGCGTCAGCGAATGGGGGCACGATTTCCGCCCCGATTATCGCCTGCTCCGCCCGCTGCTCGATCGCTTCCCCGGTGTCCCGCGCCTTGCGCTGACCGCGACCGCCGACGCACACACCCGCGCCGACATCCTCGATCAGCTCGGCATCCCCAGGGACGGTCTCATCGTCGCCGGGTTCGACCGGCCCAATATCCGTTACGCGATCACCCCGCGCGACAACACCACGCGCCAGATCGCCGATTTGATCGCCGAGACGCCGGGGCCCGGTATCGTCTATGCCCAGACCCGCGCCGGGACCGAGAAACTGGCCGAGGCGCTGGCCAAGACCGGTCGTCCGACGCGCGCTTATCACGCCGGACTCGACCCGCGCGTCCGCGCCAAGAACCAGGCCGATTTCGTCGCGTCGGAGGACATGGTGATCGTCGCCACGGTCGCGTTCGGCATGGGCATCGACAAGCCCGACGTCCGCTTCGTCGCGCATGCCGGCCTGCCCAAGTCGATCGAGGCCTATTATCAGGAAACCGGGCGCGCGGGCCGCGACGGCGACCCGGCGATCGCGCATCTGTTCTGGGGCGCCGACGATTTCGCCCGCGCCCGGCAACGGATCGGCGAGGTCGAGGCGGCACGGCAGCCGGGCGAGCGCATCCGGCTCAACGCACTCGGCGCGCTGGTCGAGACGGCGGGCTGTCGGCGCAAGCTGTTGCTCGGCCATTTCGACGAGCGCGACGTGCCCGATCGCTGCGGCAATTGCGACAATTGCCTCGCGCCGCCCGCGTCGATCGATGCCACGACCGTCGCGCAGAAATATCTCTCGGCGGTGTTCCGCACCGGGCAGAGCTTCGGCAGCGGCTATATAGAAGCGATCCTGACCGGCCAGTCGAGCGAGCGCAGCCTGATGAACGGGCATGAGGCCTTGTCGGTATTCGGCATCGTCGATGGCGAGGAAGCGGCGTTGCTCCGCCCGGTCGGCCGCGCGCTCCAGGTGCGCGATGCGCTGCGGACCAATCCGCATGGCGGGCTCGAATTCGGGCCCGGCGCGCGCGCGATCCTGAAAGGTGGCGAGAAGGTCGAACTGGTCCTGCCGCCCAAGCGCGAGCGTCGCCGCCGCGGCGGGACCGCGACCGGCGGCACCAATCCGATCGGCGATCCGCTGTTCGAGGCACTGCGCGAGAAGCGCCGCGAACTCGCCAGGGAAGCGAGCGTGCCGCCCTATGTCATCTTCCACGATTCGGTGTTGCGCGCGATGGCCGAACTCAAGCCCGGCAGCCGCGCCGCGCTCGGCACGATTTCGGGCGTGGGCGAACGCAAGCTCGACGCTTATGGTGACGCCTTCCTGCAAGTTATCCGGGAAGCGGCATGAGTCTTTTTCCCGGAAACGATGAGGTTTAGTGACGATGATCCGCAAGGTCGACGACAGCATTTCGGTGGCACCGCAGATTTCGGTCGAGGACGTGGCCGCGATCAAAGCGGCGGGGTTTACCGCGATCGTCAACAACCGCCCCGACGACGAGGAAGCGGGCCAGATCCCCGGAGACGCGATTCGCGCCGCAGCGGAAGCGGCGGGCCTGACCTATACGGCGATCCCGATCACGCATGCCGGATTCAGCTATCCGCAGATCGAGGCGATGGCCGAGGTCTTGGCGGGCGCCGATGCCCCGGTGCTCGCTTTCTGCCGCTCGGGCACGCGCTCGTGCAACCTCTGGGCTTTGGCCCAGGCCCGGAATGGCGCCGATGCCGACGTGCTGATCGCCAAGGGCGCCGGCGCGGGGTACAATCTCGACGGCCTCCGCCCGTTGCTCGATCAGTTGAAAGCGCAGGCATGACCCACGCCCAGCTCGTCCAGCTTGCGGGGTCGATCGTCGCGATCCTGGCGCTGGCCGGGTTTGCGCGCTGGCTCAAGCTGGGGGAGAGCCGGATCGCGACGGAGGACGACGCCCGCCGCTTCGCCGAAGAGGCCCTGGCCGGTTTCGAGGGCGGCCGCGCGCTCGTCTCGGGCGACGGCAGCGCGGCCTTGGTCCAGGGGCAAGGCACGATCGCGGTGATCAAGCGCCACGGCGCCAAAGTCGCGGTGCGCCGGCTGGTCCCGCCGCTCCGGGTGCGCGAAGCAGTCGAAGGCGCGACGGTCGACACCGGCGAAAAACTGTTCGGGCCGGTCACGTTGTTCGGTATCACCGCCGATCAGGTTCGGGGTCTGGAAGCGCCACTGACACTCGTGTAAGCAAGCCGCGGATGTGGGGTAAATATGCGCCAGAGGATGTCGATGACCGCGCCGCACTTGCCCGATATCGTCTCGCTCGCCGTGCCGGGCTTCGTGCTGCTGGTGCTGGCCGAGATGCTGGTCGCCTGGGCCAAGGACAAAAGTCGCTACGAACCCAAGGATACGCTGACCAGCCTCGCGCTCGGTACCGGCAGCACCGTCGCCGGCGCGATCACCGCCGGATTGATCTATGCCATGGCGAGCTGGCTCTACAGCCATTTCCGCATCGTCGACTTGCCCAACCCCTGGGCGTGGTACTGGTTCGTCCTGTGCTTCGTGATCGACGATTTCGCTTATTATCTGTTCCACCGCTCGGCGCATCGCGTGCGGTGGTTCTGGGCGAGCCATGTCATCCACCACAGCTCGCAGCATTATAATCTGTCGACCGCGCTCCGGCAGACCTGGACGGGATTCATCTCGATCGGCTTCATCTTCCGGCTGCCCTTGTTCCTGGTGTTCCCGCCGGCGATGGTGCTCTTCGTCGGTGGGGTGAATCTGATCTATCAATTCTGGATCCACACCGAAGTGATCGGGCGGATGCCGCGCTGGTTCGAAGCGGTGATGAACACGCCGTCGCACCACCGCGTCCATCACGCCACCAACCCGCGCTATCTCGACAAGAATTACGCCGGCGTGTTCATCGTCTGGGACCGCTGGCTCGGCACGTTCGAGCCCGAGCGCGACGACGAGGCGCCGCGCTACGGCATCGTCAAGAATCTCGGCAGCTTCAACCTGGTCTGGGCGGCGTTCCACGAATGGGTGGGGATCGCGAAGGACGTGTGGTCGGCGCCGGGCATCAAGGCCAAGTGGAATTACATCGCGCAACCGCCGGGCTGGAGCCACGACGGTAGCCGCGAGACGTCTGAAACGATCAAGGCGCGTTGGGAACAACGCGAGCGGGAGCGGGAGAAAGCTGAGTGGACGAAGCCGATATCGTCGTCGTCGGGGGAGGATCGGGCGGCGCCGCGGCGGCCGGACGGCTCAGCGAGGACGGTCGCTACACCGTAGCGTTGCTCGAGGCGGGCGGGCGCAATACCGGACTGAGGACGCGCGTCCCCGGCTTCATGGCCTTCCAGACCGACAAGACCAATTGGCGGCTCGAAACCGTGCCGCAGCCGGGGCTGAACGGCCGCCGCGGCTATCAGCCGCGCGGCAAGGGGCTGGGCGGGTCGAGCGCGATCAACGCGATGCTCTATCTGCGCGGCAATGCCTGGGATTACGACAATTGGGCGGCGATGGGCTGCGATGGCTGGTCCTATGCCGACGTACTGCCGGCGTTCAAACGGTCCGAGGGCAATGAGCGCGGGGCGAGCGACTATCATGGCGGCGACGGGCCGCTCAGCGTGTCGGACCAGCATTGGCCGCATCCCGGCAGCCTCGAATTCGTCGAAGCGGCGGCGATGCTGCAGATTCCGCGCAACGAGGATTTCAACGGCGCGCGGCAGGACGGCGTCGGTGTCTATCAGGTGACGCAGAAGAACGGCGAGCGCTGGACATCGAGCCGCGCTTATGTCGAGCCGGCCGTGTCGCGGCCCAATTTCAATGTCGTGACCGAGGCCCTGGCCGAACGCGTGCTGTTCGAGGACGGCAAGGCCTGGGGTGTCGCCTATCGACGCGGTAACGAGCATCACGTCATCCGCGCGCGCAAGGCAGTGGTGCTGGCGGGCGGGGTGTTCGGCACGCCGCAATTGCTGATGCTGTCGGGGATCGGCCCGGCCGCGCACCTCGCGGCGCACGGCCTGACGGTCGCGGTCGACCGGCCCGCCGTCGGCGCCAATCTGCAGGACCATATCGATTACGTCGCGGCCTATGAAGTGCCCGGCCGCTTCTTCCTCGGCAGTTCACTTGCCGGCACGCTCAGCATGGCCGGCGGCGTGATCCGCTGGTTCAGGAGCCGGTCGGGCGTGATGACCACGCCGTTCGCCGAGGCCGGCGGGTTCCTGACCGTGATGCCCGATGCGCCGGCACCCGATGTGCAGCTCCATTTCGTGCCGGTGGTGCTTGAGGATCACGGGCGGACCAAGGTCAAGGCGCATGGCTTTTCGTGCCATGTCTGCGTGCTGCGGCCGGAAAGCCACGGCACGGTCCGGCTCGCTTCGTCCGATCCGCGTACCGCGCCGCTGATCGATCCTGCCTTCCTGACCGATCCGCGCGACATGGCAGTTATGAAGGCGGGGGTGCGCACGATGTACCGCATCCTCAACGCGCCGCCGCTCAGCCGTCATCGCGGCAAGGACCGCTATCCGATCGACTTCGGCGACGACGACGCGCTGGAGCGGCTGATCCGCGGGCGCGCCGATACCGTCTATCATCCGGTCGGCACCGCGCGGATGGGGGCGGACGCCGATGCGGTGTGCGACCCGAAGCTGCGCGTACGCGGGGTCGAGGGGCTGTATGTCGCCGACGCCTCGATCATGCCCAAACTAATCAGCGGCAACACCAATGCGCCCTCGATCATGATCGGCGAGCGTTGCGCGGATTTCGTGAAGGCGGATTGAGGGGCCTGAGCCGCTAAGCTAAACGCTTCCCCGGCGAAGGCCGGGGCCCAGTTTCGCGCACGTCGAGATAGCATCCCGCCGCCGGAGGTACGCCGCGACCGGGCCCCGGCCTTCGCCGGGGACGCGGGCTTTAAGGTCGCGGAATAATCTCCAAAAGAACGAGGCTGCGCATCGA
Source organism: Sphingomonas asaccharolytica NBRC 15499 (assembly GCF_001598355.1). Taxonomy (GTDB): domain Bacteria; phylum Pseudomonadota; class Alphaproteobacteria; order Sphingomonadales; family Sphingomonadaceae; genus Sphingomonas; species Sphingomonas asaccharolytica. The sequence goes on from NZ_BCYU01000093.1 coordinate 7,427, forward strand.
ACGCCGCAGGCATTCGGCGCATGAAAAGAGGGCCGGTGACTTTCGCCACCGGCCCAGGTCGTCCGCAGGAGGAACGTATTGGGGGGCGCCGGGTCGACCGGCGCCCCGATCTTGTCAGTAGTGGTAAGCCCGCTCGCCATGCTCGGCGATGTCGAGGCCTTCGCGCTCGACTTCTTCCGACACCCGGAAGCCCCAGAGCTTGTCGATGATGACATAGAGGATGGCAGCACCGATCCCCGACCAAGCCAGCGTGATGCCGACCGCTTCGGCTTGCGTGATCAGCTGAGCGACCCAGTCATAAGGCGCCACGACCAAGGTGCCGGGCTTGGACGCATAGTCGGCGATGCCCTGGCCGCCCAGCGCCGGGTTGGCGAGGATGGCGGTCATCAGCGCGCCGGTGATGCCACCGATGCAGTGCACGCCGAACACGTCGAGCGAGTCGTCATATTTGAACTTCGACTTCACCACGCTGACGAAGAAGAAGCAGATCGGCGAGACCATCAGGCCCAGGATCACCGAGCCCATCGTGCCGGCAAAGCCCGAGGCGGGCGTGACGGCGACCAGGCCGGCGACGACACCCGAGGCGGCACCGAGCAGCGACGGCTTGCCGCGCACGATCTGTTCGGTCAGCAGCCAGCTCATCCCGGCGGCGGCGGTGGCGATCATCGTGTTCATGAAGGCGACCGAGGCAACCGACGTCGCTTCGAGGTTGGAGCCGGCGTTGAAGCCGAACCAGCCCACCCACAGCAGGGAGGCGCCGATCATGGTCATGGTCAGCGAGTGCGGCGGCATCGGTTCGTTCGGATAGCCGAGACGCTTGCCGAGCAGCAGGCACATCACCAGCCCGGTGATGCCGGCGTTGATGTGGACGACGGTGCCGCCGGCGAAGTCGATCGCACCCTTTTGGAAGAGCCAACCAGCCTCGCCATTGACCGCGTCGAGCGCTGCCTTGCCCTTGAGCGCGGCGGCGGCGACGGCGTCAGGCCCGTCCCAATACCAGACCATGTGCGCGATCGGGAAATAGACGAAGGTCGCCCAGAGCGCGACGAACAGCATCAGCGGCGAGAATTTGATCCGCTCCGCCACCGATCCGACGAACAAAGCCGGGGTGATCATCGCGAACGTCATCTGGAACAGGACGTAGGTCAGTTCCGGAATGTAGACGCCGTTCGAGAAGGTCGCCGCGGCTGCATTGGCATCGACCCCCTTCAGGAATAGCTTGGTGAAGGGATTGCCAAAATACGCATTGTAGGTGGTGAAGGTCTCCGAATAGCCCCAGCACACCCAGATCACGCCGATCATGCAGACGATCATCAGCACCTGGGTCAGCACCGACAGCATGTTCTTGGTGCGGACCAGGCCGCCATAGAACAGCGCCAGGCCGGGTACCGACATCATCAGCACTAGCAAGGTCGACACCAGCATCCAGGTATTGTCGCCCTTGTTCATATTGGCGAGCGACGGCGTGGCGATAACGGGTGTGGCGGCAGGCGCGGGCGCAGCCGCCGCGGCCTGGGCAAAGGCCGGGTGGCACATCAGCGCGGCAACGCCGATCGCTCCCAATCCGGCCAGAATCTTGGTCGATTGTTTCATCATTCCCCCCATCTCAGAGAGCGCTGTCATCGGTTTCGCCGGTGCGAATGCGCACCGCCTGACCGACGTCGAGCACGAAGATCTTGCCGTCGCCGATGGCGCCGGTGTTGGCGGATGCCTGGATCGCTTCGATCACCGCGCCCGCCATGTCGGACGCGCAGGCAACCTCGATCTTGATCTTCGGCACCATGTTCGTGCTGTATTCCGCACCGCGGTAAATCTCGGTCTGGCCTTTTTGTCGGCCGAACCCTTTCACCTCGGTCACGGTCATACCCGCGACGCCCACGCTCGACAGTGCTTCGCGCACCTCGTCGAGCTTGAACGGTTTGATGATGGCAATGACGAGTTTCATCGCGCCCCTTTCCGTTTTGTCCCGGAATGCTGCATCGCAAGGGACGTGCCAGAGTCGATTCCACGCGTTTCCGCGCCGAATCGCGCAAGGAAATGTTACGGAGGCGTTAAAATTTGTGCAGCTGCGAATGCGTGCTTATTTTTCAGGCAGAATCGCCTGCCCATTCTTTGAGCAGCCCCTGCGCCCGCGCCAGATCGTATTCATCCACCATCACCCGCACCGGGATCAGCCGGAACGACCCTTCCGCCATATGCGTGCCGGCATCGAAGGCGATCGCCGGAATGCCTTCGGATTCGAGCCGGCCGACGATGATATGCGCTTCCGGATAGGAATAGCCGCCGAGTTCGACCAGGCTCATTGCTGCTGTTGTTCCTGCTGCTGGTTCGGGGGCGGGCCTTGCGTCGGGTTACGCACCGGGAGCCCATCGATGCTCTTCAGCCGCACCGCATATTTGGCCTGGCGCACCTCTTCGCCATATTGGCGGTGATATTTGCTCAGCGTGTCGCGCTCGCGCTCGAAGCTCATATGCGGGACGCCCCAGCCGCAGCTGGTCTGGACCTGATCGACCTCGATCACGAAAATCTGCCGCGTGCCCGGGAGCAGGTCGAAATGCGCCGCATGCTCGCCCCAGTCGGCATCCTGCGGCAGCACCGCGCGCCCGTGGCCGTAGAAGCGCAGGATCAGCGCGGGATTGTCGAACGCGCAGAACATGATCGTGATGCGGCCATCGGCGATCAGATGCGCGTTGGTCTCGTTGCCCGAGCCTTGCACGTCGAGATAGGCGACGCGATTGGGTGACAGGACGCGAAACGAATCCATCCCTTTCGGGCTGAGATTGACGCGCGCATCCGCGGCGGCGGTGGCGACGAAGAACACCGGCTGGCGTTCGACAAAGGCGACATGCTTGTCGCTCAGCGCATCGAAGAATTCGGCCATTCTCTATTCCGTCATCCCAGCGAAAGAGTGACGGGTCGGATCGTCCCCCGGACGATCCCTGAGCATGCGGGGCATGCTCAACCCGTCACTGATCTCACGCCGTATCACACCACCGCCTGAGACCCCAGCTTTCGCTGGGATGACGGGCCGGGGCTTGGGTCTGCCCTAGACTGCGCGCGGCACGCGGGGGCGGCCGATCGGGCATTCGAGCGCGTCGCGATCCCAATTGGCGAGGTCGGCGGCGGCGTCATAGGTCGACTGGCAGAAAGCGAGCAATGCGGCGTCCGGATCGGGCGCGGCGCGCACCGCGGCATAAGGCAGGATGAACTCGCGCATGTCCGCGTTCCAGGCGGCCTGGTCCGGCGCGATCGTCGCCCCGGCATAACCGGCGGGTTCGGGATAGGCATAAGCGTAGAAAGCGGCATGCGGATAGGCATCGCTGCCCGGCCAGAAACCGACGCTTGCTTCCTCATGGCTGTATGCCTCGCATGCGACGTCGTCAGGCAGGCCGGGCATCCCGCCGGGGTGTTTCGGCGCAACCCGGCCCGAAAAGCGCGTCGCGGCGAGATCGAAGCTCCCCCAGAACAGATGGATCGGGCTTGCCTTGCCGAGAAAGCCGGTGCGGAATTGGTAGAAGACGCGGCGCACCTGGATCAGTGTGCGCCAGAAGTCGCGCGCCGCCCCGGCATCGTAGGGGCGTTGCTCATGGTCATCGGCAAAAGGCGGATAGCCAGGCATCTCGCTCGGGCTGCCGTCGAAATCCGATGCGGCGCCCAAGGCGTCGAGCGCCGCGACGACCTCGCCATGGAAATCGGCGATCGTTCCCGCCGCCAACGCGATCGACCGCATCCCGCCATCGCTGGTAGCGAACGTCACCGCATCGCCGATCAGGTCGAAGTCGATCTGCAGGATCCGGCCCCCGCACGGGATCGCCGAGGTCGTCCAGCCGCGCGCGGTCAGGTAGAAGGGAACGTGCCAGCTATGGTTGAGCCAGGGCGTCAGCGCGAGCCGCACCTTGCCGACGATCTGGCAGCGCAATTGCAGCCCGATCGCGGTTTCGCGCCAGTGGGTCCAGTCGAGGGCGGGCCAATTCGTCATGCGGTTCTATCGCGCTCGGCGATGAGACGGTTCTTGCGTTCCACCAATTCACACACTTCGCGTTCGAGCAGCGCCCAGAAACCTAACTCGATCGGCTCGAGCGTGTTCATTTCATGGTCGAACTCAAGGATGTGCCCCTCGCTATCTGCGCAATAGACGTTGGCATCGCCGATCCGTTTCAGAATTGGTACGGCCGCGTGGCCGGTCTGGCTTTGGAACTGACTGCCGACGACATCCATCCGCATCCAATCCTCGCTTGTCGTGAGCGGCGTGAAGCTGTGAACGCCATAGAGGAACTGCCAGAAAGGAGCCACTTGAAGCGGTTGCGGCCGCGGCCAAACGCGCTCGGCTGCCAGAACAATCGCCCCCGGGAATTCGCCACTGACGTGATCGATGAACTCGTCCGGAAAACGAACGCCCAGGCTCTTACCAAGGGCCTGTACCTCCGCTTCTGTCGCATTGCCCTCGCCGAGGGGATAAAGCGTAAAGTCGCCATCGACGTGACGGCTAAAGATGGCTCTGGTCTGATCGGTGCGTTTCTTACGCCCCGAAAACCAACCCATAATCGCTTCCTACTTACTGTGTCAGACCGCGGTGCCGCCGACCGTCAGCCCCGATACCAGCAAGGTCGGCTGCCCGACTCCCGCCGGCACGCTCTGCCCGCCCTTGCCGCACATCCCCACGCCTTCGTCGAGCGCGAAGTCGTTGCCGATGCCGGTCACCTTGGTCAGCACGCTCGGCCCGTCGCCGATTAGCGTCGCGCCCTTGATCGGGGCGCCCAATTTGCCGTTCTCGATCAGATAGGCCTCGGTGCAGCTGAACACGAACTTGCCCGACACGATGTCGACCTGCCCGCCGCCGAACGACTTGGCGAAAATGCCTTTCTTGACCCGGCTGAGCAATTCGGCGGGATTGTCCTGGCCGCCCTTCATGAAAGTATTGGTCATGCGCGGCATCGGCGCGTGCGCGAAGGATTCGCGGCGGCCATTGCCGGTCGGCTCGACGCCCATCAGCCGCGCGTTGAGGCGGTCATGGATATAGCCCTTGAGGATGCCGTCCTCGATCAGGATATTCTCGCGCGTCGGCGTGCCTTCGTCGTCGATCGACAGCGACCCGCGCCGCGCGTTGATCGATCCGTCGTCGACCACGGTGACGCCCGGCGCCGCGACGCGCTCGCCGATCCGGCCGGAAAAGGCGCTGGTGCCTTTGCGGTTGAAATCGCCTTCGAGCCCGTGCCCGATCGCTTCGTGGAGCAGCACGCCCGGCCAGCCCGGCCCGAGCAAGACGGTCATCTCGCCGGCGGGAGCGGCGACCGAGTCGAGATTGACCAATGCCTGTGCCAGCGCCTCGTCGATCGCGCGGTTCCAGGTCGCGGGCTCGAACAGCGACTCGTAGAGATAGCGTCCGCCGATACCGAACGTCCCGGTCTCGCGCCGGCCGTCATGTTCGACCACGATCGAGACGTTGAGCCGCACCAGCGGCCGCACGTCGGTGGCGGTGAAGCCGTCGGGGCGCACCACCTCGATCACGTTCCACGACCCCGACAGGCTGACCGAGACCTGGGCGACGCGCGGGTCGCGGGCGCGGGCGGCGGCGTCGATCGTCTGGCACAGGTTCACCTTGTCGGCGAACGGAATCAGGTCGAGCGGATCGGCATCGGTATAGAGGTGGCGGTTGGTGTGCTGCGGCGGCGGCGCCTTGGGGCCGGTCGACGGGTCGATCAGCGCCATCGTCTCCGACGCGCGCAGGATCGCGGCCGCGCTGATCTCATTGGCATGGGCAAAGGCAGTGGTCTCGCCCGACACCGCGCGCAGGCCGAATCCCGAATGCGTGTCGTAGCTGGCGGTCTTCAGCCGCCCGTCGTCGAACCCGAACGCCTCGGACCGGGCATATTGCAGATAGAGCTCGCCATCATCGGCATGGTCGAGCGCTGTCGCGGTCAGCCTTTTGGCCTCTTCGGGGTCGAGCTGGTCGCGGTACAGGAACTGGCGGGGGTCGGCTGGGCTGGTCATGCCCAATAGGTAGGAGCGCGCGGCGCCGAGGTAAACCGCCCGGCGCTATTCGGGCAGAGTGTAAGCGAGATCGTAGTGATGAACGCCGTCCCTGACCTCGATCGAGAAGGTCCCCGAGATCCCGGTCAGCGCATCGGTCCCGGTATCGGGCGCGATAACGATATCGAGCACGCCGTTCCCGGCTTTGTCCATCGTCGCGCGATGGAGCAGCAGGAAGCCGCCGGGCTTGCCGTCGATGGTGCCGCGAAACTGGTCGACCGCGACATATGCACCGGCATTGCCCGGGGCCGGCGCGCCGGCCGACAACATGATGCCCTGCGCGCTGCCCGTCATGCCGCCGACGAAGGTTTTGGCGATCGCCATTCGGCCGGTTGGCAACCCGCCTTCGGGCGCCTCGCCCTGCGCCTCGGGGGTGATCTTCACTTCGAACGTGCCGGTGGCGTGATGGGTCATGACGGATTCCCCGATCTGCGGACGGGACGGATTGTGCGGACCGGCGGTGCGAGTCGCCCGGACTTCACAGGCTCGCGCCGGCCGGATGGTCCGGAAGTTCGCTCTGGTCGGCGCCATCGGCCGGGCCGCCGATCAACACGAAGCGGCGGTCGCAATAGCCGCAATCGACATAGCCGGCCTCGTCGATCTGCAGGAACACGCGGGGATGGCCCAGGGCCGCGCCACCGGGAATGTCGGTCGCGCCGTCGCAGGCGACGCGGGGATGGGAGACGCGGACGATTTCGGGCGGTGCGATCATGCTGGCGCGATAGCAAGGCGCGTCGGGCGCATCAATCTCTCCTGCTGCCTTGCCAAGCTCGACCCTGCGACGCACGATAAGGCCATGATCCTTGTAAAGCTTGCGGCGATCGCCGCCTTGATCGTGGCGGCCCCTGCCGCCGCCGCTCCCCAAACCGCGACCAAGCCCGCCGCAAAACCGGCGCCGGGCAAGCCCGCCGCCAAGGCCAAGCCGAAGGCCAGGACCAAACTCCCGCCGCCAGCGCTCAACATCGCCGAAAAGGACGGGTTCGGCGTCATGCAGGTTGCCGCGTCCGACGCGGCGGCGTTCATCGCCGCCTGGAAGATAGGCGACGGAGCCAAGAACGAAACCACCCGCACGGTCGCCGACAAGCCGCTCTTCACCCTGCTGATCTTCCGCGGCTGCAAGGCCGATGCCGACGGCAAATGCGACATCGTCGCCGATTTCGCGATCACGCGGCCGGACGGCACGATCAACGAGGATAACAAAGGCGTCGTAGTGTGGAACAAGGCCGCGCCCACCGATCCCAAGAAGCCGATGATCGGCGATGGCGCGCTCGGTTACGGCGTCGATTCGGAAGGGCCGTTTGGCGATTACCGCGTGGTCGCGACGGTGACGGATAAGGTGGCGGGCACGTCGGTCACCACCGAGCAGACGCTGACGATCGCCCCAGCCTTGCCCACGCCAGAGGTCAAATAAAAAATCCTCCCCGTTTACGGGGAGGGGGACCAAGACGCA
>NZ_BCYU01000094.1 GCF_001598355.1 Sphingomonas asaccharolytica NBRC 15499
CCCGGAGCTCGTCGAACACCGCCAATGTGACGATCGTCACCAACGGCGACATCAATGCGGGCAATGCCGGCATTGTCGGGTTGATCTCGCCGGCGGGCGCGGCCGGCAATGTGGACGTGACCTCGAACGCGGCGGTCGCCGCAAGGTTCGGGATCGACGCCGAGAATTTCGGCACCGGCAATACCACGGTCACGACGGTTGGCCCGGTCAATGCCACTACCGGTAACGGCGTTTACGCATCGACGGCGGGCGGCAACGTCACGGTCAATGCCGGCGACGTCACCTCGACCGGCAACACCGCGATCTTCGCACAGCAGACCAATGCCGCCGGCGCGGGCAATGTCGACGTCACCGCCGGCATGGTTTCGGGCACGACCGGCATCACCGCGACCAACGTCGGCACGGGAGCGATCGCCGTCACGACCAACGGCACGGTGACCGGCACGACGGCGGAAGGCATCCTCGCGCTCGGCAACGGCGCGGTGACCGTGACTGCCCCCAACATCGTAACCGGTGCAACCAACGGCCTGACCCTGGTCGGCGGCACCGGCGGTGCGGGCAACATCCTTGTCAACAGCACCGGCGGCTTCTTCGGCGGCAGCGGCGACGGCGCCAACATCCTCAACAACGGTTCGGGCACGGTCACGGTCGATATCTCGGGCGCGAGCGGCTCGACTGCCGGTAACGGCATCATCGTTCGCGACACCGTTCTGGGCGGCGACATGAATGTCACGACCGGTGCGGTGACGACCCTGGCTGCGGGCGAGAACGGCATCGACGCGCGGAGCGTGTCGACCGCGGGCAACGTGACGATCGTCGCCAACGGCGATGTAAAGGCGGGTAATGCCGGCATTGTCGGCGCGATCATTTCGGGAGCCTCGACCGGCAATGTCGATGTCACCGCAAATGGTGCGATCGACGCGCGGTTCGGCGTCGACGCCGAGAATTTCGGCAGCGGCTCGACCAGCGTCACGACCGTGGGCCCGGTCAACGCGACCAGCGGCAATGGCATCTTCGCGCTCACGACGGGCGGCAACGTCACGGTCAACGCCGGCGACGTGTCATCGGTGGGCAGTATCGGCATCCTTGCGGACAATTCACTGGTCGGATCGGCCGGCACGGTCGATGTGAGCGCGGGCACGGTGTCGGGCACGATTGGTGTCGAGGCGATCAACAACGGCACGGGCCTGACCAGCGTAGCCACGACGGGGCCGGTCACCGGTACCTTAGTCGACGGCATCATTGCGACCGGCAACGGTGCGGTGACCGTGAGCGTCGCAGACACGGTGACCGGGGCGGCCAACGGCCTGACCCTGATCGGCGGCACGGGCGGGGCGGGGAATATCAACGTTACCGGCACCGGGTTCTTCGGCGGCACCGGCGACGGCGCCAACATCAAGAATAACGGTTCGGGCACGGTCACGGTCGACATCTCGGGCGCGAGCGGTTCGACCGGCGGCAATGGCATCGTCGTCCGCGATACCGCGCTTGGCGGCGACATCAGCGTCACCACCGGTGCTGTGACCGCGCTGGCCGGTGGCTTCAACGGCGTCGACGCGTTCGGCGCGTCGAATACCGGCAACGTTACGGTCGTCGCGAATGGCGCCGTCCAGGGTGGCAATGCCGGCATCGTCGCGGGGCTGATCAGCACCTCGACCGGCAATGTCGACGTGACTGCCAACGGCGCGGTCACCGGAAAGTTCGGCGTCGATGCGGAGAATTACGGCACTGGCAATACGACGGTCACAACCATCGGCCCGGTCACCGCGACCACCGGCTATGGCATCGTCGGGCTCACCGGCGGCGGCAACGTGGTGGTGAATGCGGGCAGCGTGTCCTCGACCGGCGCGGCGGCGATCCTCGCCGAGCAGATCGGTGGGGGCGCGGGCAATGTCGGCGTGACCGCCGGTAATGTCTCCGGCACCACCGGTATCATTGCTCAGACCAACGGCAGCGGCGGCGTTTCGGTCAACGCGCTGGGCAACGTCACCGCGACCAACGGCAACGGGATCGAGGCAATCAACTTCAATGGTGCGGCGAATGCCGGAACGATCGACGTATCGCAGGCGGCAGGCACCAAGATCACTGCGACCAACGGCGCCGGCATCTATACCGATAGCGGTTTGTCGACCGGCATGACGACGATCACGGTTGCGGGAGAGATCACCGCCGGCACTCCCGGCTTTGCCGGCGTCTACGGCACGTCGACCAAGGGCGGCATCACCGTCAACGTCACCGGCACCGGCAAGATCGATCCCGATTACGGCATCGATCTCAGCACGGTCGACGGTCCGCTGGTGGTCAATAATGCCGGCCTCGTCACGGGCGCGATCGACGGGGTCAGGCTGGTGGCGACCGGCACCGGAAGCGCCAACATCTCCAACACCGGCACGATCACCGGCGGCACCAACGCGGTGTTGATCAGCGTCAACAACACGCCGTCGACCTTGTTCAACAGCGGAACGATCAACGGCGCGATCAACATGCTCGGGTCGACCGTCGCGACGTCGAACTGGATCAACGGCCCGACCGGGATCGCCAATCTGGGAACCGGGGCGTCGAGCGTCTCTGGCAACCTAGCCAATGGCGGCAACGTCAATCTCGGCGCCGGCGGCACGCTGACGGCCCTGGGCAATACCAACAATGCCGGCCGCGTCACCTTTGCCGGCGCGGGCAGCTTCACGACCGCAGGGTCGATGGCCAATACCGGGATCATCAACGCCCGCAACAATCTGACGACAAATGTCGTTACCGTCGGCGGCAATTATTCGGGCGGCGGCCAGTTCTGGGCCGACTACAGCACCAATACCGCCACGGCCGATCGCCTGAACATCGGCGGCTCGGCCACGGGCAACACCAATGTCACGATGAACCTGGTCGGCACGCGGTCGTTCGTCCCCGGCGGCTTCCTGCCGGTGGTGACGGTCGCCGGGGCAGCACCCGCCAGTGCCTTCACCTCGAGCACGCCGTTCCCGACAACGGGCTTCGTCCTCGACAGCTTCGGGCAGAACCCGTCGAACGCCCATCAGTTCGGCGTGATCCAGGCGGTCAATCCAACCGCGGCCGGGCTTGGCAACCTCAGCTACATGGCCGAATCGGCATCGGGCCTGCTTGATGATCCGATCAGCCCCTTCGTGACCAACCGGACCGATGCCGGCGGCACGCGGTTCAGCCTGTGGATGCGCGGCAGCGGCGGGCACAGCACCCAGACGATCAGCTCCTCGCTGACCGGCGGCGGCGTGTCGTACAATTCGACCAGCCGCTTCCGCACCAGCCAGCATGCGGCACAGATCGGCGCCGACCTCTCGTTCGGCGGTATCGGCGGCGGCTGGAAGGTCAATGTCGGCGTGATGGGCGGCTGGTACGGCGCCTCGGCGCCGCTCGCAGGCGGCGAGCGGATCAAGGTTGAGACGCCGTTCGTCGGCGGCTATGCGGTGGTCGGCAACGGCGCCTTCGAGCTCGAGGGCAATATCCGCAAGGAATGGCGCCATTATACGGTCGCCATGCCGTCGCTGTTCGGCACGGCCGGCACGCAGCGGATGCGCGGCGACGCGACGGCCGGCTCAGCCCGGATATCGTACCGGATCGGCGGCAAGACCGGCTTCGCCGCGACGCCGTTCGCTTCGTTCAATTATGCCGACACCCAGATCGATCCGCTCGTGATCGATGCCTTCAGCGTGTGGACGCCGGGCAGCGATACCACCAAGATCGGCCAAGCGGGCTTGCGCCTGTCCTATCGCGGCGGGTCCGAGGCGACGGCGACGTTCGAGCCGTTCATCAGCGCGGCGCGGATGGAGAATTGGTCGCGCGGCGATGGCTCCAGCTTCGCCTTCGGCGCGCCGGTCACAACCTTCTCGCTCCAGAGCAACACCTGGAAGAACGCGATGCGCTATTCGGCGGGTATCCTCGCCAATGCGCATGGCAGCCGGGTGTCCGGGTTCGTGGTCGGCAATATCGACGACGACTCGCGGCTGCGCAGCTTCACCATCCACGCTGGGCTGCGCTTCAACTTCTAACCGGGTGGGGCATCGGCCGCGTCGTGTCTTCGGGCACGGCGCGGCCGAAATTGTATATTGGATATTGGATACCAACACGCGGATAACGTTCCCCGACGGCGAAATCCGTGAGGCGATCGCCTACCGCACCGTTTTCCGCCGGACCATTGTCGACGCCGCCGCCAGCGCAGCGATCGGGATGAGCAGGACGTAGAAGGCGATCGTCCCCTGGAACATCGCGAAGATATGGCCGACAACGAACGAGCCGGTCGTCCCGCCAAGCGCCGAGAAGACCACGATCAGCCCGACCATCGCCGGCTGCTCCCTGGGCGCCATCGACGACAGGATCGCCGAATTGAGCGCGGGATAGATCGGTGCCATCATCAGCCCGATCGCCGGGAACAGGAAAGCGGCGATCGGCGCCCCGGCCCAGCTCGTCACCTGTCCATGATGCGTGGCGGCGAGCGGCAGCACCGCGACGATCAGCACCGCCATTCCGACCAGACATCCCAGCACGAACGGAAACCAGCCGGTGCGCCGCACGATCACGCCGGCGCCCAGCCGCCCCGCCGCCAGGCACACCGCGAAGATCGACGCGGCCTGCACGCTCATCGGCGCCGACAGCCCGAGCAATTCGCGGTTGAAGGTCGGCAGCCACGAGCCGATGCCCTGTTCGACCAGGACGTAGCAGAAGATTGCGGCGATGAAGCTGAGACTCAGCGGCCGCCAGGCGAGCGCGACCATCTCGGCGAATTTCTGTCCCGGACCGTGCGGCGCGGCCGCCGGTTCATCGACCGCGCTTTCGTCATAGGGGGTGACCGCGAGCAGCGCCAAGGCGACGACGCTGACGGCGGCGAGCACATAATAGACGGTCAGCCACTGCCGGCTGGCGGGATCGGCCGGGTCGATGAACGCGGCGAAGATCCAATAGCCGCTGAGCACGCCGAGCATGAACACGCCCTCGATCACGTTGAGCAAAGACGCGTGGCGCGCGCTGTCCTCGGTCAATAGCCCGACAAAGCTGTAAACCGATACCTTGGTCACCCCGAACGCCACGCCGACCGCGAGGAACAGCAAGCGTGTGGTCCAGAAACCGGGGAATGAAGGCATCGCCAGGCAGGCGATCGCGACCAGCGCAAGTGCGACGATCATCGCGCGCCGCAGCCCGAAGCGCGGCAGTTGCGCCGCCAGCAGGAAACTGGTCGCGGCGATCGACAGGTCCTTGAATCCCTCGAGCGAGCTCGCCGCGACCTTGGTCACGTGGAACGATTCGATCGACTGCAGGATAACGGTGCCGACGCTGTTGAGCAGCACCGCGAACACGGCATAGGTCAATGCCAGTGCGACGATCATCCGTGTCCTGTTCATGCGCCTCCCCTGCCGGGATGCCCGGCTTATTGTCTTGACCATCTCCTATTATGAAATGCATATCATTGGCAATCGGGCGTTTGATCGCCGCATCGGAGAGGTATTGCGTGGGGCGGTCATTACCCGAAGCGTCTTTTGCTGACGTGCGATTTGCGCGCGACGCCTGGCGCCTTGCGGCGGACGGGGATTCCGCCCGGTCGGACCATGTTCCTGCGCTGTTTTCGATCGGCAACGGCTTTATCGGCATTCGCGGGCCGGGCGAGGCGGCGGAGGCGCCCAAAGTCTATCTGAACGGCGTCTATGAACGCGTGCCGATCGCCTATCATGAGGCGGCGCATGGCTATGCCCGCGAAAGCGATCTTCGCCTGGCGGTCGCCGACGCCACCCGTCCAGCTATCCTGGCCGGCGGTGAACCGATCGGCGCGCCGGCGAGCGTCGAACTCGATCTCGCGCGCTGCGTGCGGACAGAGAGATTCCCGACAGGGGCGGCTGAGGTCGCGATCGAGCAATTCGTCTCGATGACCGATACCGCCTTGGTACTGACGCGAGTGAGCTTTGCCGACGGCGCCGATGTGACCGTGTCGCCGATGGTGATACCGCCGCCGGGAAGCGGCGAACGCGCTGCGGATACTTCCAACCATGACGTCTACGATCCCCGCGTCGCGCCGGTCATGGCGACCAGCCCCTGGGTCGACCCGCAAACCCGTGACGAAACCGGCACCGCCATGCGCAGCGACCGGTTGCGCACGAGCGGATTCGTGGTGGCGTGCGGGATGCGTGAAATCGAGCGTCGGACGGTCGGTCGTCGGGTGCAGGTCGATTTTGCCTCGGCCTACCACGCCGGCACTGACGGGCACGGTGTTGATGCGCTCACCGCGATACTGCGCGCCGCGGCCGAGCGAGGCTATGACGCTTTGCTGGCCGAGCAGGTGGCATGGTTCGCGGATTTCTGGACGGCGAGCAATGTCGCGATGCCGGGCCAGCCCCGTGCCGAGCTCGCCATCCGCTTCGCTTTGGCCGAACTGGCGATGGCGGTCGGGCGCGACGGTAAGACCTCGATCGGCGCCAAGGGGCAGACTGGGGAGGGCTATGAAGGCCATGTCTTCTGGGATGCCGATCTCTACGTCATGCCGGTCTTTGCCTTCACCCAGCCGGCGATCGCCCGGGCGATGCTCGCATGGCGGATTTCGAAGCTTGGCGCAGCACGCGACAATGCGCGGGCGATGGGGCACGAACACGGCGCGCTTTATCCGTGGCGGACGATCGGCGGGCACGAATGCTCGTCCTATTTCCCAGCCGGGTCCGCGCAATATCACATCAATGCCGACATCGCTTATGCGCTTGAGACGTATCTGGCGGCGACCGGCGATCGCACCTTGCTCGACGTCGGCGGTGCGGCGATGCTGGTCGAGACGGCGCGCATCTGGCTGGCGATTGGGTATCACGATGCGGCGCGCGGAGGCGCGTTCGTCATCAACCGCGTGACCGGGCCGGACGAATATTCGGCGATCGTCAACAACAACCTCTACACCAATATGATGGCCGCGCGGCACTTGCGGTTCGCCGCGCGCGAAGGGCTGGCGGCGTCGCTGATCGACGATGCGGAGGCCGCGCAGATGGTCCGTGCCGCTGACGCGATGCTGCTGGCGTATGACGACGAGCGGCAAGTCTATGCCCAGGACGATGCCTATTTCCAGCTCGACCCCTGGCCGTTCGAGACGACGCGGCCGGCCGCCTATCCGCTGCTGCTGCACGTCCATCCGCTCGCCATCTATCGCCGCCGCGTCTCGAAACAGGCGGATGCGGTGCTCGCCTTGGCGCTGATGCCCGACGCGTTCGATCCGGCGATGCGGCGGCGGATGCTCGACACGTACGAAGCGACAACGGTGCACGATTCGACCTTGTCAGCGAGCGCGTTCGCGACCGCGGCGGCGCATGCCGGCGATGGCGCGCGGGCGGCACATTACTGGCGGGTCGCCGCGCTGACCGACCTCAACGATTTGTTCGGCAATACCGATCACGGGCTGCATATGGCGGCGTTGGCGGGGAGCTGGACGACGCTCGCGATGGGCTTTGCCGGCATGCGCGTCGATGGCGACACGCTGTGTTTCGATCCCGTCGGGGTGCCGGGGCTATCCGACTATCGCTTCACTGTCGCGTTCCGCGGTGCGCAGGTCGATGTCGCGGTGTCGGGCCGAACCGCCAGCGTGTCGGTGCGCGGCGATCGCGCGGTCGCGATCCGTGTCGCCGGCCAAGAGGTCGCGGCCTGACCATGGCGTTCCGCGCCGCTATCTTCGACCTCGACGGGGTGCTGGTCGACAGCGCCCGGCTGCATTTCGTCGCCTGGAAACGGATCGCCGACGAACTCGGCATCGCGTTCGACGAGCAGGACAACGAGGCGCTCAAGGGCGTCGATCGCATGGGGTCGCTCGACCATATCCTGACGCTGGGCAAAGTATCGCTGGACCTCCCTGCCAAAGAGGAGCTCGCGGCGCGCAAGAACGGCTATTATCTCGACGCGCTGGCGACGATGAGCGATGCCGACATCTTGCCGGGCGCCACCGCTTTACTGGCGACCGCCCGCGCTGCCGGGCTGTCGCTGGGGGTCGCCTCGGCCAGCCGGAACGCAGGGATGGTACTGCAGCGGGCAGGGTTGTTGGCCTCGATCGATTTCGTCGCCGACGCCGCCAAGGTCGCGCGGTCCAAGCCCGCGCCGGACATCTTCCTGGCCTGCGCGATAGGGCTCGGCGTCGCACCCACCGCGTGCGTCGGGTTCGAGGATGCGGCGGCCGGGGTGACCGCGATCAAAGCGGCTGACATGGTCGCGATCGGGATCGGCGACGCTGCCATCCTGGGGGAGGCCGACCTGGTGTTCGCGTCGACCGCGGCGGTCGATCTCGATCAGGTGTTGCGGCTGGCGCCGGCTGCTTCTCAGGTCTGACGAACGATCAGCCGGGTCGGGAGCACGCTCGACTTCGGCTTCCCGCCATCGAGGATCTGCATCAGCTTTTCGACCAGGATGGCGCCGGCCAGATGGGTTTCCTGTTCGATCGTGGTGAGCGCCGGAGTGAAGTCGGCGGCGGGCGGGATGTTGTTGTAACCGCACAGCGAATAATCTGCCGGCGCCTCCAGCCCCAGCTCGCGGAACGCGGCGACGATCGCTATCGCTGCGGTATCCGAGAAAGCGAAGACTGCGTCGGGCGGCGGATTGCCGCGCAGCCACGCCAACGTCTGCTGGTAAGCAGGCGCATAGGCCATATGCTCGACCTCGAGATGCTCGACGGTCACCTCGGGATGCTTGGCGGCGACCGCGCGCAGGCCGTCGAACCGCATCCGGATCTCGGCATGCGCGACATTACCGACGAACAGCCAGCGTTTCGCGCCGCGCTTAACGAACAAGTCGCCAGCCAATTCTCCACCCAGGCGATTGTCGCTGCCGACCGAGCAATAGGGTTCTGTAGGATCTACGCCACCCCAGACCACGAACGGCGCCCCGGCGCGCGCGAGATCGCGCAGCATCGGGCCGCGCACGCCTTGCCCGAGGAAGATGAATCCGTCGGCGACGCGCGAGCTGATCAGATCGAGATGGCTCTGCACATCGGTGAGGTTGGACGGTGAGAGCAGCAGATCCTGGTTGCGCACCGATAAAGCCTCGGACACGCCGGCGAGCAATTCGAAGATGAACGGGTCGGCGATCCGCCCGGCGCGGTGCGAGCCGAAATCGAGCACTACGGCGACCGTGTCGTTGCGCGCCTGGCGCAGTTTCTGCGCGTTGCGGTTGATCGCATAGCCATTTTCGCGCGCGACACGCAGCACGCGTTCGCGGGTCGCTTCATTGACCAGCGGGCTGTTGTTGAGAACGCGCGACACGGTCGGCTTCGACACATTGGCGAGCCGGGCGATATCCCCCATGTTCAGATCCATCGCACGTCGACGCAAAGCCAGGCTCCTCAATCAGCGGGCCGCCGGACAACCATTGAAACTGGTTTCCGACGATCCTCGACGATGCACCGCCCCCGCTCAGCGTGCCCAAAATAGGCCGGTCGCGATCCCCGATGCAACAAACGCTTTTACGCGAGGACGGGACAAAGCGATCGGCGCGTCTTTTGGGTCTCAAAGCGCCATGAAATTCGTTGCACGTGCTGTGACATCTCTGCCACAGAAAATACCCGTTGCTGCCGAGCATCACCTTGATATAGCGAATTTAATTTAAATAATACGATCCTGCAACGAGATATTGAAATGCAATTCATTCGCGTATAGACCCCGTCCTCAGGCACTTCCCGAGCAGGAAGGCAGCGGCAGGAGAGGATCATGATGGTTTCGCGCAATCGCAATTTCGTTGCTGTGTCGGGGTTCGCGCTGGCGATTGCCCTGGCCCATCCGGCCGCGGCACAGGAAACGCCCGCTGCGGCGCCGGCCGCCGATCCCGCCCAGGCCGCGGACGCAGCGCCTCCGGCCGACGTGCCTGATATCATCGTGACCGGTCGCGCCGCCGGTAACGGCATCAACAAGCTCGAGGCCGGCTATTCGGTGACGACGCTGTCGGCGGACGATATCAAGCTTCAGGCGCCCAAGAGCTCGGGCGACGTGCTGAAGTCGATCCCCGGCGTGTGGGTCGAGAGCTCGGGCGGCGTCGGCACCTCAAACATCTTCGTCCGCGGCATTCCCAGCACCGGCGACGCGCCGTTCGTCACGATGCAGTTCAACGGCGTGCCGGTCTATGGATCGAGCAGCCTGTCGTTCATGGACCAGACCGGGATCGTCCGTCTCGACGAAACCGTCGCGGGCATCGAAGGCGTCAATGGCGGCCCGGCCTCGCTCTATTCGGACGGCCAGCCCGGCCTGACCACCAATCTTCGCCTGCGCGAAGGTCATGACCAGACGCAGGGCAGCATCGGCGCGTCGATCACCGATTACAGCGCCTGGCGAGTCGACGGCTGGCTCAGCGGCAAGCTCGCCGACGATCTCTATTATATGGTCGGCGGGTACGTCTCGCGCGGTGACACCGTCCGCAGCGCCGGTTTCAACACCGAGCGCGGCCAGCAGATCACCGCGAACATCACCAAGAAGTTCTCGCACGGCAAGTTCAACATCTTCGCCCGCTACACCGACGATCACGGCGAATGGTTCCTGCCGTTCGCGGCGAACGTGCCCGGCATCGATCGCGGCACGTACAACCAGCTCAATAAATATACGCGTTACGCGACGATCATCTCGCCCGGCTCCGCGGGCAGCGGTGCGACCGAGCGCGTCGACCTCGCCGATGGCCGCGGCTGGAAAGGCGTGGTCACCGGCGCCAGCCTCGATTACGATTTCGGCGGCGGGATCAGCTTCACCGACCGCTTCGGGTTCACCAGCGGCACGCTGCGGACGACCGGCCTCGTACCGCAAGGTGCGGGAGCGATCACCGTTGCAACGGCGTTGGCCACGCAAACTGATCCCGACCCGGCAAAGCGGGATGCCTTCCCCGGCCAGACACAAGTCCATACCATCAACACCGGGCAGACGCTGTTGCCTACCGACTACGTCCAGTCGTTCGGCTCCTGGTGGGTCGACAAGAAGCTCCAGAACGTCTCGAACGAGGCGGTGGTCAATATCAAGACCGGCCCGAACACGCTCAACCTCGGCTATTATTTCTCGCACTTCACCTCGGATGACGCCTGGAGCCTGGGCGGCAACCGCTGGATGCAGGTCGGCGGATCGGGCGATCTGGTCGATCTGGATAATAAGACGCTCTCCGCCTTCGCGATTTCGGATCGGGGCCGCGCCACGGTGAACGCAATCTATGTGTCGGATTCGTTCAATATCACCGACGCGCTGCGCCTCGATGCCGGCATCCGCCACCAGTGGACCGATATCGACTTCCATATCACGGGCAACGGCCTGCCAGATTCGGCCAAGATCAGCCGCGAGGCGACGCCGTGGACGGTCGGGCTCAACTATCGCGCAACCCGCAATTTCGACGTCTATGCCCGTGTTTCGCAAGGCTATCACTCGCCGTCCTTCGACGACGTCCGGTCGCAGCTCGGTAATACCGGGCCACGGCTCGACCTCAACTGGAAAGTGCGTTCGTACGAAGGCGGCGTGAAATATCGCGGTGGCGGGTTCGAAGCGGCGGTAACTGGCTTCTACGACAAGGTCGTCGGCGCGGTGTATAACGATGTCGGCGTGCCGCCGCAGATCGCGGGATCGAAGACCAAGGGTATCGAGTTCGATGCGTCGTATCACAGCGCCAGCGGTTTCGGCTTCGTCGGTAACGCCGTGCTCGAGGATGCCAAGACCGATACGCCCAACATCCCCGACTTCGACGGCAAGAAAGCGCAGCGCATCCCGTCCTATCAGGTTCGCCTCACGCCGACCTATACCGCGCGCTTCTCGGACAAGTCCGACATTACTTTCTACGGCACATATGAAGCGATCGGGAAGCGGTATAGCGATCTCGCCAATACCCAGTTGCTGCCTGCTTACGCCACGCTGAGTGCCGGGATCCGCGCCAAGGTGGACGGTTACATGCTGCAGATTTCCGGGGACAATCTGACCAACTCGCATGGTCTAACCGAAGGTAATCCTCGTTTCACGAGCACTGACCCAACTGCGGCGCTGCCCGACGTGCGTCCGATCTTCGGCCGGTCCTACCGGGTGTCGGTCAGCTACGCTTTCTGAGCGGGCCCGTAATAATGGGAAAAGGGGCGGCGTCCGGGACGTCGCCCTTTTTTTCGTTTTCGGACAGTCGGAAGGCTTTGCGCGTCGGGGCATATCGACGGCGCGGGAGCCTGTCGCGCCATGCCGCGTTTCAGGGGCGCCGATCCTTCCGATTTGGCCTATCACCCATCCCGGCGACCGCCCGTCGTCCCCGCACGGAGACCGACCGCATGAGCGACGATCTGTTCACTTTCTCCGGCCTCCATTTGCGCCCCGACCCGTCGCGCACGGTGATCAAACCGTTCAGCGTCGATTATCCCGAATCGTTCCGCGATGCCGCGCATCCCCGCATGCGCAAGGTGATCGAGCGCGTGCTGTCGCTCGACGCAGCCAGCTGCCGCAAGGACTGCCACACTGTGGTCGCCTCGCTGTCCGAGCGGCATCGCAATGTCGAGACCATGTTGACGCGACGGTTTGAGGCTGTGCGTGACAGCTTACCGGAAAACGTGACGGCCGACCCGGAGCAGCAGTTGCTGATCGGCGCCTATCTCAGCGCCGAATATTCGTTCGAGGCGGCGGCCCTGTTCAACCCCAGCATCGTGTTGCGGATGAATCAGGACGACGCGCCGGCCGATGGCCTGAACTTCATCCTCTCCTTGCGCGGCATCGGCGAAGGGCATGTCTCCTCGGTCACCTTCCGTACCGGCAATTGGAGCGCGAGCACCGGTTTCCAGGTCGACGATCCGAGCCCCTGGGTCACGTCGCCGCGGATCGAAGGGCCGGACGAGAGCGGCACGTCGGGCACGACCCGGATCATCTGCGAGGGGAGCGAGGAGCCGTCCGAGAGCGTCCTGTTCCCGATCACCGCCAGTCAGCGCCAGGGGATCGAAGATCTGCGCATGGTGCGGTTCACCGAAGAGGACGGCACGCCGAGTTTCCTCGGCACCTATACCGCGTTCGACGGCCGCGATGCGCGATGCGAGCTGTTCCGCGGCACCGGCGTCAACACGTTCGAGATGACGGTACTCAAGGGATCGGTGCCGCAGAGCAAGGGCATGGCGCTGTTCCCGCGCCGCGTCGATGGCCGCTTCAACATGATCGGCCGCCAGGACAATGAGAATCTCTGGCTGATCGCCTCGGGCGACATCACTACCTGGAATGGCGGCGTCAAAATCATTGGCCCGCGCTATCCGTGGGAATTCATCCAGATGGGCAATTGCGGCTCGCCGATCGAGCTCGACGAGGGCTGGCTGGTCATCACGCACGGCGTCGGCATGATGCGCAATTATTGCATGGGCGCCTGCCTGCTCGACAAGGCGGACCCGACCAAATTGCTCGCGCGCACGCCCGAACCGATCCTGCGGCCCAGTCCCGAGGAACGCAATGGCTATGTCCCCAATGTCGTCTATGGCTGCGGCGCGATCGTTCATGATCGCACCTTGCTGCTACCCTTTGGTATCGCCGACAATTTCGCGAGCTTCGCCAGTTGCAGCGTCGACGCGTTGCTCGCGCGTATGGACTGAGGGCAACAGCGATCAATTGGCTCGAACTCAACGTAGTCCAGCGAGATTCTGGTCGAGCATCTCGAGCGCGACCTCGAGGCATTTCAACCTGACCGGCCCGCGGCCGATATCGCCGAAATGCTCTTCGCGATGCACGACATCGCCGTCGCGCCGCCGGCAGCCGAAATGGACTAGGCCGGACTCGTCGTCCGGACCGCCGGGCCCGGCAAAACCGGTGATCGACACCGCGATGTCGCCATGCGAGCGCTCGAGCGCGCCACGCGCCATGGCGATCGCCGTCTCGCGGCTGACCGCGCCGCAACGCTCGACGATGTCGCGGTCGATTGCCAGCAACTCGCATTTGGCGTCATTGGTATAGACGACGAATCCGCGCTCGAACGCGCGGCTCGCGCCTTCGACATCGGTCAGGAGCGACGCGAGCAGCCCGCCGGTGCAACTTTCGGCGGTGACGATCGCCAAGTTGCGGTTGCAGGCTTTGGTCAAGAGCGCGCGCGCCGCCTGTTCGATCCGATCGGGCAAGACATCCAGCAATTCGCTCATTGCGCCACGTCATCCTCCTTGCCTGGGCGGCCGGCTCCGCGGCTCGTCCCGGTCGTTGTGCAAAGGCAACAAATCACTGGGCGATCGGGTTTCCGCAACCGAGGCGGAAAAAGACTAACCTGTGTCATGGCCGCGATAATTCCGGCAACTTCGCCGTGCGTTCCTCGTTGGGCAAGCGCGGGGCGGGCGATCGTTTGCCAGCTATTGAGGAGGCCGAGATGGGCTTGTTTTCCAAGGACATCAAAACGTTCGACGATTTGTTCGTCCACACGCTCCAGGACATTTATTACGCCGAGAACCAGATCACCAAGGCGCTGCCGAAGATGATCGAAAAGGCGACCGATCCCCAGCTGAAGCAGGGCTTCGAGACACATCTTCGCGAGACGGAGGGCCAGATCAAGCGTCTCGAACAGGTCTTCCAGATGCATGGGCAGGAACCGAAGCAGGTCAATTGCCCGGCGATTGACGGCATCATCAAGGAAGCCAACGAAATCGCCGGCGACGTGGAGGACAAGAACGTCCTCGACGCCGCGCTGATCGCCGCGGCGCAAGCGGTCGAGCATTATGAAATCACCCGCTACGGCACGTTGATCGCCTGGGCTAACCAGCTTGGCCGGTCGGACTGCGCGGCGGTATTGGCCGAGACGCTCGCCGAGGAGAAGGCGACCGACGAGAAGCTCACGACGATGGCCGAAACCAAGGTCAATTCGAACGCCGAGCTCGAAACTGCCTGACGACTCCTGCTGTGGCTGGCGGAACTAGCGTTCCGCCAGCCGATTTTT
>NZ_BCYU01000095.1 GCF_001598355.1 Sphingomonas asaccharolytica NBRC 15499
TAAGTCTATTCCTCGAAAAATTGTGGTTCAGGCGGCCAAGGCGGCCTTGAGGTCGTCGACCAGGTCGGTGCGCTCCCAGGGGAAGAAATCGCCATCGGGGTCGCGGCCGAAATGGCCGTACGCCGCGGTGCGCGCATAGATCGGCTTGTTGAGGCCGAGATGCGTGCGGATGCCGCGCGGGGTCATGCCGCCGAGCTTCGCGATGCCCTGGATAGCCGCCTCGATCCTGTCGTCGCCGACCACGCCGGTGCCGTGCGTGTCGACGTACAGCGATAGCGGTTCGGAGACGCCGATCGCATAGGCCAGCTGGATCGTGCAGCGCCTGGCGAGGCCGGCGGCGACGATATTCTTCGCCAGATAGCGCGTGATATAGGCGGCGGAACGGTCGACCTTGGTCGGATCCTTGCCCGAGAACGCGCCGCCGCCGTGCGGGGCCGCGCCGCCATAGGTGTCGACGATGATCTTGCGCCCGGTGAGCCCGGCGTCGCCGTCGGGCCCGCCGATCTCGAAACTGCCGGTCGGGTTGATGTGATAGGCCGTTTGGTCGCTGAGCAGCTCCGTCGGCAGCAGGTCGGCGACGACCTTCTTCACATAGGCATGCAGTTCGCCCTGCTTGTCGCCTTGGTCATAGCCTTTGGCATGCTGGGTCGAGACGACGATCGCGGTTGCCGCGACCGGCTTGCCGTTCTCGAAGCGAAGCGTGACCTGGCTCTTGGCATCGGGCTCGAGGAACGGTGCCTTGCCCGAATGGCGGTCGGCGGCCATCCGCTCCAGAATCTTGTGGCTGTAGTCGAGCGTGGCCGGCATCAGATCGGGCGTTTCGTCGCAAGCGAACCCGAACATCATCCCCTGGTCGCCGGCGCCTTCATCCTTGTTGCCGCTGGCATCGACGCCTTGGGCGATATGCGCCGATTGCGGGTGGAGGTTGTTCTCGAAGCGCAACGTCTTCCAGTGGAAGCCGTCCTGCTCATAACCGATCCTGCGGACGGTATCGCGGACGGTTTGCTCGACCTCTTCCTGGACGCCCGGCGCCCAATTGCCGGCTTCGTCCATGATTCCCTTGCCGCGAATCTCGCCGGCAAGGACGACCAATTGCGTCGTGGTCAGCGTTTCGCACCCGATCCGCGCCTCGGGATCCTTGGCGAGGAACAGATCGACGACCGCGTCGCTGATCTGGTCGGAAACCTTGTCGGGATGGCCTTCGGAGACCGATTCAGACGTAAACAGATAGGTGTCGCGGGCCATCAGGTCCCCCTATTTTCGTGGATGTTTCGCACGTTCACGCCGCGGTCGGATTGCGGCTGATCACGTAGCTTTCGTCGTTGAACCAAAGCTCCCCATTCTTGCGCAGCACCTTGCGGGTGGCTTCGAGATAGAGGGGCTTGCTCATCGCCTCGCCGAGGCGCTCGTCATCAATTTGCGCGACATAGGTCGCGGCATTCCAGGCGGCGAGCAACGTCGAGGTGCCGATCGAGGCGCTTTCGCTGTCGATCTCGTCGGGCAGCGTGTGCATCTCGTAGCGGAACAGGGCCTCCGAGCTGGGCAGCGCGTCGAAGCGGAAATGGTCGGCGTCCGCGCCCATCGCCTGCCTGGTCGCTTCGAGCAGCGCGTGACGCGAGGTGGTGAACGGATCCTCGCCCGGCCAGACGGTCTGGACGATCTCGAGCCCGGGATCGTTGCCCGCGGAGTGGATGCCGAGCAGGCGGCCATTAGGGCGCAAGGCGCGGGCGAGCGGGGCGAGCACGCGCTTGGCCTTGAACTCGGTCGCGGCGCTCAGGCGGAACGGCTGGCTGGCGATGACCAGATCGTAGTCGGCGACGGGCTGGTCCTTTTGCGGGATCACGTCGGCGAGCATGAATGCGCAATCCTCGCGGTACAGGATCAGCGTCGTCGGCGTCTCTGGGATCAGGCTGCCGGTTTTCTCGGAGACCTTGGTCTTCCAGTTCCGCGCCAGGAACGGCTGCAGCTCGAGGATCTGGCGCTCGAACTCGGCGGTGGTATTGCCCTTGAGCGCCACGGCCTTCCACGTCATCTGCGCGCGCGCCTCGGGCTTGGTCGGCATCAAGTTTGGCGCTTCGGCATAAGAGATGTTGGTCAGCGCCAGCACCGTCTCTGGATGTTCGAAGAAGCGGTCGGGCATCTTGTCGAGCGTCAGGCGGACGTCTTCGAGGCTGATTTCCTTGCCGGCGATGAGGAAGGGGAAGCGCGGATAGACTTCGTGCATCGAGCGCATCACCCGCGCCAGGACGGTGCCATCGCCCATGCCGGCATCGAAGAAGCGCACCGCGGGCGGCATCGGCTTGAGTTTCTTGAGTTCGCGGGCAACGCGCTCGGCGACGACCCACTTCTCGGAGCAGGTATTGACGAACATCAGATATTTCTGGCGGTTGTCGTAGAACCTGAAATTCTGTTCGGAGGACTGTGCCTCGGGTTCAGGCGCCACGACAGCGACCGCATTACGTCCCGCACTGATCGCCGCCATCATAGGGATCCTCTTCCATTTCCTCTGGCGTCCCTGACGATTTGTCGGTGCGCCGTTGAAGACGGTGATGTTCCCGGCGGCCGCGTGGATAAACCACAATCGGTCCCACGGCTTGGCATGGGCAGCCTCCCACTTTTCGTGGACGGCACGCCGCTCAGTGCCAACTGTTACTGCTTCGCGAGATCGCGGCTCAGCTCATCGCGACAGATATACCGGCGTCGAATATGCCCGCGACCTGCTCAGGAAGAACAGGAAGATCGCCGCAATCATCACCGATGAGGCGCCCAGCCCAAAGAACGACGTGGCGGGTATGATGCCCCAATAGGCACCCATTGCGCCGGCGAGCAGGCTGCCCAGGAATTTCGCTATGTACCAAGCGCCCATCGCCATGGCCGCGACCTGGACGGGCGATAGCGCGCCGACCAATGTCAGTCCCACGGGAATTACGAGCAATTCGCCGATCGTCAGCAGGACGAAATAGGCGGTTACCCATTCGACGCCGACCGGGCGACCGGTCTTCGCGTTCAGCGCCGCCGCCACGACCATCACCACCATTGAGAGAGCGGCAATCGCGCAGCCCAGGCTCATCCGCGCCAAAAGATTGGCGGGCCCATTGCGAGCGGCTCGCTTCGCCCAATGGCGCATCAGGAACGGCGTCAGGGCGATGATCAGCAATGGGTTGATCGACTGAAACCAGGTCGCGGGTATCTCCAAACGGGCACCGAACAGATCAACGCTGCGGTCGGTCTGGTGCTCGACCCAGAGCGCGATGACGTTGCCGCTCTGCTCGTACCCGATCCTAAACAGCACGACGACCGCGATGATCGCGACCAGCATGCGCAAATTGCCCCAATCTTTCCCGGTAAGCACGGCCCGCGCGTCGGCCTGGGTCTGCGATCGGCTGGGTGGGTCCGCGGGCAATAGATGCCTGAAGCGGAGATAGATGACGAGCCCGGCGAACATCCCGACCCCCGCCGCGGCGAAGCCCCAATGCCAACCATAGAGCTCGCCGAGCGTGCCGCACACCAACGGCGCCAGCAGGCCACCGAGATTGATCCCCATATAATATGCGCTGAACGCCTGGGCCTGACGCGGATCGTCATCGGCATAGAGTCCGCCCACTTGAACGGCGAGCGGCGGCATGAACAGACCATTGCCCAGTGCGACCAGCGCCAGCGCCGGGAACAGCAACGGTTCGAACGCCATGGCGAAATGACCGCACATCATCAGCACGGCGCCGGTCACCACGCTGCGCGTGCGGCCCAGCCAGCGATCGGCGATGATCCCGCCGAAAAAGGGACTGAAGAAGGCCGCCGCACCGTATGCGCCATAGATCATCGAGGACTTCGCCTGGCTGAAGCCCAGATGCTGAGTCATGTAATAGACCAGGAGCGCTTGCAGGCCGAAATAGGAGAACTCGGCCCACATCTGCGTCATGAACAACACGGTCAGGCCCGGCGGGTGACCGAACAGCGCCCTTGGCCGAATCGCCGGTTCCACGCCGGCCAGCGCCTCCGTAGCCATTACCGAACCCGCAGCGCTTGTCGGCGGCGACCGAGCTCTTGCAGCGGGTGGAGGCCGTCAGTTCCCATGTTCAGAAGTTCAGGCTCGGCGTCAGCGTTCGCATGTCGATCATCATCCAGACCAGGAACAATGCCGACAGCGCTACGACCACTGCCCAGCCGGTCCTGAACCACCGACTTTCGGGACGGGTCGCGACCACCCGGACATTCCAGACCGCAAGCGCCGTGCCGATGATCGCGCCCAGCGACAGCAGCTGCAGCAACCGCATCCAGATATCGAGCCGCCCGTCGAAATTGCCGACATCTTTAGTCAACGCAGCTATCATCGCCATCCAGCCGCCTGCCACGATCACCATCAACCAGGCAGTGAGCCGGGTCGCGCGGTAGAGCATCCGCGGCCGCTTCGCGATCACCGGACGATAATTGTAGCGACGGCGGGTCAGCGCCACGATCGGCCAGCTGAGCGCCGTGACCAGCATAACAGCCAGCGCCGCCAGCAACACCGGCATGATCCAACTGCCGTTCATCCCGGTGTTCGCCGGGACGAAGAGTATAATGGGCGCGAATTCGGCCGGCGCGAACGCGGTCACCTTGCCGTCCTTGACCGCGGCGCCGAGACGATCCGTTCCCCCGACTTCCTGCCATTGCCACGGCGCCACCTCGCGCCATTTCTTGGGCACGCCGGCGGGATCGGTAAGGGCGGAGACGGTGATGCTATTGTCGTCGTTGAGCGCCACGACGGGCTGGCCGATCAAATTGACGATGCGCAGCCAGTTCGTCACCGAACCACGGCTGCTGACATAATTGCCGGCCATCGCTCGGCCGTGCTCGGCCGCGGTGGGAAGAGTCGGCAGCGCCGTGGCTTTCTGCGGGAAGTAGCGGTCGGTGAAGCTGTCGAAAATGCGCTGGCGCAAGACATGAGCGGCCCCCTCCTTGCCCGCACTGTTGAACGACAGATACAGCCCCACGCCCTTGTCGAGATAAAGATGCAGGTCGGAATGGAACCAGTCGGTATCGCCGCCATGGCCGATGATGTTCAGCCCGTTGCGATCCTCATGATAGAATCCGAGCGCCATGCCGGGCAGTCCGGGGATCGGCGTGTTGGCGGTCGCGTACATCAACGCCGCGGTTTTCCGATCGAGCAGCGGATTGGTCGCGGACAGGTGCGCGATCATGAACTTAGCCATGTCGGCACCGCTCGACGACAGCGCGCCGGCCGGCGACAGCGGGATAATCTCATACGGTTGGGGATCGCCCGAGGCGTTGGCGTAGCCGCTGGCGAGCAGCGGCGCGAGGCCGGCCGGCAGGGGCTGCTCGAAGCTGGAATGGGCCATACCCAGCGGGGTGAAGATGTGGCGCTGCACATAGGCCTCGAACGGTTCGCCCGACACGCGCTGCACGATATAACCGGCAAGCGATGCACCATAGTTCGAATAGGAAGCCGTGCTTCCCGGGGCATATATCCGCGTCGGCACCGACCGCTTGAGCGCGGCATCGAGCGGCCGGTTATCGGCCAGTTTGGTGGCGATCAGGTATTTCGCGGTTTCCTCGAACCCGGCGGTATGCGTCATCAGGTTGCGCAGCGTGATCGGCTTGCCGAAGGCGGGTGGAATCTTGAAATCCAGGTAATCATTGATGTCTCGATCGAGGTCGAGCTTGCCCGCCTGGACCTGTTGCATCACCGCGGTCCAGGTGAAGATCTTGGAGATCGAGCCGGGCCGAAACAGCGTGGTATCGGGGTCGACGGGCTTGCGCGTCTTCATATCGGCATGGCCGTAACCGCGCTGGGTCAGCACTTGACCGTCCTTGACCACGACGACGACCGCGCCGGCGATGTCGCCGGTATCGAGGCCGTAGGGGATCAAGCCGTCGAGCCAGCTGTCGACATCGGCTTTGGTCAGAGCCGGCGCAACGGTCGCCATCGCAAGCGTGGCCGTTTCCGCTTGGCCGCTTTTCACTGACGCAGCCGGGTTGGCCGGGTTGAACGTTGGCGTTTGCGCGGCGATCGGCACCGCCACCAGCAGAAGTGACGACAATACGGCCTTGAACAGGCGGGTAGGGCGGGCAATCAATTCGGCGCGCATCAGAATTCGACCCCTGCTGTGAGGCCTATCGTGCGCGGCCGAATGGTCGCGACGTCGATCAGGCCGGCATAACGCCCACCATAGGGACCGGCATAGGTCTGTCCGCCCGAATTGGTGAGATTCTTTGCGTAGATACTCAACGTTACCGGTTTCACTTCAATGCCGGCGCGCAGATCGACCGTCGTATAACCATCCAGGATCAGGCGGTGACCGAACGTGGCTTGATACGCGGCATCGAAATCCGCCGGCCGGTCGCTGACCATCGCGACCGACCCGCCGACAAAGGCATTCGTCTTGCCGCTGAGCCACCAGTCATAGTCCGCGGAGAGACTGGCGTTCCAGCGCGGTGCGTAGGGAAGCTGGTCTCCGTCCGACCCGCCAACCAGGATATTCCCCTTGAGCGCGGTTTCATTGTAGGCGACCGATCCCAGGATGACGAAGCCGCGAACCGGCCGCAGGGTCAGCGTGACTTCGCCGCCATAGCTCTTGGCGCCCTCCCCATTGCCGTCCGCCGTGACCGGGCCGATCGAGGTCTGAAAAGTCGTCGTGATCTGGGTGTTCTTCCAGTCGAGATAATAGATGGAAGCGTCGATGCCGAACGTCCGATCTTGCGTTTCGGCGCGCGCGCCCGCTTCGTAGCTGATCAAGGTATCGGCCTTGAATTGTGCGGGATAATCGGCCGGCGCCCCTGGCGGGACGACATTGGGGCCGCCCGGCCGGTAGCCCTTGGCGATGCGCGCGTAGATCGCGACGCGCTTGTTGATCTCGTATCGTGGCGACACCGACCAGGTCCATACGCCTTCGGACGATTTCCCGAGTAGAGTTCCGTCGGCGCCCTGGATGACGACGAACCCGCCGTTCAGGCTCTGAGACGTGCGCTGTTCGTTGTGGCTGTACCGGATGCCGCCGGTGATATCGAACGCGCCGGTCACGTGCCAGGTCGCGCTCCCGAACCCGGCATATTCCTTATAGGTCGAGTCCAGGTTCGCGGTCAGGAAATGGGCGAAGGGAAAGGGTGCGCCGGGAACGCCGGGGCCGAGCAAATCCTGCGGAATAGTGCCAGCTTCCGGCAGAAGCGTCCCGGTGGCCGGATCGAACGGCCGATAGAGTTGGAAAATTTGGCCGGGTTCGCGGGTATAATAGCCCCCGATCAGCCATTCGAACCTATCCGACTTCGCCGACGTCAGGCGGATTTCCTGGGCGAACTTCTTCTGGCTGATATTGGAGGGCTCGTCGGTGCCGTAAGGCGTGGCCGCGCCGTAAAAGGGACTGACGTCGCCCAACTGGGGCGTCACGTCGATGTCCTCATGCTGGCGCAGCGTCGCGTAGCTGGTGACCGACGTCAGGGCTACCGGCCCGAAATCATATTCGATCGTGCCCGAATAAAGGCGATAGTCGACATTATTGCGTTCGGGCAGCGTTTGATAGCGAAGCAACCCGGTGCCGGCCGCGCCGGTGAAGGGGTCCGCCCTGATCGGCGACAGCGTCGCCGGATCGACGTCGATCGTGTCGCGGCCATGCGCACGGATATTCTGCGCGATCGCGGTCAACCGGATCGAGAAACGGTCGCTGGGCTTGAACAGCAAGGAAGCGCGGCCGCCATAGCTATCGGAATAATTGGTGTTGTGGGCTGGAATGCCGACGCTATCGATGTACCCCGGCGTCCGGCGATAAAAACCGCTCGCGCGGATCGCCAACGTGTCGCTGAGCGGCACGTTGATCACGCCATTGCCCGACCAGCCGGTGCCGCCGCCATCGACCGTTTCCACGCCGGCCTGGGCGCGTAGCGATATCCGGTCGAACTTCGGCGTGGTCGTGACGTATTTGAGCAGACCGCCGAGCGAATTCGCGCCGTACAGCGTTCCCTGAGGTCCGCGCAGCACCTCGATGCGTTCGACGTCGAAGGGATCGATGTCGCCCGCCAGATGCGCGGCGTTGGTCTGGCTGGTACTCGATCCGAATGGCGTGTCGTCGATATAGACGGCGACGGTCGGGCTCGCGCCGCCGGTATTGATACCACGCAGGATGATGCGCGATTCGCCCGCATTCTGCTGCTGGATGCTGAAGCCCGGAACGAGCGAGGCATAATCGAGCAGGGTGGTGGCATGGCGCTGCTCGAGCACCTCGCTCGACACGACGGTGATCGACTGGGGGACGTCGATCAGATTCTGGCTGCGCTTCTGGGCGGTAACGATGATGTCCTCATCGTAATTCGCCGTGCGCCCTGCTTGTGGCTGGCCGGTAGCGACCGGAGTTTCCGTTTGCGCCTGCGCCGCGGGTGTCCATGTCGCTAGCGCCGCACCAGCCATCCACAACGTTCTTGATCGAGCCACGATCGCCATCGCCAAACCCCTTGAAATGCTCCGGCATCATGAACAGTGTTTCATAATTAGCAACCGTTTTCTCGAATGTGCACGGCGGTTCCCTGATGCCGTGCTTTGCGCTAGGTCGGAGCCGGGGAGAGAGTATGACCAAGACTGCCAGCGACAATCATCCCGGCCGTCTGCTCCGGGCCGCGCGCATCGAGCAGGGGCTGACGCTCAGGGCGCTCGCCACGCGTCTGGACATGCCGTTTTCGACGCTGTCGAAGCTCGAGAACGGCAAGATGGCGATGACCTACGACAAGCTGGTCAGGCTCGCCCAAGGCCTGGGCCTTGATCTCGGCAGCCTGGTGGCGGGGGCGATTCCAGCGGAAAAACCGCCCGCCGCGCTCGGCCGGCGAAGCGTGTCTCGCGCTGGCGAATGGCAGGGCGCCACCACCGAGCGATACACGCACCTTTATCCGGCCGGCGACTTGCTCGACAAGATGATGGTGCCGATCATCATCGACGTCAAAGCCCGCAGTATCGACGATGTCGGCGGTCTGGTCCGCCACTCAGGCGAGGAATATCTGCACGTATTGTCGGGGGCGATGGAGCTGCATTCGGATCTCTATGCGCCGCTGCCGCTGGCCAAGGGCGATTCGGTCTATTTCGATAGCGGAATGGCGCACGCCTACGTTCTGGTCGGCGATGAACCTTGCCGAGTATTGTCGGTTTGCGCCGGGCCGGGGATGCAGCGCTTCGCCGAACTGGCTTCGCGAAGCGCCGACCCCGCGGCGGACGATGTTTCGGGCCACTAGTTGGAAACCTTGTTTCTTATATTGAAACGCACCTGAATTCGTGTGATGTGGCGGACATGACGACCGCCTTCACGCTTAGCCATCGTCGCGATGCCATGGCATTTCGCGAGCCCTTCCGGATCTCGGGCTATCTTTTCGAGTCGATGCCAGCGGTGGTCGCGACGATCTCCGACGGAGAAGCAGCCGGACGGGGAGAGGCGGCTGGGGTTTATTATCTCGGGGACGACCCGGACCATATCGAACGCGAGTTGGAGAAGTACCGGGCACGGGTCGAAGCCGGGATCGAGCGCAACGAGTTGCGCGACTTGATGCCCCCCGGGGGGGCGCGCAACGCGCTCGACTGCGCATTGTGGGAGCTGGAGTCGCTCCGCAAAAATACGCCCGTCTGGAAGCTGGCCGGTGGCGCGCCACCGAAACCTCTGGTCACGACGTTCACGCTCCCGGCAGAAGATCCGGCCGAGATCCTTCGCCGGCTCGGCGACCTGCCGACGTTGAAGGCGGTCAAGCTCAAGCTCGAGGGCAATCTTGCCAGCGACTCCGAACGGGTCCGCGTCGTGCGTGCGGCTCGACCGGATGCTTGGCTAGCGGTGGATGCCAATCAGGGTTATGGGGGTGACGATCTCGACGGGCTGGTCGCGATGCTCGTCAGGGAAAAGGTGTTGTTGCTGGAGCAGCCGGTCCGCCGCGGTCAGGAGGCGCTGCTCGACAACTGGCGGTCGCCGATCCCGTTGGCCGCCGATGAGAGCATCCAGGACCTTGTCGAACTCGAAGCCCAGCATGATCGCTTCCAGGTACTCAACATCAAACTCGACAAATGCGGCGGCCTTACTGAGGCGTTGATGATGGCCGAGCGAGCGCGGCAGCTCGGGATGAAGGTCATGGTCGGCAATATGGCCGGCGCGACGCTTTCGACTGCCCCCGCCTTCATCCTTGCCCAGGTGTGCGACATCGTCGATCTCGACGGTCCCTGGTTCGTCGCCGACGATCCGCTCGCGGCGAGTCTCTATGCCGACGGCGAGATCATGGTGCCGGCACGCCTTTGGGGCGCTGGCTGAACACGCTCAGCTCAGCGATGTTCACGGCAACTTTCAGGTCATCTCGGCGAGCGCTTCAAGGGGGCATTCGTTTGCTTTCAGTGCGGCGCTTGCCGGAATTCCGCGGGATATCGATCGCTCCCACCTCGTCGAGACAAAGGGCGAGATCCTGCTTGAACGCTGCGAGCGAAACGCTTCGGCGGCTCGCACTGTCGTTCTGCGCTCATAGTTCCCAGAGCGTCAGATCAGATTGTCGCTGAGGCCAACCTAACGTCGCTCCGCGGAGTCAGTTTCGCGCCCCCACTTCGGACGTTCGGCGATCGCACTGATCTCCCCGAAAGCGGACGTCCATCCATCTGCCTCTGTCCGGTCGATCGACGCGTTACGGGAGTCGAGATATTCCCTTTTCCGGACCGATCAGGAACCCCGCTGATTTCGCCGCAGCGTGAGAGACCCGTTCTGGTTGAGCGCCTGTCTGCACGCCCAACGCACGGGATAGCGTTGACCTTTCACCTCGAGCTCGGCGATCAATTGCAATCCGATCCAGTCTTGGTCGCCGGGCCAGACCAGCATTGCCTGCCTAATGCCGGTAGGCTTTGGAAAGCCCGGGTCCAGGCAACCGCTTGCCAGCGTGACGCCCTTTTCGTCCTTGAGCGTCAAGCGGAGCACGCCGGGAACGCCCGCGACGCCATCATTAGCCAGTCCGACCACCACGCCGTGTCCGCCGTCGCGCGCGAAGGGCCAGATGAAGGCTGGATAGACGCGATAGCCGATCCGCCGCGCAGCATGGTCGATCACCTCGGGATATTTGTCGTAATAGCTGAGCACGTGCGCGGCAGATTCGTTGTGCCAGTTCCAGATCGACCAATAATTTGCACCCACCGTCAGCACGTGCGCGGCGATCTCCTCGTTTTGGGTAACGCCGTCGATAATACCCAACTGATCCGCATCGCCGGTCGTCATCGGCACCTCGCTGACGGCGGCGGCCCAAGCGGGGCGGTTGCTCAGCGCTTCGATCTGCGTCGTCTCGATGAAGATGGTGTCGCTGCGGATCCAGTTGCCGCTCCGCACGCTGCGGTCGAGCATCGCGGCATTGCCGACGTTGTTGAAGTCGGGCTGGGTGTTGGTGACGAGCGGCGTCCTGGTCCAGCATCCAAGCTGGGTTTCGAGCATCTTGAGCCAGGTCTGCTCGGCGGCCAGGTTGCTTGGGAAGTAATTGCCTTCGAACGGCCAGGTGTGTCCTTCACCCCAGAAGCCGTACATCATCGTGTCCATATACTCGATGTCGGGGCTGCCGTTATATTGGTCGGCGAGCAGCGCGTTCAGTTCGCCGAACGCCGCCCGATAGGCAGGATAGTCGTAGCGCGGCATCGCATGTTTCTTGCGATAACGGACCTGAGAGGTGTCGCCCTTCCAGCTGCCCCTGAGCGGTACGTAGGGTACCTTCTCTATCAGGAAGTCGGGCATGCCGGGCGCCGCGAAATCGGGGTTCTCCAGCATGATGCGGAAGCCGACGCGTTTGCCGTATTGTCGCGCGAGATCGAAGGTGGTCCGCCACCAATCGGGTAAATCGAGCTTGCCGGGGCGCGTCTGCACCTCGCGCCAATTGGGGCGGATATAGACCTTCTGCGTGAAGGGCAGCTTGACGATGTCCTCGATCGACTTTTCGAGCGACTGGCCGGGCAGGCGTGGCGGCCCGGTATCGCCCGAGACATAGGCGGTGAGGCCCATCCCGTAATTGGGCACGATGTCGCGTGAGGGAGAGGTTGCCATGCCGACTTCGCCGCCCGGTGCGTTGGCGTCAGCGCCGTAATTGGTGAACGGCCCCTGGTTCAGGCGGTCGGCGACGCGCGGTCCGCCGCCCCAGTCATAGCCGTCCCATAGATGTTCGAGATACTCTGCCCCGCTCGCGCGCGGGGCAAGGCTCGCGGCGGCCAGGCCAGCGGCGCCCGCCTTGAAGAAATCACGGCGCTTGAAGTCAGGCATCGGCAATCTCCTGTGCGACGCGCGCCGCCGAGCGGACGCACGATTCCATTCCGCGGCTCAGCGCGTCGGCATAAGTGCCAGCGAAATAGAGCCGCCCGTCGGGCTTCATGATCTCGGGCCAGAATTGCTTGAGCGTGCCGGGTGCGAACGGGTCCATCTCGCAGGTCGGCGCGAACGAATCCTTGGTCCAGTCCCAGGTCAGCGCCTGGACGATCGTGTCGCGCTTGCCCGGATAGACTTCGCGAAAGGCGGCGAGCACGCGCTGCGGCGACAGGCCGCCCGGCCCGAACGCCTTGAGCACCACGCGGCTCGATTTCGCGGTCTCGGGCACGACCCAGATTTGAGAGATGTCGGGATGCTCGAACGACATGGCGAGCGTCTTGAAACCGTCGTCGAGCCAGAATTTCGTTTCCGCCTCAAACACGAAGAAGGGGTGCGAGCTGTAGGTCAGATTGTCGACGACATATTGCTTTGCCGCCGACGGTGCCGGGGTCACCGGAATGCGGCGGAAGACCGGCAGCGAGATGCAATTGACCAGATAATCGGCGTGCATCGTCAGCGGCGTATCGTTGCCGTAGGCGTTGTAGGTCACCGTCACCCCCGCCGTATCGTGCTCGATCGCGGTGATCGGATGGGCGAGCCTCACCCGGTCGCCGAGCCGCGCGGCGAAGGCCTTGGGCATTTCCTCGTTGCCGCCGTCGAGAAGGAAAGTCTCGCCTTCGGACAGCGGGATGCCGCGCTCCCGCATCACCGCGAAGCGCCACACGCCATAGAGTGCGTTGACATGTTGTCCGCCGAGATAGTCGCGCGCCCGCTGTGAAGCGCCTTGGCGGGCGTAAAGTGTGTCGAGGTCGATCGCATCGAGATCGTCGCAGCCATTGCCGAACGGCCCGCTCGCATCGTGGAAGCGCGCGAGATGATCGGCCAGGAAGAGGGCGGGCAGTTCGTACCAGGGGTGCCTCGCGAGGAACGCCACTTCGCGGTCGTTGAACCCGAGAGCGCGCTGCGTCGCCGGATCAGCGAGCATCGTCTCGCTGTAGAATTTACCGCCGATCATCGTCATCTGGCCGCCGTTCGCGGGCAGTGGTGATCCCTCGGCATTGGGGTAGGGTACGACCTTCAGCCCGAAGGCGTCGACGTAGCGGAAGAATTGCTCATAGCCCGGCCTAGTCAGGTGATCCGCGCCGTAATCGGCGAACAGCCCATCGGAGAGGCCGTCATGGCCGGTATAGACATGACCGCCATAGCGGCCCGATGCCTCCAGCACGGTCACGTCGATGCCGCGTTGCATCAGTTCATAAGCGCAGCACAGTCCGGTGATGCCGGCGCCTGCGACGATGACCTTCTTGGCGGATCGGGGGAGGGGTGCGTTTTGCGCGAGCGTCTCGCTCCCGATCATCGAGGCGCCGAGCCCGGCCGCGACGGTCTTCAGAAAGGTACGCCGTTCCATCGCTTGCCCCCTTTACCCGCGCCCGCTCAGGACCCCGTTCCCGTCACCACCACGACATTGCGTCCGCTGGCGTTGCGCGTGGCGCCGCTTTTCAGGGGGCCGGTGTAATAAGCGCTGAGCATCAGGCCGGCGCGCGGCCCCGGCTTGCCGGGCGCGATCATCCGGAAGCTGCCGCTCTTGCCGGCATAATAGCGGACCGCGGGATCGGCGCCGTGGGCGAGAATCCAGTCGGCGATCGCGGTGGCTTGCGCCGGGCCAAGGTCCGGGTGCGGCGGCATGCTGCCCGAACCCCAGGCGCCGCGTGACCCATTCCTGATGTGCGCGGCAAGCGTCGCGGCGGCAGTGGGTTGGCCGGCATAGCGCTTGCCGATCGCCGCGAAGGACGGGCCGCCGGAACTCGCGTTGAAATCGTGACAACCCATGCAGTTAGACTGCGTGACGTGCACCAGCGCCTCGGGAAGCGGCGCTGCCCTACGCGCGGCAGGCGCGTCGGTGTCGGCGACGAACGTGGCGGCGAGCAGCACGTTGCTCGACGGGATCTCGTCGAACCTGGTCGACTTGCCGTCATAGGCGACCGTGACGGTATAACTGCCCCGCGCTTGCCAGGCGAGACGGCTGTGATCGGCGGGGCTAGTGATGTCGACCTGCGGGCCGGGCGCGGGCGGTGCGGCGCGAAGCAAAGCCGCGGTCAGCGACGACGCCAGCACGACAGCGAAAGACGCAAGAACCTTGAACTGCACGATCGGCCTCTCTTGCTGCTGGACGGCCGCTCAGGCCGGGGTCCCGCCGACCTGGTGCGCGGCGTAGAGCGCTGCGCCGTAAGCGGGGGAATGACGCGGTGCGAGGATCCGGTACGGTCCACGCTGCCGCAGCCGCGCTTCGAGCCGCGCCCGGATCGAGGCGTCGTTGGCGAGCACGCCGCCCGACCAGGATAAATGCACGTCCTCCTCCGCGGCGAAGCCGAGCTGCGCTCGCAACGCCTCGGCCATCGTTGCGAGTTCCTCGGCCGCGCGATTGTGGATGGCGATCGCGGCGGGATCGCCCGCCGCCGCC
>NZ_BCYU01000096.1 GCF_001598355.1 Sphingomonas asaccharolytica NBRC 15499
AGCTACCGAGCCACTAGCGGCCATGCGATTTTCACGGCTCGATGACTGTCTATGCCGAGATCAACCATTTCCGCTGTTGGCTTTCTGTATCGGCAAATGACCGGCGTTGCGAATGACTATCGCGGCGCACGTCTTGGGGTTACATTCGACTAGTAAAAAGGCCGTGCTTCGAGTCGAATTACAGCTGGGGCGATCCCGTGAAACGTCGACGTGATGGTCGACGAGGTTTCATGGCCGAGCGCGAAGTAATGAGATCCGGCCTGCATTGAGGTTTGTTGGCGATTTTTGAGAAACAGCTCGGGGGGCGACCGAAGATGCGTATCGATCACTTTGTCATCAGGCTATGTCTCCTCGCGGCGTTCTTTCTGGCGTTGCCGATCGCGCCGGCCGCCGCACAGATCGGCAACACGGACGTTGTCGGGGGGGCAGGCGGCGC
The DNA here is from genome assembly GCF_001598355.1 of Sphingomonas asaccharolytica NBRC 15499. Lineage (GTDB taxonomy): Bacteria > Pseudomonadota > Alphaproteobacteria > Sphingomonadales > Sphingomonadaceae > Sphingomonas > Sphingomonas asaccharolytica. The sequence continues at coordinate 437 of NZ_BCYU01000096.1, forward strand.
CTCCGACCAGGATCAATGCCCGGATGGCGCGCTGCTTACCGGCATGCACTTTTCGGGCAACAAGGACATCAACACCGTTACACCGATCTGCACGACCTATGTAAACGGCCAGGCCGTCAGCGCGCCGATCGTCTTGCGCAAATGGGGCACTGACTACGAGCCGACCTTTGGGTTTGGCGGAGATCCCGCGAAGACGCCGGCCTGCGCTCCCAATACGGCGGTTGAAGGCATTACCGTCGAGGTGTCGAATGTGAACCTGGTCCACTCGTTTCGCTTCCGCTGCCGCAATCCGCTCCTCCATATCTACAACGATAGTCCCGGGGCATCGCTTGGCCGAGGGGCCAAGAAATATGAAAAATATGTCGGCTGCGGCGGGGGGGCGATCGCGATCGGCATCGTCGTCCATCACGGCGCCCTGATCGACGCACTGGGACTGATCTGCAAGACCTGGATCGTGGCTACGCCGGTCAAGATTTACAAGACGACCGGGAAGCGCAAGACCCCGCCGACGCCTTCGGGGCCGCCCGTGGCGTTGCGCGTGACGGTCGGCGGCGCCTGGAAGATGCAAACGGACGCGGGGGCCCGCACCAACCTCACCTTGTCTCCGCAGGGTCAAGGGCTCAGCCCCTTCGGGCAGGACAGCGAACTGATGGGAATGGCCGGCCAGATCGCTAGTCCCGGCGGGCTGGCCAGCTCGACGACCGGCGGCCTTCAAGGCACGTTTCCTCCTGGCCGCCTGCTGACATTCACCTACTTCAGACCGGACGGAACGACGGGCACCTGCCAGTTGGTATATTCGACGGACGGACAGTCGCTCAAGGGCACCTGTGCGGAGAAGGGGACGAGCTTCAATTGGGACGGAATGCGCGGCTCCTGGTCGGCGCCGTAGCGCAGGATCGGCTCGATCGTTCAGGCCGAGCCGGAGCAGCGCCGATGTAGCGCGTGGTTGTCGACTGCGACCCATATTCGGCCATTCGGCGCTACTCTAGCGCTCCCCAATAACCGACGTTGGTTTAAGCGCTGTATAGCGGCAACAATTGGGCCGTAAGCTGTAAGTCTGCTTTCATGCTAAAACAGCCGCTAAACGGACGTAGGATTTCTGACCGGCTGGCGTCCGTCTCTGACCCAAACCAGTTACTAGCCCAGCGTCGGCTTCGACCCAAGGCCGTTCGGGATGGTCGGAAAGCGGTCCTCGCGCACACGCTCTACTTTGACCAGCGCTTCCTGGAGCGCGGTTTCGAACGGCTATGGCAACTTAATGCCGTCCCATCTGTTACCCTGATGGATAGGACAGCTTCATGGCGAGGAATTACGGCGCGATCCGGGGCCTTGCTCGCTTCGAGGGCTTCACTGACGGGGTGTTTGCGATCGCGCTCACCCTGCTCATCGTCGAAATCAAGCCGCCCGGCGCTCCCGATGGGCCTCACGGCTTTACGAGCCTCGGCCTCGCCATGGCGGAGCAATGGCGCGAGCATCTCGCCTTACTGCTCTGCTACGTCACGATCGGCGCCTTTTGGTTGCAGCACCATTATACGGGCCGGATTTACGCGCGCAGCGATCATGTCTTCGGCCTGATCAACCTCCTGTTCCTCCTGGCGATCGTGGTGATCCCATATCCGATCCGGGTTTGGTGCTATCAACTCGGCACGCCGTTCGAACCGGCGGCTGCGGTCACGCTGACGATCGCGCTGGCAGTCACGGCGGTCGTCTGGATGACGAAATGGTTCTACGGAATGTCGGGCGAGCGAAGGGTGATGGACGATCGTCTCGCGCCCGACTTCCTGAGACAAATGACCCGCCGCTACGGCATCGCGACTCTGATTCTGATTGCAGCGGTGCCGGTGGCTGCAGCCGCGCCGCGGATCGGCGCCGGCCTCTCGATGCTTACGCTCGCCTTGTTCCTCATTCCGCAGCCCAGCCCGCGCTATCGGCCCGGGCAGGAGCCGCGCCGCGAGGAGAAAGAGGCTTCGTAGCTTGAAGGTCCCGGGCCCAGATAAAGCAAAATGCTCAAGGAGAATGCCATGACCATCAAGCAAGAATCCGTATCGCTCGAAGACGCTCAGCGCGTGATCGCCGCCGGTCAGGCTAAGGCGGGCGAGATCGGGTCGCCGAGCAACGTGGCCGTGGTCGACGCGGGCGGCAACCTCGTCTCCCACATCCGCATGGACCACGCGTGGGTGGGCAGCGTCGACATCTCGATCAACAAGGCCTTCACGGCGCGCGCCTTCGACATCGCCACCAAGGACTTGGCCGAGAGCGCTCAGCCGGGCGAGCAGTTCTTTGGCATCCAGGGCTCCAATCAAGGCCGGGTGATGATCTTCGCCGGCGGCATCCCGCTCCACCAAGACGGCCAGGTCGTAGGGGCGGTAGGAGTGAGCGGGGGCAGCGGCGAGCAGGATCAGAGGGTCGCAGAGGCGGCCGCAGCCGCGTTCTGATCATCGCAACAACCCGAACTAGGCAAAGGAGAGATTCAAGATGGCAACGCAGGTCAGCAAAGCGGTTCTAGTACGCCTCGAAGCACTACCCGGCAAGGAGGACGACGTCCGAGCCTTCTTGAACCAGGGGCTGTCGATCGTCGAAGGGGAGCCTAAGACCGTCAGGTGGTTCGCAGTCCAATTCGGACCCTCGTCGTTCGGGATCTTCGACGCCTTTCCCGACGAAGACGGGCGCCAGGCGCACCTGTCGGGCGAAGTCGGGAAGGCGCTCGGTGAAAACACGGGTGTGCTCTTCAAGGAGCCCACGATCGAGCAGCCCGATGTCGTCGCGGAGAAGCAGCCTGCGTAGAGCGGGTGGCGCGCACGGGGCGGTGCAGATCGGCCCAAGGGCTGCCCGAAGCGGAATTTCAAGTGGTAGGCAAGGCCCTCGTCGCCGTTCGGACGAGGGCGTGCCGCAGGCCAGACGGTTAGTTGATTGAAACGTTCGGGGTAGACGAAGCGAATTTCGGAGCGACAACTTGTCGTAAGAGATGGAGAGATAACGAATGAGACTCTCATCGGTGACCGCGTGACACCCGCCGCCGCGCAGCAGGGACCGTCTTCGCCGGGACCGGAGACCATGGAGCGGCGCACATTCGGCTCCGTGCCGCGCGAGGTTCCGGTGATCGGCCAAGGCACCTGGTACATCGACGACGCGCACCGACCTACCGCAGTCGCCGCCCTACGCCGCGGCCTAAATCTCGGCATGACCCACATCGACACCGCCGAGATGTACGGCGACGCCGAGATCGTGGTCGGCGAGGCCATCACCGGGCGACGCGACGAGGTCTTCCTCGTCTCGAAGGTACTCCCCAGCAACGCTTCCCGTAACGGGACCGTCGCCGCCTGCGAGCGCTCGCTCGCGCGCCTCCGGACTGACAGGTTGGACTGCTACCTCCTGCATTGGCCCGGATCATACCCGCTCGCGGAAACCTTCTCCGCCTTCGAGCGGCTCTGCGAACAGGGGAAGATCCTGTCCTGGGGCGTAAGCAACTTTGACGTTCCCGACCTCGATGCCGCTTGGAAAGCTGGCGGCGAGGGCCGGATCGCCTGTAACCAGGTTCTCTACAATCTAGGTGAGCGCGCGATCGAGCATGCCGTGCTGCCCTGGTGTGGTGAGCATGGCGTCGCCGTCGTCGCCTACAGCCCATTCGGCCATGGCGACTTCCCCGACCCGAGCACCCCGGGCGGGCGCGTATTGGAAGAGATCGCGGCGAACCACGGCGCGACCGCGCGCCAGGTGGCGCTCCGCTTCCTGGTGCGGCGGCCGTCGCTGTTCGCGATCCCCAAGGCGTCCAGCGCCGAGCACGCTGCCGACAACGCAGCCGCGAGCGTATTGCGGCTGACGGACGCTGAGCTCACCCGGATCGACGCGGCGTTCCCACTCGGCGCCCAACCGGCACGGCTGCCGATGCTTTAAGGCCCGTGCGCCTCCTTGTGCGGCGCAGGTATAAACGCGATGCCAACTAGCGGCTCGTTTCGGGCGATCAGGGGCTGAGGAGGTTCGCATGCGAGATACCAAGGCTTCCGGCTTCGTCCGCGTTCGCGGCGCGCGTGAGCACAATCTCAAGAATGTCGATGTCGACATACCGCGCGACGCCCTGGTCGTGTTCACCGGCGTGTCGGGATCGGGCAAGTCGTCGCTCGCTTTCTCGACCCTCTATGCCGAGGCTCAGCGGCGCTATCTGGAATCGGTCTCGCCCTATGCGCGCCGCCTGTTCCACCAGATGGAGGTGCCCGAGGTCGATGAGATCGAGGGCCTGCCGCCCGCGGTGGCGCTCCAGCAGCAGCGCGGATCGCCGACCACCCGCTCGTCGGTCGGTAGCGTCACCACCCTCTCCAACCTGCTGCGCATGCTCTATTCGCGCGCCGGCAACTATCCGCCGGGCCAGCCCCTGCTCTATGCGGACAGCTTCTCGCCCAATACGGTCGAGGGCGCCTGCCCGCGCTGCCACGGTCTCGGTCGGATCCACGAAGTCACCGAGGCCTCGATGGTACCCGATCCTTCGAAGACCATTCGAGAGCGCGCCATCGCCGCCTGGCCGATGGCATGGGGCGGCCAGAACCTGCGCGACATCCTGATCAGCCTCGGGATCGATGTCGACGCGCCGTGGCGGAACCTGCCGAAAAAGGTGCGCAACTGGGTTCTGTTTACCGAAGAGCAGCCCCAGGTGCCGGTCTATCCTGGCTGGAGCCATGAGGAGATCCAGCGCGCGCTCCGGCGCAAGATCGAGCCCGCCTATATGGGCACCTTCTCAAGCGCGAAGCGCCATGTAACGCACAGCTATGCGACCACGCAGAGCGCGATGATGAAGAAGCGCGCCGCGCGCTTCATGATCGCCAGCCTCTGCCCACTTTGCGACGGCAAGCGGTTGCGCCGCGAGTCTCTGTCAGTACGCTTCGAGGGCCTCGACTTGGCCGAGATGAGCCGCCTGCCGATCGCGCGCTTCTCGAAGATCTTCGCGCCTTATGCCGAGGCGAAGGCCGGCAAGCTCAAGGCGCTACGCAAGACCCATCCGGAGAAGGCGCTGGTGGTCGAACGCATCGCCGGCGATCTGTGCCGCCGGCTGTCGGTGCTGCTCGACCTCGGCCTCGGCTACCTGACGCTGGAACGCAGCACCCCGACGCTGTCGCCGGGCGAGCTCCAGCGGCTGCGGCTTGCCACCCAGGTCGTCTCGAACCTGTTCGGGGTCGTCTATGTGATGGACGAGCCGTCCGCCGGGCTCCATCCCGCCGACACCGAGGCGCTACTGCGGGCACTCGATGGCCTGAAGGCAGTCGGCAATTCGCTGTTCGTCGTCGAGCATGAGATGGATGTCGTGCGCCGCGCCGACTGGATCGTCGACGTCGGCCCCGCCGCCGGCGAGCATGGCGGTGAAATCCTCTACAGCGGCCCGATCGAGGGCCTGCGCGAGATTGCCGCATCGGAGACGCGGCGGCACCTGTTCGACGAAAGCGGCGGGATGCCGAGCCGAATGCGCGAGCCCGCGAGCTGGCTGCGGCTTGAGGGAGTCTCGCGCAACAATCTGAAGCAGGTCGATTGCGCGATTCCGCTCGGCGTGATGACCACTGTCACGGGAATCTCCGGTTCGGGGAAATCGAGCCTGGTCAGCCAGGCGCTGGTCGAACTGGTCGCGGACGCGCTCGGAGCCCCGGTCGCTGAGGAGGAAAGCGATGCCGAAGCCGCGCTCGAGGACCGCCCGGCGGGCGCGACCGAGGGCCGCATCGTCGGCGGCCTCGAAGGCATCAGGCGGCTGATCGAGGTCGACCAGAAGCCGATCGGCCGAACCCCGCGCTCCAACCTCGCCACCTATACCGGCCTGTTCGACCATGTCCGCGCGCTGTTCGCGGCGACCCCCGAGGCTCGCAAGCGCCGCTACGACGCCGGTCGCTTCTCGTTCAACGTCGCCAAGGGCCGCTGCCCGCGCTGCGAGGGCGAAGGCTTCGTCATGGTTGAGTTGCTCTTCCTGCCGAGCGTCTACGCCCCTTGCCCCACTTGTCACGGCACCCGCTACAATCCCGAGACGCTCGAGATCCGCTATCGCGGCAAGACCATCGCCGAGGTGCTTGCGCTGACGGTCGAAGGGGCCTGGGTGTTCTTCGACGACGCGCCCAACGTCTGCCGGTCCTTGAAGGTGCTCCGCGAGGTCGGGCTAAATTATATCCGCCTCGGCCAACCCGCGACCGAGTTTTCGGGCGGCGAGGCGCAAAGGGTCAAGCTCGCCACCGAGTTGCAGCGCGCACAGCGCGGCGGCGCGCTATATGTGCTGGACGAGCCGACCACCGGGCTCCACCCAACCGACGTTGAACGCCTGCTCGGCCAGCTCAATGCGCTGGTCGATGCCGGCAATAGCGTGGTCCTGGTCGATCACGACATGAAGGTGGCCGCGGCGAGCGACTGGGTGATCGACATCGGCCCGGGAGCCGGCGACGAGGGCGGTCGGATCGTCGCGAGCGGGCAACCGGCAAAAGTGGCATCTTCCAAGGCCAGCCGCACCGCACCCTTTCTTCTTCGAGCGCTGGGACGAGAGGTCGTCGCGAACGCCGCGTGAGCGTCCACGACGACTGGCGATATTTGGTCGCTTCGGCTGGCAGGTGAACAACCTGCGATGCTCCTGTCGCCCACTTTCCACCCAAACCCGTTCAGCGCCTGCTGGATCAGTGGCAGCTTTCAGGATCGAACAAACCGGCTCCAAACGGCCGCTATTGGTGCGTGAAGCGGCCCGTCGACATACCCGAGCTGGCGCCACATGAATTGCTCGCGCGATCATTGATGGTATCAACAAGCCGGGAACGGGGGAGATAGCGGATGGCGACTTTTGTCCTGGTGCATGGCGCCTGGCACGGCAGTTGGTGCTGGGCGCGGGTAAGGCAGGGGCTCCTCGATCAGGGACATCGGGTGTTTACACCGACGCTCACTGGCGTGGCAGAGCTAAGCCACGCGCTGTCCCCCGACATCGACCTTCAGCGCCACGTCGACGATGTCACTAACCTGATCCGTTGGGAGGAGCTCGATTCCGTTATCCTGTGCGGCCACTCCTATGGGGGTTGCGTGATCAGCGGCGTCGCGGACATGGTGCCCGAACGGATCGCTGCCTTGATCTATCTGGACGCCTTCCTGCTGGAAGATGGCGAATGCCTCCATGACCTTCTTCCCGCCGAGCACCGGGAGCTGCAAGTCAGCCTCGCGAATGACCATGGCGAAGGTTGGCGCGTGCCGCCGATCCCGGCGGAGATATTCAACGTCAATGCGGTGGACCGCGACTGGGTGGACCGGCAGTGCACGCCACAGCCCCTGGCGACCTTCCAACAGCCGCTCCGGCTGCGCGGCGGTTCCTCGCAAGTCGCGCGGAACCACTTCATCTATGCGTCGGATTGGGAGGGTACACCGTTCACCGCCTGTTATGACCGCGCAAAGGCGCGCGGCTGGACGACGGGCGTGATCGCGTGCGGCCACGACGTCATGCTCGACCGCCCCGAAGCCCTCACGGCGGAGCTGATCGGAGTGGCGACCGTCCCCGCTTGACCGTCATGGCCGACATCACGCCGCTTGGAGCGACAGCCGCGCCCGCCAGAGATGGGCTGGCATTGGACCCATGGCCCCGTCCCGATGAGGACCAGACAGCAATCTGACGAAGAGCGGAATGTCCGCTTCCAGAAAGGCTGCAAACAGCCCCACACGTCAGCAGCTAGGGGCGCAAAGCCGTCGACCCCGGTTGCTCTCCGCGTGGATATGAGCGATCCCTTGCGGTGGCGGAGGCAAGGCCAATGGGCGACAACCAAATACGGTTCGAGGATGGTGCGGCCTATGAGCGCATGATGGGCGTGTGGAGTCGCCTGGTCGGTGAGGAATTCATCGATTGGCTGGCGCCCGCCACCGGCCTGCGCTGGATAGACGTCGGTTGCGGCAACGGTGCCTTCACCGAGTTGCTGGTCGAGCGTTGCGCGCCATCAGAGATTGTCGGCGTCGATCCCTCGGAAGGGCAGCTCGTTTTCGCGCGCTCTCGCCATCAGGCCGGCATCGCCAAGTTCCTGCAGGGCGACGCTACCGCATTGCCGTTTGACGACCACCGCTTCGATGCCTCGGTGATGGCGCTGGTCATCTTCTTCGTGCCCGAGCCGGCAAAGGGCCTGGCCGAGATGGTGCGGGTAGTGAGACCCGGCGGCACGATTTCGGCCTATGTCTGGGATCTGCTCGAGCCAGGCGGATTTCCGATGGCTCCGCTTCAGGAAGAGATGCGCGCGTCGGGCATCCAGCCTTTGCTGCCGCCAAGCGCCGAAGTGTCGCGCATGGACGCGCATCGCGCGCTCTGGCTCGATGCCGGCCTGACCGATGTCGCGACGCGCGAGATCACGGTATCCCGCACATTCGAGGACTTTGACGACTTCTGGGGCTCGGTCGAGATCGCTATCGGTATGGCCTCGGGCACCCGCGACATGAGCGATAGCGACAAAGCGGAGCTGAAGACCCGTATGCGCGCCCGGGTGCGATCGGACAGCTCGGGTCGCATTACATATTCTTCGCGGGCAAACGCCGTGACGGGCCGCGCACCAGTCTGAGGGGATAGGGGTGGGCAGGTACCGCGTAGGCCTGCATAACAGGCGGCCTGCGCGTCCACCGTCGAAGGGCTCGCTAAGCAGCCCTCCTCGGACTAATCCTCCCGCACCGCCGTCATCGTCGGCCAGGCACGCGCACCCGCGTTGATGTTGACCGAGCGGTCCATTGTCAGTCGGTCGCTCTCGACGGTGAACACGAACGTGTCGCGGAACGCCGATTCGAGGAAGTGGACGACCAACTCGATCCGATTGTCGGCAGTCCAGCGCAGGCCTGCCGCGGCCGGCATGCCGTCCATGCGATAGCCGTGATGGAGGTCGGCACCGGGCAAATAGGTCGGGGCGACCGCCCAGCCATCGCGCGCGGCGATCAGGCGATGCTCGCCTTCGCCGTCGCTCAGTGTGACATGCGCTTCGTCCTGGCCGAAGTCGAACGCCAGTCCGGTCAAGCCCTTGTCATTCGGCGCCATCGTCCAGCGGCCGGCGAAAACGGCAGGGTCGGCCGGGGCGGTCGAGACGAACGAGGGGCGGGCGCTCCACCCCGCCAGGCGCTCCGCCAGCGCGGCATCGGCGGTGGCATCGGTGCCGTTCGTGAAGGCGGCGGGAAAGTGGCGGTCGAGGTGCGGCGTCACGACCTTGCTCTCGTCCATCGCGGCGTTGAAGGCGAGGACGGCGTTCGATCCCGGAAACACCCGCACCATTTGCACGAACACGCCGAGCATGGCGAAATGACCGTCGCCGACTACCCAGTGATAGCCATATTGGTCGCCCGGCTCGCCGGCATGGATGCGTGTCGCCTCGGCAACCCAGCGCTCGGACAGGATGCGCTGACCCTGCCACAGGCCGCGCTGCGCATGGAGGATGCCGAGCTTCAGCCCATCGGCGGTGGTGAAGCTGATCCCGTTGCCGCCAGGGTTGATGCCGTCGGGCCCGATATCCCAGCGGATATTGGTGATCCCCAACGGATCGAACAGCCGCGGTTTGAGGAAATCGTGGATCGTCTGTCCGGTCACCCGCGTGACGATCGCCGACAGCATATAGCTCGCCGCGCTCGAATAGACATAAATCGTGCCCGGCTCGTGATCGAACGGGATGCGGAAGAATTCGGCGATCCAGCTGGTGGCGATGCCGCGCCAGATCGATCCCGACACTTCGGTGCCCTGGCCCGAGCGCATCGTCAGCAGATCCTCGACCGTCATTCGCGACGCGCGGCTGTCCGGATCGATCGCGACCTCGGGAAAGAGCGGCGCGACTTTCTGATCGAGCGTCAGCCGGCCGGCATCGACCAGCATGCCGATCGCGCAGGCAGTCACGCTTTTAGTCATCGAATGCGTCATCCGCAGCCGGTCGCCGCTATACGGCCAATGCCAGCCCTCGGCGACGACCACGCCGTCGCGCCACAGCATCAGATTGTGAAGTTCGAGTCCGGCCGCTTCGACGTCGTCGATGAACCCCAGGATTTCGCGCGAATCGACCCGCGCGCTCGACGGCGAACCGCGCCGCAGGCCGTCCAGAGAAGGGGATACGACAGACGGTGGAGAAGAGGCCACGAAGGGGTCCGGAATAGGGGCTGAAAGGTTCCGAACGGTACCTACCGACCCACTCGGCGTCAATGATTTTGTATTATTCTTGTCAATAGTCCAAAATCTGCCTATCGGTCGCCACACGGGCTCGGGAGCTGTTTCCCGCTTTCCGACTCTCTGTCTTTTGGGTGCGGCGTGATCCGAAAACCGACCTATCTGAAATTGCACCGCTGGCTGGGCCTGACGGTCGGACTGTTCCTGATGATCCAGGGACTGACTGGCGCGATCATGGCGTTCCGCGATGCGCTCGAGCCGGTCGTGGTGCCGTCGCTGATCGTAGCGGAGCGTCCGGTACGGTTGCCCGTGCAGGGCCTGCTCGACGCTTTCCACCGCGCGCATCCCGATGCCGATCTGACGCGCGTTGAATTTCCGGACGCTGCCAATCAGGCGGTGATCGTCAAATCGACCATCAAGAAGGCGCGCTGGCTGACGGCGATCGATCCGTTCGACGGCCATGTCGTCCATGACGGCACCGCCACCGCCTGGCCGCTCGAATTCATCTTCAACATCCACGAGCAATTGCTGTCGGGGCCGGTCGGGGAGACGCTAATCGGAATTGAGGGCTTCTCGCTGCTGTTCCTGACGATCCTGGGCTTTTCCTATTGGTGGCCTGGCCGGAAACGGCTGAAGCAGGGATTCCGCGTCAAGCTCGACGGCAGCAATGATCTGCGCTGGCGGACCTTGCACCGCGCGGTCGGTGGTGGGGTCGCAGTGATCCTGCTGATGTCGGCGACCACCGGCGTACTGATGGTGTGGAAGGAACAGGTTCGTGGCGCGATGAATGTCGTCGCGAAGACCGAGAGTCGTCCATCGCCCAAGGTCGCCAAGAGCGATGGCGCGACGATGGTGCCGGTCGATCCGCTGATCGCGCGGGCCAAGGCGGTCTATGGCGACACGCCGCTTCGCCAATTGCGCTTTTCGAGCGGCGGCCGCGTCGTCGCAGTGTTCCTGAGCAGCAATCATACGATCCGCGCCGACGGCACCAACCAAATCTATTTCAACCGCTATGACGGCCGCGAGCTCGCCCATTACATCGCGGGCAGGCAGTCGGGCGGGGCCGAGTTCCTCGACTGGGTCTACACCGTGCACACCGGATTGTGGGGCGGAGCGGTGACGCAGGCGATCATGCTGCTTACCGGCCTCACTTTGTTCGGCATGGCGCTCAGCGGATTGTGGCTGTGGCTCACGCGCACGCGGCGCGAGCGGGCGCGCAAAGCCGCGCGCGCCAAGGATCAACGGGAGAAAGTTGCGATGAAGGTTGTCGGCCAATGACGCGGTTGCTGGTGTTGCCCGGCGACGGGATCGGGCCCGAGATCACTGCCGCGACGATCGCGGTCGTGCGCGCGGCGACGAGCGGCGGCGTGACCTTCGACGAGATGGCGATCGGCGAGGCGAGCCTGGCGGCAGCGGGCTCGACCCTGCCAGAGGCGGTGATGACGGCAGTGCCGCAAGCCGATGGCGTGATCCTGGGGCCGGTGTCGCACTACACCTATCCCGCCGGCCAGCCCAATCCGTCGGCGGCGTTGCGCACTGGATTCCAGCTTTACGCCAATGTCCGGCCCTGCCGGTCGCGCGAGGGGCTCAGCATCCTGCGCCAGCCGATGGATCTGGTCATCGTGCGCGAGAATACCGAGGGCTTCTACGCCGACCGCAGCATGTATGCCGGCCCCGGCGAGTTTATGCCCGACGCCGACAGCGCTTTCTCGATCCGCAAGATCACCGCCTTGGCCTCGCGCCGGGTGGCGCGCGCGGCGTGCGAGATCGCGGCGGCGCGGAGCGGCAAGCTGACCGTGGTGCACAAGGCGAATGTGCTCAAGCTGACCGATGGCCTGTTTCTGCGTGAAGTACGCGCGGTCGCCGCCGACTTTCCGACGGTGACGCTCGACGAAGTGATCGTCGATGCCGCCGCGGCTTTGCTGGTGCGCGATCCGGCGCGGTTCGACGTCATCGTTACCACCAACATGTTCGGCGACATCCTGTCCGACGAAGCGTCGGAATTGAGCGGCAGCCTGGGTCTCGGCGGCTCGATCAATGCCGGTGACGATATCTGCGTCGCGCAGGCGCAGCACGGTTCCGCGCCCGACATTGCCGGAAAGGGCGTCGCCAACCCCAGCTCGCTGATCCTGTCGGCGGCAATGCTGCTCGACTGGCTCGGGCGGCGAAAATCGGACGCGGCGCTGGCAGACGCCGCGGCGAGGATCGAGCGGGCGGTCGATCGCGTGCTTGACGACCCGCAGTCCAGGACGCGCGATGTCGGAGGGGCGCTCGGCACCGAGGCCTTTGCCCAGGCAGTGGTCGCCGCGCTGTGATCGTGACAATCAACCCAGCGACCGGCGCGACGATCGGCGAATACGAGCTCCACGACGACAGGGCGGTCGACCATGCGCTCGATCGCGCTGTTGCCGCGCAGCGCGCCTGGCGTTGGACAGCGCATAGCGAACGTCGCGACTTACTGAAGCGGATGGCGGAAGGCTTCCGTCGCGAGCGCGATGCGTTGGCCGCTTTGGTCACCGAGGAAATGGGCAAGCCGATTGCAGAGGCGCGCGCCGAGGTCGAGAAATGCGCGCTCAATTGCGATTTCTATGCCGATGCCGCCGCCGGGATGCTCGCGGATGCGCCAGTCGCCGGCGCGCCGGGGGCCTTCGTCGCTTATGAGCCGCTTGGCGTGGTGCTGGCGATCATGCCGTGGAATTATCCGATCTGGCAGGTCGTGCGCTTCCTCGCGCCCGCCTTCGCCGCGGGCAACGGCGCGATCCTCAAGCACGCCGCGAACGTTCCGCAATGCGCGATGGCGATCGAGCGGATCGTCGCCGAAGCCGGCGCGCCTGACGGCCTGTTCGCTAGTTTGCGCGTCGAGCCCGAGACGGTCGGCCGGCTGATCGCCGATCGGCGCATCGCTGCGGTGACGCTGACCGGATCGACCCAGGTCGGGATGATCGTCGCGGGGCAGGCGGGCAATGCGCTCAAGAAGCAGGTGCTCGAACTCGGTGGGTCGGACCCGTTCATCGTGCTCGCCGATGCCGATATCGAGCGCGCCGCGGCGATGGCGGTCACGGCGCGTTTCACCAATGCTGGACAGAGTTGCGTCAACGCCAAGCGCTTCATCGTCGACGCGAGCGTCGCCGACGACTTTGTCGAGGCCTTCGCGGCCAAAGCGAGCGCGCTCGTGCTGGGCGATCCGGCCGCCGACGGCACCACGATCGGGCCGCTGGCACGCGCCAATCTGCGCGCGGCGATCGCCGATCAGGTCGAGCGCAGCGTCGCTGCAGGTGCGCACCCGGTAATCGGTGGCGCGTCGGGGAAGGGCGCTGGGTTCTTCTACCAGCCGACTATCCTCGACCATGTCGTGCCGGGCATGGCCGCGTTCGACGAAGAGACGTTCGGCCCCGCCGCCGCGATCATCCGCGCGCGCGATACCGAGGAAGCGGTGGCGCTCGCCAACCGCACTGTCTTCGGGCTCGGTGCTTCGATCTGGACGCGCGATACGCAGCGCGGGCTCGATCTCGCGCGGCGGATCGATGCCGGCGCCGTGTTCGTCAACGCCATGGTCGCCTCCGACCCGCGCGTGCCGTTCGGCGGGATCAAGGCCTCGGGCTATGGCCGCGAGCTCGGCGACCTGGGCCTGCGCGAATTCACCAACGCCAAGACTATCCGGAGCGCCGCATGACCCCGATCGTCCTCACGCCCGCGGGTTTGCCGGTCAAGGATCGCGGTGGCGGTATCGTCACCACGCCGCTGGTCACCGCCGGCCGCGGATCGCGCGCGATGCTGACGGGCATCACCCGGATCGCGCCGGGCGCGGCGGTGCCGCTTCACACGCATAATTGCGAGGAATGCGTGGTGGTGCTGTCGGGAAATGGGGTCGCGCATATCGACGGCGCCGATCATCCGGTGGCACCCAACGACACCAGCTGGATTCCGGCGGAAATCCCGCATTGCTTCCGCAACACGTCGGATAGCGAGGAAATGGCGATCTTCTGGACCTACGCCTCGATCGACGCGACCCGGACGATCGTCGCGACCGGGGTCACGACGCGGATCGACGAGGAACGGTAGGGGGCTGCTTA
>NZ_BCYU01000097.1 GCF_001598355.1 Sphingomonas asaccharolytica NBRC 15499
CTGGGGGTGGGGCCGTGCGTCGGGCGATGTGGCCCGCGGATAGGCCCCACCCCAAACCGGCGTCGGGTGAACGATGCCCCGCATCGTTCAGACCATGCCGGGGGCATGGCTGACCCGACGCCCCTAAAGGGGAGGGGCTTAAGAATGATCATGTCCATCATCCCACTCTCTCCCCTTGCCGATGCCCAGCCTCGATCCGTTCGACCAACCCGTCCTTGAAATGGACGATGGTCTTGGCGAAGGCGGCCATGTCGGGTTCGTGGGTGACCATCAGCACGGTGATGCCGGCATTCTTGTTGAGGTCGGTGAGCAATTCCATGATCTCGACCGAGCGTTCGCTGTCGAGATTGCCGGTCGGCTCGTCGGCGAGGAGCACCGCGGGCTGGGTGACGATCGCGCGCGCGATGGCGACGCGTTGTTGCTGGCCGCCCGACAATTCGGCGGGGGTATGATCCCACCATTCCTTCAGGCCGACCTTGTCGAGCGCGCCGAGCGCGGTTTCGCGCCGCTCGCCCTTGGCATCGCCGCGATAGAGCAGGGGCAGTTCGACATTCTCCAGCGCCGAGGTTCGCGCGAGCAGATTGAATCCCTGGAACACGAAGCCGAGATATTTGCGCCGGAGCAAGGCGCGCTGATCGCGGTCGAGCGTTTCGATATGATGGCCCTTGAAGGTGAATTCGCCGGCGCTCGGCACGTCGAGACAGCCGAGGATGTTCATCGTCGTCGATTTGCCCGACCCCGACGGCCCCATCACCGCGACGAAATCGCCCGCCGCGATATCAAGATCGACGCCTTTGAGCGCCTGGAACGCGGTCGCGCCGGTGCCATAGGTCTTGGTGACGCCGCGCAGCCGGATCAGCGGGTCGCCAACATTATGGGTAGCGCCGTCAGCCACCGCGCTGCCCGCCGCCGCCCCCATTGCCGCCGCCGCCCGCGCCCGAGCGCCGCCGGCTGCCGCCCGAGCTGCTGCCGCCCGATCCCGCGAG
The DNA here is from genome assembly GCF_001598355.1 of Sphingomonas asaccharolytica NBRC 15499. Lineage (GTDB taxonomy): Bacteria > Pseudomonadota > Alphaproteobacteria > Sphingomonadales > Sphingomonadaceae > Sphingomonas > Sphingomonas asaccharolytica. The sequence continues at coordinate 987 of NZ_BCYU01000097.1, forward strand.
TTGGCCGGTCACCACCTGCATCCCCGGCTGCAAGTCACCGCCGGTGATCTCGGTGTTCGTTCCGTCGCTGTCGCCAGTGGTGACCGATATCGCCTTCAGGCTGCCATCGGCCTGTTTGACATAGACGCTCTGCTTCGAGCCGCGTTCGAGCGGCGCCGCGCTGTCGCCGCCGCCGCCACGCCGCCGCATCCGGGGCGTGAGCGCGCCGGCAATCCCGCCGCTCGCCTGCGCCGCGGGGGCGCCCGCCGCCTGGGGCTTGAAGCGCAAGGCGGCGTTGGGGACGAGCAGGACGTTCTTCTTTTCCATCGTGACGATGTCCGCGGTCGCGGTCATGCCAGGGCGCAATTGGAAATCTTTATTCTGCACCGCCAATTCCGCGGCGTAGGACACCACCTGACCCGTGGTGCTCGACGTCGTCGAACTGCTCGAGGTCGAGGATTGCGCCGACAGATTGGAGCCGACATCGACCCGAGTGATCGTCGCCGGAAAGGTCTTGCCGGGAAAGGCATCGACAGTGAAGGTCGCGCGCTGGCCCTGCCTGACGCTGCCGACATCGGCCTCGTCGATCGCCACCTCGAGCTTCATCTGACCCAGATCCTCGGCGATGACGAACAGGGTCGGGGTGTTGAAGCTCGCCGCGACGGTCGCGCCCGGCTCGATCTGGCGCGCGAGGACGACGCCGTTGACCGGCGAGCGGATGATCGTCTTGGTCAGCTGAGTCTGGTTCGACGACAAGGTCGCCTGGGCGGCGACGACATTGGCCTGCGCCGCCCTGAGATTGGCAATGGCGCGATCGCGATCGGCGATCGCCTGATCCAACTCGGTCTTGGCGGGAACGCGCCCGCCAGACAGCCGGCTGACTTCCTGAAACCGGGCGAGCGTGGCGGTCGACTGGGCGAGCGTCGCCCGGTTCTGGCCGACCGTCGCGACCGCGGCGTCGAGCGACGCCTTCGACTGGTTGACCGTATCCTGGAAGCGGCTGGGATCGATCAGCGCCAGCGGCTGGCCCTTCACGACGCGGTCGTTGACGTCGACAACGACCTTGGTCACCAGCCCCGACAATTCGGAGCCGACATCGACCTGGTTGGTCGGCGCGAGCTTGCCGGTCGCCGACACGGTGACGGTCAGATTGCCCTTTTGCGCCTGTTCAGTCGCATAGCCCGATGTCGCGGCGCCGCCGAACAGCCGCATCAGCAACAGGATGAGGAGCAGGACGCCGATCGCGATCCCTCCCCACAAGGCATAGCGCTTGAATTTGGACGGCGGGCGTCCGCCGAGGAATTCGTCGAGTTCGGCCTGGTTCGTCGCCATGTTCTTATCCCTGCGGGAGTTCGGGCGGCTTGGTGGCATCCCACCCGCCGCCGAGCGCGAGGTAGAGCGCGACCAGCGCCTGCGCCTGGTCGCCGCGCGCGCCGTTCAAGCCGTTCTGCGCCGAGAGCAGCGCCGCCTCGCTATTGTTGAGCGTGGTGATGTCGGTCAGTCCGGCGCGATACTGGCTGCGCGCGAGGATCGCCGCGGCGTTCGACGCGTCGAGCGCGACCGCGAACTCGCGCTGGCGCTGTTTCGCCGCCTGCAGCGCCTGGAGCGCGTTCTCGACATCCTCCAGGCTGGTCAGCACGGTCGATTTGTAGGCGGCGAACGCGCCCTCGGCGGCGGCTTCCTGCGACCGCACCCGGCTGCGCGTGCGGCCGCCGTCGAAGATCAATTGGGTCAGCCCGGCGAACAGGCTGCCGGTGATGACATTGGCGATGCTGCCGAGCGACGATGCTGCGGTGCCGATATTGCCGGTGATGTTGAGCGCCGGGTAGAGCGCCGCTTTCTGCACGCCGATCTGTGCGGTCGCGGCGCCGAGATTGCGTTCGGCCGAGCGCACGTCGGGGCGTTGGCGCAATATGTCGCCGGGGATGCCGGTCGGAATAGCGGCCGGGCCCATCGGGATCGGCTGCACCGCTTCGAGTTCGGCCTTGAGCGCGCCCGGCGCCTGGCCGGTCAGCACGCCCAGCCGATTCACCGCGGCGGCATAATTCTGTTCGATCGTCGGGATTTGCGCGGCGGTCTGGGCGCGTTGCGCGCGCGCTTGTTCCTGATCGAGGCTCGAGACCAAACCCGCCTGGACGCGGAATCCGGCAATCTCCAGATTGTCGTCCTGGATCGCCAGGCTGTCGCGCGCGATCTTGAGCGCGGACTGATACTGACGGGCGAGGATGTAATTGCGCGCGGCTTCGGACGCGATCGAGGTCTGGACGGTGGCGAGGTCATAGCCCGAGGCCTGCTCGGTCGCCCGGGCGGCCTCGATCGAGCGGCGCGTGCCGCCGAACAGATCGGCCTGGTAACTGGCGTCGGCACCGATCGAGAAATTGTCGCGCGGCCCGACCGAGTCGAGCAAATTGCGGCTATAGCCGGCCGATCCGCTGACCGTCGGCAGCAATGAGGCGCGCGCCTGGACCAGCCCCTCGCGCGCCTGTTTCAACCGCGCCACCGCCTGGGCGATGTCGAGATTGTCGCGCCGCGCGCGGTCGATGATGCTGGTAAGCTCGGTGTCGCCGAACGACGTCCACCAGGTCGAGATATCGGGCAGCGCGCCGCTGGTCGCGGGCCCGGAATAGGTATCGGGCACGCCGAGCGAAGCGCTCGCCGGCGGCTTGTAGTTCGGCCCCACCATGCAGGCCTGGAGCGGCAGCACGACGGTGAGCATCAAGGCGATACGCGACCGTTTCATGAGCGAAAGCATGGCGGCCGGTAGGACAGAGGTCCATCCCCAATGTGTCGCATTTTGTCGCGATCGGGCCGGTTCGGTTCATGTTTCCCCGGACGCGGGGATCATTCAAGCTCCAAGATGACCTGATCGACCGCCAGGCTGTCGCCGGCTTGGGCCGCCAGCGATTTGACCGTCGCCGCTTTCTCGGCGCGCAGGATATTCTCCATCTTCATCGCCTCGACCACCGCCAGCGGTTGCCCCGCCTGGACGGTATCACCTTCCTTGACGTCGAGCCGGACGAGCAAACCAGGCATCGGCGCGATCAGGAATTTGGAGAGATCGGGCGGGATCTTCTCGATCAGATGCTCGGCAAAAGGCGCGACATAAGCGGGCAAGGTGCGCGCGACATGCGACGCGCCGCGCGTGGTCAGCCGGAAGCCGGTCCGCGTGCGCGCGATGCGCACGGTCAGCTCCTCGTCGCCGAGCTCGGCGGTGACGATACGGTCGCCCGGCGTATATTCGAGCGCCAGGTCGAGGTCGTCGCCATCGACCGTCACGCCGTCGGTCGAGATGTCGACCTGATGGTCGTGGCCATCGATCCGCACCGTCCAGGCCGAGGGCGGGCGCAAGCGCTTGCCCAGCTGGCCGTCGATCCGCCGCGCGCGATCGGCCTCGGCGGTGGCGGCGAAAGCGGCGACCGCGGCCAGCGCCTTGAGCAGATCGGGCGTGGCCGGCGCGCCATGGAAGCCGTCGGGATATTCCTCGGCGATGAAGCCGGTGGTCAACGCGCCGTCGCGGAAGCGCGGATGCTGCATCAGCGCCGACAGGAAATCGAGATTGTTGCCCGGGCCATCGATGACGAATTCGTCGAGCGCCGCGATCTGGCGATCGATCGCTTCCTCGCGCGTCGGCGCCCAGGTGATCAATTTGGCAATCATCGGGTCGTAGAACATGCTGACCTCGCCGCCCTCGAGGACGCCGTCGTCGACGCGGGTCCGGCCTTCGACGGCATCCACCTCAGCCGGCGGATCGTACTGCACCAGCCGCCCGATCGACGGCAGGAAGCCGCGATAGGGATCCTCGGCATAGACGCGATTCTCGATCGCCCAGCCGTCGATCCGCACGTCCTCCTGCCCGAACGCGAGCTTCTCGCCGGCGGCGACGCGGATCATCTGCTCGACCAGATCGAGGCCGGTAATCTCTTCTGTCACCGGGTGTTCGACCTGGAGCCGGGTGTTCATCTCGAGGAAGTAGAAGCCCTCACCGCTGGTGTCGGCGCCCGACACGATCAGCTCGACGGTGCCGGCCGAATAATAGCCGACCGCGCGCGATAGCGCGACCGCCTGCTCGCCCATCTTGCGGCGCATCTCCGGGGTGACGAACGGCGACGGCGCTTCCTCGACCACTTTCTGGTGGCGGCGCTGCACCGAGCATTCGCGCTCGTTCAAATAGACGATATTGCCGTGCTGGTCGCCCAGCACCTGAATCTCGATATGGCGCGGGCTTTCGATGAACTTCTCGATGAACACGCGGTCGTCGCCGAACGAAGCGAGACCCTCGCGCTTGGTCGCCTCGAACCCTTCACGCACGTCCTGTTCGCTCCAGGCGAGCCGCATGCCCTTGCCGCCGCCGCCGGCCGAGGCCTTCATCATCACCGGATAGCCGATGTCGGAGGCGATCTTCACAGCCTCATCGGTGTCGGCGATCTCGCCGAGGAAACCCGGGACGACATTGACCCCCGCCGCCTTGGCGAGCTTCTTCGATTCGATCTTGTCGCCCATCGCCGCGATCGCGTTGGGCGGCGGGCCGACGAAGGCGATGCCGGCTTCGGCGCAGGCCAGAGCAAAGCTTTCGCGCTCGGACAGGAAGCCGTAGCCGGGGTGGATGCAGTCGACGCCGGTGATCCTGGCGGCATCGAGGATCAGTTCGGCCTTCAGGTACGATTCCGCTGCCGGCGCCGGCCCGAGCCGCACTGCCTCATCGGCCATCAGCACATGCGGCGAGCGCGCATCGGCGTCGGAATAGACCGCGACCGTCGCGATCCCCATCTTCTTCGCGGTGCGAAACACGCGGCAGGCGATCTCGCCGCGATTGGCGACCAGGATTTTCTTGAACACGCTTTTCCCCGTTCCTGATCTAGTTGATTTGAGGAGGCACGCCGAGCGCCTCCGAGATTTCGGTGCACAGTTCGTCGAAGCGATCAAAGTAGACGGTAGCTAACTCGCTGTCCGTCAAATCGAACACTTCCGTTGTCTTTTGAAGACGAAGGTCCGCCGCGATCTCGGCGGCTTCCGATTTGAACTGTGGGTACAGATCAGCGGCCGTTTCCAAGTCGCCTCCGTTCCGCATTCCGTAGTCGGCGACCCACATGCAATATGTCAGCCGCTCCACAGGTGAGAGTGCATCGATACCCCGTTCCGTCATCTTCTCGATAATTGGATGCCCAGCGTCTTCAAGAAGCCAGGTTTCCCAATCGATGCCGGTCACTCGGCCGCCTCCATGACGATCCGCTGCTCGGCGGCCATTGGTGAGAGCCCAAGCTTCGCGAACATCGCGGCATCCTTGTCCTCGCCGGCGTTACCGGTGGTCAGCAGCTTCTCGCCGGTGAAGATCGAATTGGCGCCCGCGAGGAAGCACAAGGCCTGCGCCGCCTCGCCCATGCTCTCGCGGCCCGCCGACAGGCGCACCATGCTACCCGGCATCGTGATCCGCGCGACCGCGACGGTGCGGACGAATTCGATATCGTCGATCTTGGCGAGCGGTGTGTCGGCCAGCATGTCGCCAAGTACCGTGCCCTTGACCGGCACCAGCGCATTGATCGGAACGCTTTCGGGATGGACCGGCAGGCTGGCTAGCGCGTGGATGAAGCCGACGCGGTCGGCGCGGGTCTCGCCCATCCCGACGATGCCGCCGCAGCAGACGTTGATCCCGGCGCCGCGCACATTCTCCAGCGTCTCGATCCTGTCCTCGAAGCTGCGCGTCGAGATGACGTTGGCGTAATTCTCCGGCGAGGTATCGATATTGTGGTTGTAATAATCGAGCCCGGCTTCGCCCAGAGCCTGCGCCTGGTCGGGCGTCAGCATGCCCAAGGTCATGCAGGTTTCCATCCCCATCTCGCGCACCCCCTTCACCATCTGGACCAGCGCGGGAATGTCCTTGTCCTTGGGGTTGCGCCACGCCGCGCCCATGCAGAAGCGCGACGAGCCATTGTCCTTGGCCTGCGCCGCCGCCTGGAGCACCGCGCGCACGTCCATCAGCTTGGTCGCCTTCAGACCGGTCTCGTGGCTCGACGATTGCGAGCAATAGCCGCAATCCTCCGGGCAGCCGCCGGTCTTGATCGACAGCAGCGTCGACAGTTGCACCTCGTTCGCCGCGTGGTGCGCGCGATGCACCTCGGCCGCGCGGAACACGAGTTCGGTGAAGGGGAGGTCGAACAGCGCGGCGATTTCGTCGCGGGTCCAGTCGCTGCGCGCACCGTGCTCCTGCGCACGCAGGAGCCCAGGGTCACGGGCGGGTCGCTCTGGGCTCTGGGCTCCTGCTTTCACAGGAGCACTGAAAAAGTCATTCATTCCGCAGCCTCTTCTTCAGGGGGCATGTTGTGGCCGAGCAGACGGAGGACGTCCTCCGCTGCTTTGATCAGATTGGTACCGGGACCGAAGATCGCCTGCACCCCAGCTTCGCGCAGGAACTCGTAATCCTGCGCCGGGATCACGCCGCCCGCGATCACCTTGATGTCGGCGCGGCCGGCGTCGCGCAAATGGCCTATCAGCTCGGGGATCAACGTCTTGTGCCCGGCCGCCAGGCTCGACGCGCCGACCACGTCGACATCGCTGTCGAGCGCGAGCATCGCGGCTTCCTTGGGCGTCTGGAACAGCGGCCCGGGCACGACTTCGAAACCGAGATCGCCGAACATCGAGCTGACCAGATTGGCGCCGCGATCATGCCCGTCCTGCCCCATCTTGGCGACGAGCATGCGTGGGCGGCGGCCGAGCCGGCGCTCGGTCGCGGCGACGCCCGCCAGCAGATTGTCCCAGCGCGCATCCCGGTCGTAGGCGCCGCCATAGACGCCCGACACCGGGGTCGGCTTGGTGCCGTAGCGCCCGAACACGTCCTCCATCGCCGAGGAAATCTCGCCCAGGGTGGCGCGCTGGCGAGCGCAGTCGACCGCAAGACCGAGCAGATTGCCGTTGCCCTTGGCACCCTCGCGCAACGCATCGAGCGCCGCCCGGCACGCCGCTTCGTCGCGCCCCGCCTTGCTGCGCTTGATCCGCGCGATCTGCGCGTCGCGCACCGCGTGATTGTCGACGTCGAGAATGTCGAGATCGTCTTCCTCAGCGAGCCGGTATTTGTTGACCCCGACGATCACGTCCTCGCCGCGGTCAACCCGCGCCTGGCGCGCTGCCGAGGCTTGCTCGATCATCGCCTTGGGCCAGCCCTGGGCAACGGCATTGGCCATGCCACCCTCCCCGTCGACGCGCTCGATGATCTCCCAGGCGCGATCGTACAATTCCTGGGTCAGCGCCTCGACATAATAGGACCCGCCGAGCGGATCGACGACATGCGTGATCCCGGTCTCTTCCTGCAGCACGATCTGGGTGTTGCGCGCGATGCGGGCGGAGAAATCGGTCGGCAGCGCGATCGCTTCGTCGAGCGCGTTGGTGTGGAGGCTTTGCGTCCCGCCCAGCGCCGCCGCCATCGCCTCGACCGTGGTGCGGATGACGTTATTGTACGGATCCTGCTCCTGCAGCGAGACGCCCGAGGTCTGGCAATGCGTGCGCAGCATTTTCGAGCGCTCGTCCTTGGCGCCGAGGTCGCTCATCACGCGGTGCCACAGCTTGCGCGCGGCGCGCAGCTTGGCGACTTCCATGAAGAAGTTCATCCCGATCGCGAAGAAGAACGACAGCCGCCCGGCGAATTTGTCGATGTCGAGCCCCGCCGCCATCGCCGCCTTGGCGTATTCGCGGCCGTCGGCGATGGTGAAAGCGAGTTCCTGGACCTGCGTCGCCCCGGCTTCCTGCATATGATAGCCGGAGATCGAGATCGAGTTGAACTTCGGCATGTGCGCCGAGGTGTAGGCGATGATGTCCGCGATGATCCGCATGCTCGGCGCCGGCGGGTAGATGTAGGTGTTGCGGACCATGAACTCCTTGAGGATATCGTTCTGGATGGTGCCGTCGAGCTGCGCCTGGGGCACGCCCTGTTCCTCGCCGGCGACGATGAAGAAGGCGAGGATCGGGATCACCGCGCCGTTCATCGTCATGCTGACCGACATCTGATCGAGCGGGATGCTGTCGAACAGGATCTTCATGTCGTCGATCGTGTCGATCGCAACGCCCGCCTTGCCGACATCGCCGGTCACGCGCGGATGGTCGCTGTCATAGCCGCGATGGGTGGCGAGATCGAACGCGACCGACAGGCCCTTCTGCCCCGCCGCGAGGTTGCGGCGGTAGAAAGCGTTCGATTCCTCGGCGGTCGAGAAGCCGGCGTATTGCCGGATCGTCCAGGGCCGCCCGGCATACATCGACGCCCGCACCCCGCGCGTGAACGGGGCGAAGCCCGGCAGGCCGGGATCGATGCCGGCGACATCCTCGGCCGTGTAGAGCGGCTTGACCGCGATCCCTTCCGGCGTGTGCCAGATGAGGTCCTTGCCCTTCACTTCCTTGGCGGCGAGCGCCTTCCAGTCGTCGGGAGTCGGGTTGGTCGTCATGATCGTATCCGGCCCCCGAAAGGGCGCTCCTGTTGGTGGCTCAGGCGCCCTTGAACTCGGCCTTGCGCTTCTGGAGGAAGGCCATGCCGCCTTCCATCGAATCCTGCGTCGCACGCGCAGCGCGTTGGTTGTCGGCCTCGCGCTGCATCGCCGCGGCGTAATCACTTTCCAGCGCCTCGTGCAGTTGGCGGCGCATCATGCCGAGCGCGACGGTCGGGCCCGCGGCGAGCCGCTCGGCCAGCGCCAGCGCGTCGGCGTCGAGCGCGTCGTCGGCGACCTGCTTGTGGATCATACCCCAATCGACCGCCTTGGCGGCAGGCACGCGCTCGCCCAGCATCATCATTTCCGACGCCCGCGCGCGCCCGATCAGCCGGGTCAGCATCCAGCTGGCGCCGCCGTCGGGGACCAGGCCGATATTGACGAAGGCCTGGAGGAAATAAGCGGTGTCCGACGCGACGCAGAAATCGGCCGACAGCGCCAGGCTGCAACCGATCCCGGCGGCGGGTCCGCGCACCGCGGTCACCACCGGCACCGACAGATCGGCGATCGCCGCCAGCGTGGGATTGTAGCTGCCGGTCAGCGCGTCATAGGTCGCCTGGCCCGGATCGACCCCGCGCTCGCTCGCCATCAAGGCGCCGCCGCCGACATCGGCCCCCGAGCAGAAGGCACGGCCCGCCCCGGTGATCAGCACCGCGCGCGCGCCACCGAGATCGGCCAGGGCCTCGCGCATCTCGACGAACATCGCCGGCGGCGCGGCGTTGAGGCGATCGGGACGGTTGAGCGTCACGACCAGCACGTCGCCCTTCCGCTCGGTCAGTATATGTTCGTAGGCCATTCGTCCTCCCGTTCCTCCTCTCCCCTTGTGGGAGAGGATAGCGAAGCTTGGCAGCTCGCCGCCTAGCGCAGCTTGGTGAGGGTCCGCGAAGCGGAGCTTCGCGCGGTCGCTCAAGCGACCGCATACCCCTCACCCAGCTCCGACTAGGGCCGGCTTCGCCGACCCAAGTCTGCGCAACCAGTTCGGGGTAAACATTACCCCGTAATGTTTAGGCCATGCCGGGGGCATGGCCGACCCCGAACTCCCACAAGGGGAGAGGGAGTTAAGCTTCAATGCCCCTCCTTGGGCGTCTCCATGATCTCGGTCAGCACCCCGCCCATGTCCTTGGGATGGACGAAGAAAATCGGTGTGCCGTGTGCGCCGATCCGCGGCTCGCCGAGCACCTTTGCGCCCTTGCCCTCGAACCACGCCTTGGCTTCCAGGATGTCCGCGACCTCGTAACAAAGGTGGTGCTGGCCGCCAGCCGGGTTCTTGTCGAGAAAGGCCCTGATCGGCGACCCCTCACCCAGCGGCTCGATCAGCTCGATCTGCGTGTTGGGGGTGTCGACGAAGCACACTTTCACTCCTTGGGCGGGCAGATCGAACGGATCGTGGATCACGGTCGCGCCCATCACCTCGCGCCAATAGGGAATGGCGTCGGCGATCGAGGGCGTCGCCACTCCGACATGGTTGAGGCGGCCGAGCTTCACTGATCGTCCTTCTTGCCCTTCTTGGCATCCTTCGGGTCGGGCACGCGGACCGGCGCCTGGCCGAGCGTATAGCCGCACGCCGCCAGCACCGTGGTGATCGGCTGTGCGCTGGTTGGGCCAGTGAAGGTCGCATCGACCGGCTCGCCGGTAGTCGTGGTGGTATGGACCTTGATCGTCTTGGCGGTGGCCAGAGCGGTGGTCAGCGTGGTCACCGCGACATCGTCGCGCTGAAACGCGCCCTGCGGCACGAATTCCCAATTGTCGATCATCGGCGTGTTGGCGTCGAAAGTCAGCGACACCGGACGCGCCGGCGGCCCGCCGAGCGGGGTGCGGCTGAACAGCTGGACCGAGACGACCTTCGCCTTGCCCGCGTCGCAACGCACGACGAGCTTGGCGTTGCCGTCGGCCGACGGCGCGCTGGTCACCGTCGTGGTGATCGTCGGATCGCTGCTGGGGCGCGGCGTCACCGTCCACGGCGCGACCGCCGCCGGAGCGGGCGCGGCCTGGAGCAACAAAGCGAGGATTGAGATCATTGGGGCAGGCCTTTCGTCAAAGCGGAATGTTGTCGTGCTTCTTCCACGGATTCTCGAGGCTCTTGTTGCGCAGTTTGCGCAAGCCCAAAGCGATGCGCCGACGGGTCGAATGCGGCTGGATCACTTCGTCGATGAATCCCTTGGCCGCCGCGACGAACGGATTGGCGAAACGCGCTTCATATTCGGCGGTGCGTTCGGCGATCTCTTCGGGGGTACGGCCGCGGAAGATGATCTCGACCGCGCCCTTGGCGCCCATCACCGCGATCTCGGCGGTCGGCCAGGCGTAATTGAGGTCGCCGCGCAGATGCTTCGACGCCATGACGTCATAAGCGCCACCATAGGCCTTGCGCGTAATGACGGTGATCTTGGGCACGGTCGCCTCGGCATAAGCGAACAGCAATTTGGCGCCGTGCTTGATGATGCCGTTATGCTCCTGCGCGGTGCCGGGCAGGAAGCCGGGGACATCGACGAAGGTGACGATCGGAATCTCGAACGCGTCGCAGAAGCGGACGAAGCGCGCCGCCTTTTTCGACGAATTGATGTCGAGCACGCCGGCCAGCACCATCGGCTGGTTGGCGACGACGCCGATCGTCCGTCCCTCGATCCGCCCGAACCCGCAGATCACGTTGCCGGCATGTTTGGGCTGGATTTCGAAGAAGTCGCCTTCGTCGACCGTCTTCCGGATCAGCTCATGCATGTCATAGGGCTGGTTGGCCGAGGCCGGGATCAGGGTGTCGAGGCTGTCCTCGATCCGGTCCCAGGGGTCCGACGACTGGCGCTCGGGGACGGGTTCGCGGTTCGAGGCGGGCAGGAAGTCGATGAAGTCGCGCGCGGCGAGCAGCGCCTCGATATCATCCTCGAACGCATTGTCCGCGACCGAGGTCTTGGTGGTGTGGGTGATCGCGCCGCCGAGCGCTTCCTGCGTCACCACTTCGTTGGTCACCGTCTTGACCACGTCGGGACCGGTGACGAACATGTAGGAGGAATCCTTCACCATGAAGATGAAGTCGGTCATCGCCGGCGAATAGACCGCGCCGCCGGCGCACGGGCCCATGATCAGCGACAGCTGCGGGACCACGCCAGAGGCGAGCACGTTGCGCTGGAACACTTCGGCATAGCCGCCGAGCGAAGCGACGCCTTCCTGGATGCGCGCGCCACCCGAATCGTTTAGGCCGATCACAGGCGCGCCGACCTTCATCGCCATGTCCATGATCTTGCAGATCTTTTGCGCATGGCGCTCGGACAAGGAACCGCCGAATACGGTGAAGTCCTGGCTGAACACGAAGACCAGCCGACCGTTGATCGTGCCCGATCCGGTGACCACGCCGTCGCCCGGAATGATCTGATCCTGCATGCCGAAATCGACGCAATTATGCTCGACATACATGTCGAGCTCCTCGAACGATCCCTCGTCGAGCAGCACGTCGAGCCGCTCGCGGGCGGTCAGCTTGCCCTTGGCGTGCTGGGCGGCGATGCGTTTCTCTCCGCCGCCCAATCGGGCCGCGGCGCGCTTCTTCTCGAGTTCGGCGATGGTCGACGACATGGAGACTCCTTCAGGACCCGACCTCTTTCCCCTAGCAGCCTGCCTTCGCAACTGTAATGTTGCAAACTTGCTGAGGGTAGGTTTGCAAACTATTCCCCGTCCATGGCCGAAGGCATTCGCCGCATCTTTGCCGGACACCGGATCCGCGCGCTGCGCCAGCGGCTCGGCCTGAGCCAGCGCGCCCTGGCGACGCAGCTGTCGGTATCGGTCAGTTATTTGTCACAGATCGAGAATGGCGACCGCCCGATCACGCCATTGGTGATGGTCGCGCTGGCCCGCGCCTTTCCCGCCGATTGGGAGACGATCGCCGCGGCCGACGAAGGGATGCTGCTGGTCGACGCGATCGAAGCGTCGAGCGATCCCAGCGTTCCCGATGCGCGGCTCGACGAAGCGACGTTGCGGCGCGGGGCGCGGCAACAGCCGCAGCTCGCCCGGCGCATGGTCGCGCTCCACGCCGCGTTTCGCCGATCGCAGGAGCAGTTGCGTGCGTTCGACGACCGGTTCGAGGCCGGCGCGGCCGAAGCAGCGCGCTTTCCCTGGGAGGAAGTGCGCGACTGGTTTCACGCCGAGCGCAATTATGTCGACGCGCTCGACCGCGCGGCCGAGGCGATTGCCGAGGAGATGGGCGAGGATGCGATCGACCGTAGTGCGCTCGAGGCGCGGCTCGGCCGCCGCTTCGGGATCAACGTCGTCGCCGACCGCGAACTCGGCGGGCCGGTGCGCGCTTACGATCCCGATGCACGGCTGTTGCGGCTCGACCCGGCCTTGCCCGAAGCGAGCCAGCGCTTCGCCCTCGCGCACCAATTGGCCCGGCTCGAATTCGCCGAATTGATCCGCGACATCGCCAGCGACGGGATCGCCTCCGATGCCGGGCGCGCCTTGCTCGCCGCCGGGCTGACCAATTACGCCGCGGGCGCGCTGGTCATGCCTTATGCCCGCTTTCGCGCCACAGCGCGCGAGCTGCGCCACGATATCGACCGGCTGAGCCTGCGGTTCGGGGTCAGTTTCGAACAGACCTGCCATCGCCTGTCGACGCTGCAGCGACCGGGCGCCGCGGGCATCCCGTTCTTCTTCTGCCGCGTCGACATGGCGGGCAACATAACCAAGCGGCATTCGGCGACGCGCTTCCAGTTCGCGCGGTTCGGCGGGGCGTGTCCGTTATGGGGCGTGCACGAAGCGGTCGCGATCCCCGACCGCATCGCGGTCCAGCTCGCCGAGACGCCGGACGGCACGCGCTACGTCTCGATCGCCAAGGGATTGGTCAAGCCGTCGGGCAGCTTCACCCGCAGCCCGCGCCGCTATGCGGTGACGCTGGGCTGCGAGGAAACGCATGCCGCCGATTTCGTCTATGCCGACGGCCTCCGCGCCGACGACGTCGCGACGCCGATCGGCGTGTCGTGCCGCATCTGTCCCCGCCGCGATTGCGACCAGCGCGCTTTCCCCCCGGCGGCGAGCGAGATCCACATCGATCCCGATGCGCGGGGACCGGTTCCGTATTCCTTCGGTTAGGTGTGCGCGTCTTAATCCTCCCCCGCCAGGGGGAGGTGGCAGCCGCAGGCTGACGGAGGGGGAGGAAGCACGAGGATAGGTGATCGCCATCCGCCCCCTCC
>NZ_BCYU01000098.1 GCF_001598355.1 Sphingomonas asaccharolytica NBRC 15499
CCGGCGGCCACCCCGACACCGCGCGCGACGCCGCGGACCGGCACGCCCTCGCCGCAGCCGACGGCCGCACCGACCACCGCAACGCCGCCCGTCACTGCCGCACCGGCCCCAACCGCCACTGCAACACCCGAGCCGGTGCCCAGCCCGGTACCGACCGCCACCGCCGCGGCGCCCGCCGAGCAGCCCTCAAGCGGCTGGTCGTCGGGCACGCTGGTCGCGATCGGCGTGGCGGTGCTGGCCTTGCTCGCCGGCGGCTGGTTCCTGTTCGGCCGTCGCCGCCGCGAGGAGGAATATTACGAAGACGAAGTCGCCGCTCCGGTGGCGCCGCCCGTCGCCCCACCGCGTCCACCAGTTGCCCGCGCGCCGGTCCCGGCCCCAGCTCCCATGCCGGCGCCGATACCCGAGCCCGCGCCTGCACCGGCGGCACCCTCCGGCCTGCTCACCGTCCCGCTGCGCCGCATCGCCGAAGGGCTGCAACCGGCGCCGCAGCCGCCCGCGCCGCCGCTCCCCGCCGGCCTGGTCACCGTCCGCGCGCCCCAATCGCCCTCGCGCTCGCTCGAGGCATTGCAGCCGGAGCTCGAAATCGTCCTGATCCCTGAGCGCGCCGGCACCGACCCGTCGATGAGCGCGGCGATCGAATATCGCATCGTCGTCCGCAATACCGGCCGCGGCGATGCCCGCGACGTCCGCTTCGGCATCTTTATGACCAGCGCCAGCGCGCGCCAGGCCGCCGATCTGCAGACGATCTTCGCCAGTCCGGTCGAACAGCCGGTGGTCGCGCCGTTCGAGATTCACGCGGGCAGCCAGGTCGAGCTGTCGGGCACCGCGATGCTGCCGCGCGCCAACCTCAACGTCATGACGATCGACGGCAAGCCGTGGTTCGTGCCGGTGCTGGCGATGAAGGCCGAATATCGCTGGGGCGAGAATGTCGGCGCCCCCGGCACCGCCACCGCCGCGCACATGATCGGCATCAACCGCGGGGAAGGGGCCAAGCTCGCCCCGTTCCGCCTCGACGGCGAACCACGCATGCACCCGAAGGTCGCTGAACGCCGGGTGGCGTGAACGTAAACAATATTCTGCTGTCGCACGAACACGTGCGATTCACTCGATAACCGCACGGGCACGGCGATGCCGTTCCGCGTCATGGCGGCGGCTTGGGTTCGATCCGGGAATAGGCCCGGCGCGCGCTATTCCCCCGCAATGGCGTCATAGCCGCGTTCGCTGAATTGGATCAGGCAGAAGCCGTGCCCGAAGGGGTCGGCGAACATCGCCAGTCTGCCATAGGGCGCGTCGAGGATATCGCCTTCCTGGATGGCGCCGGCCGCTATCGCCAGCGTAATCGCGTCTTCCAGGCCGTCCACGACGATGTCGAGATGGACCGGCGACCAATGCCGGTCGTATCGCCGCGTGTCGCCACCGGCCGGGCCGATGCGGGTCCCGGCGCTCTTTTCCAGCAGATAGACTGGCACCTCGGCGCCGAGCAATTCCACGCATCCGGCGCCCAGCCGCCTGCCGATGCGCAGGCCCAGCGCCTGGGTATAGAAGGCCACGCCCTGGTCGATATCCGGGACGTCGATGTTCACGAGCAGGCTGGACATCCGGGCGGTTCCGCGGGGTGGGGGCTCTATTCTCCGACGACTTCGCTGAGCTGCACGATGGGCGTGATGTCGGTATAATTGGCGACGTCCGCGACGATCTCCGCGCGGTGGGGGCCGAACGCCTGTTGAAAGGTCGCCAACGTCGGCGAATAGATGTGGCAGGCCGCGACGAACTTCGGCGCGCTTCCGGGTTCGCCGCCCGCAAGGCCCTTCTCGATCTCGTAGCGCAGGCAGGCATCGCCGAGCCGTTCCTCGATCAGCGGCAGGTGGTGGGTGCGGTAATAATCGTGATCGAACCTCGCGCCTTTATCGGCCGGATAATAGACGCTCATTTTGATCATGGTCGGGCTCCTGCCTGAACGCCTCTCCGAGCGTCCGGGGGGCAGTTCTAGCTCACCGACTGGCGAAGCGCATCCAGACTTTGGGTGAAGCGCGTTTGCGAGGGCGAGGTGGTTTTCGGTGCCCTTCGTGAAGTGGGTGGCGCGACAATAAGCCCCTCCCCTTCAGGGGAGGGGTTGGGGGTGGGGGGATGCCTCGCAGAGTGCTTCGCCTGCGGCGCGGCCCCACCCCAACCCCTACCCTGAAGGGGAGGGGCTAAGGACCAAAACAGAAAAAGGGCGGCCCCATCGCTGGGACCGCCCTTTCTTTTCTGCTGGCCGTCACGGGAGAGCGGAAGGTCGATCATGCCCCCGGCATGATCTGCGGAATGCGGGGCATTCCGCACCTTCCGCTCCCGTGACGTCGGACGTGGCCTGGGGCCACGCCGGCGGGCCTTGTTGGGGTGCGGGCCAAAATGGCCCGTCTCCCCAACTGCGGCTTACTTCAGCTCGACGGTCGCGCCGGCTTCTTCAAGCTGCTTCTTGACCTTCTCGGCCTCGTCCTTGCTCACGCCTTCCTTGACGGCCTTCGGAGCCGACTCGACCAGCGTCTTGGCTTCGGTCAGGCCGAGACCGGTGATCGCGCGGACCTCCTTGATGACGTTGATCTTCTTGCCGCCGTCGCCGGTCAGGATGACGTCGAATTCGGTCTTGGCCTCTTCGGCCGGAGCGCCGCCACCGGCGCCGCCGGCGGCCGGGCCCGCAACCGCAACCGCGGCGGCGGCGGAAACGCCCCACTTCTCTTCGAGCAGCTTCGAGAGCTCAGCGGCCTCGAGGACGGTCAGTTCGCTCAGCTGGTCAACCAGCGCGTTCAGGTCTGCCATGTATATTCTCCAAATTTACGTCGCCCCGGCGGAGGCCGGGGCCGTTGTCAACAAGTGTTCGTTTGCGGCCGGCGACCCCGGCCTGCGCCGGGGTGACGACCAAAGTCGTCAAGCGGCTTCCTTGGCCCCATAGGCGCCAAACACGCGAGCCAGCTGGCCGGCCGGCGCCTGGGTGATGCTGGCGAGCTTTTGCGCCGGAGCCTGAATAAGGCCGACGATCTTCGCACGCAGTTCATCCAGCGACGGCAGTGTGGCCAGAGCCTTCACGCCTTCGACGTTGAGAGCCGTCGCGCCCATCGCGCCACCAACGATCTCGATCTTGTCGGTCGTCTTGGCGAAGTCGACCACCACCTTGGCGGCGGCGACCGGGTCGATGGAAGTGGCGAGACCGACCGGACCCGTGAGCATATCGCCCAGCGAGAGATAGCCGGTGCCATCCAGCGCGATCTTGGCAAGCTTGTTCTTCGAGACCTTATAGCTGGCACCGGCCTCACGCATCTTCGTCCTGAGCTGCGTCGACTGGGCGACGGTCAGGCCGAGGTTGCGGGTGACGACCACCACGCCGACCTCGGAGAAGGTCTGCTTGAGCTCGGCGACGGCTGCGGCCTTTTGACCACGATCCATGCCATTCTCCACGTTGTGGACCGCACGCCTGACGGCGAACGGCCCGGTTCAAAGCGACCCTGCGGGCGGACCCGCATGGCCAATTCTCCGTCGATGGGGCATGGCGCCGGCCGCTGTCTTCATGGAGAGCGGCAGTCCCGACACGGCGAACCGCGAGCGGGCAAAATTCCATTCCCCGTCTAGGCAGGACATTAAGCGGGAAACCCGCACCTGCTGTCTCGGACGGTAACGCAGGGGAGGGCCAAAGCCCGCCTGCGAGGGCGCGCCTATACGGGGATTTGCGGGGAAGTCAATGTTGGGAGGAAGGCGGCGGTCGGTGCCGTAGCGGCTGCTTTGCACCCTAACATCGGTCATTCCGCGTGGCTCTTCCTGATCCCGAAAGCGGCTGCCCATTCCTGACAGGCAGATTGAGGAGGCAGATCGGACTCGCCGCCGCTAGCAGCGGCCGAAATCGATAGCCCGTTAAGGTCGCAGATCGATTTTTTTTCGACAACCGCGAAACTAAACGCGTGTGACGCCGACCGGCCGCTTCACAGGAAGTGCTCGCTCGATAATGCGGCGACAGACGATCTGTAGCGCTCCTGAACGGTACCACGCTGTGGCTCGCGACGTTGCGCGATCACCGGATGATCGCGCAGTTCCGACGCGGAATAGCCGAAGGTCTTGCGAAACAGCCGGCTCAGATGCGCTTTGTCTTCGAAGCCGTGGAGGAAGCCGAGTTCGGCAAGGCTACGGTGTTCGCTCGGGTCGGTCAGCGCCCGATGCAAAGTATGAAGGCGGCGGCGGCGATCATAGGCGAGGACGCCGCCGTCCCGCCTGAACGCGCGAAATAACGAAGACCGAGTCATATGCAATTTCTCGCAGAGCGCCGCTACCTTCACGCTGCCCATCGGCTGCGCCGCGATATAGCGGACGACGCGTTCCCGAATTCGGCTGTCGGGCAGGTTGTCAGTGCGCGGCGGCAGGTTGTTCAATGCCGCTGCCAGCAGGTCGCGCACGATGCCCGCCATGCGCAGCGCGTTCGAGGTCTTCATCGTCGGCAGCATCTCGACCAGCGTGCGGCAGAAGGAGATGAACAGCTGCATCTCCGGCGAATCGGGTAGCGGCCCCAGCGCGGCGACCGGCGGCACGACTTGGTCCAGCACCGGCCTGGCAATCTGGATCGAAATCGAATGTTGGGCTGTGGTATCGACGCGCTCGGGCATCTTGAAATCGCTCAGGCTCACGCGACCCGGCCCCATCGTCCGCCCACCTTCCGGGAGATGGAAGGTGCACTCGCCCTCGTTCAGCACGACGACCGAGTAATGGTCCGAGCCGTGTGCAGCAACGTGCGCGGGCGTGCGATCGAAGGTGACGGCATCAAACCATTGCTCGGAGATCACCATCGTCCCCAGATGCCAGAAACGCGCATGGACGTGGAACGGGCCGCTGGACCTACGGCTGGTCGTCGAGCTTCTGACAAGGCTTGCGAAGGCAGCGAACCGGTCCTCGGGCGCCAGATCGCCCACCTCCAGTTCGACCATCGTGATGAGTCTGTCGGCGTCCATACGCTTCGTTCGCTGATCCAGCCCTGACCTCTGGCACTGGCGGTCAACCCTTTGGCACCCCCGCGCAACACGACTCCAGATATTTGCTTTATGTGTCAACAGATTGACGCGGGACTCATCATCATTGTGGTGGGGCGCTGTAATTCTGGGAGAATAAACATGAGCGATTCGCCCGACAGGCTGTTGGTCTTGGAAGCAATCCGGATACTTAACCGACCCGGAGTGGATCTTATATCCGTTTATGTTGCAGGTCTCCCAGCATCGCTGTCGATTTCATCAATAGATATCAATACTAACGGGCTAGTAGTTGCTTTTGGTCCAGACAAAAACCCAGAGTACGTGCTGAAACCCGACAAGCTCATTGGTATTGAGGTTCGGAGCTGATCCGATTTATCCGCGTTGTCTCGAATGCTGCAGCATTAGGCAGCATCAGATAATCTCAGGAGCGATCCATTAGTGTCACCAGCGGTTTTGCACTCAAGAACGGATGTATCTTCCGGTGCCAAGCGCAAGTTGATTTTCAGAACTCGATTGAACATCGAATAAGCAGAGGGCCGCATGCTCGGCGGGCAACGTGAACCGGCCGGGGCGGGTCAAGCTGGCTGATCTGGCGTAGCGCCCCGAATGCGGCATGTCCTCGCCTAGCTTTTCGCGTCCTAATCGCGGACGCGGACTTCAATGCCGGCCACCTGCGCTTCACCGGCAAGGGTGAAGCGCGCTTTGTGTCGAGCACCGGGCGCATTGCCGCCGGATCGGGCGGCGATGGCGCGCTGCTCGGTGGAACGGTGTCGAACAATGGACTGACAATGCCATAGGCAGGGCGTCACTGCGATCTCCCGCGCCTATCGTTCATAGCGCGGGGCAAGTTGTTCTTAGACGGGGAAGGGGCGGATTATGGATCAATATTACGTGAGGATCTGGGATAAGACCGGAACTCGGGTCTATGGCTGGCTGGGTGAGCAGGACCGCTGGGCGGCCTGTGTGCCGGCGGGAGTCTACAGCAACCCGATCTCGACTCCCGGCGCGGCGATCGTGGGGTGGGAGCCCGATCCGAGCAATTCCAAAGTTGGCAAGCTGACGATCACCGACGAAAACGGAGAACTCTGGCTCGGCGGGACCGGCACAAATGGGGTCAGCGCCTTTTGGCAATACGCGAAGTATAAGGACGATTGCTATTGGCTGACGCTGAAGAGCGATCCTAGTCTGCCGTTGGACAGTCCCGTTCGCGGTACGATGAGCGGCGCGCTGGTGCATTTCAATGGCAGCAAGCCCTTCCCGCTGCACGCCTGGTACACAATCAACAACAACGTGTTCGGATTGAATTATCTGGAGACCGAGGAGAGCCGGGGCGAGCTTTTTTCAAGCGGGGAGGTGTATCTAGAGTTCGAGACGAGCGCTCTGGTTTTCGAATTCGTGCCGGTTTCGGCCTTCGACGCGACCAAGGACAGCTATGCTCCGGGGCTGAAGTCTAAGTACGACAACTGGGGGAAATACGATACGCCTACCTGGATGGGGGATCTGACCAACGTCATTGCCGATCGTCCCCTGGCCGATCTGGTGGTTCCGGGCAGCCATGACGCAGCATGCTGGGAAATCCGGTCTCCGGGGACTAATCAGCGCAGCCAGACCCAGTCACGCGAAATCTACGACCAGCTGCGCGCCGGTTCCCGTTACCTCGACTTGCGCTTCTACAAGGTGGGCCCGGGTCAATGGCGCGGGTTCCATGGCTACGACTCCGCTGAGGCAATGCTTGGTCCGGTGCTCGCCGACATCATGCGCTTCCTTGCGGGAAGCCCGATGGAGATTATCGCCGTCTCTCTGCTGCCCTGGCATAAGGATGTTCCGGACGAGTTCTGGGACATCGTGATCAATAGCTTGAACGACTGGGCTTTTCCGACACGCTTCGTCGAAATGGTGAATGGCGTCCCCACGAAAAGCAATAATCATATTGCGGAGGCCACGCAGCGAAAGATACTTGGTCAGGGCAAGAAGATCGTGCTGTTCTCATGGGGGGAGCCGCCAACCGGGACCGTGGCGGATGGGCCGATGAAAGGCCGGGAGCGAGCCGACTTCATTTGGGCTGCTACGCCGGAAAAGCCGGTCCCGACACACGGCGCCGAACCCTGGAAAAACGCGTTCGCCGCCGCGCAGGCGCAGGGATACGCGATCGATTTCGATCTCGCGGGTGTCTGGCTCGACAGTGGCGACACGACCGCCAACGACATCCGGCTCATGCTGGGCGCGGTGCAACCGCCGAGCGGAGGGCCGCTGTGGATGATGCACACCAATGCACCGGCCACTCCGGGCGGGGAATGGATCAGCACGAAGGCCGCCAGAATCCAGCCGCCGCTGGTCAGGTTCGTGAGGGAGGACCCTGTCATGGCGGCGAAGCTCAACTTCGTGAACCTGGATTTCGTCGGGGACGATCAAAGCATCGTGTTGGCGCTGATCGAGGCGAACCTCTTCCGCTAGGGCGCTTGTCGTCTCCCGAGTCCAGTTGTCCGGGTTGTCACGCAGAACGTATGCGCCGCCTCTGGCCACCGTCTTGTGGAGCGCTGGATATGGCTGGCGCATCTGACTTGACGGGCTGCGCCGTGCTTGTCGTCGA
This sequence comes from Sphingomonas asaccharolytica NBRC 15499, assembly GCF_001598355.1. Lineage (GTDB taxonomy): Bacteria > Pseudomonadota > Alphaproteobacteria > Sphingomonadales > Sphingomonadaceae > Sphingomonas > Sphingomonas asaccharolytica. The sequence goes on from NZ_BCYU01000098.1 coordinate 7,579, forward strand.
GAACAACCATTATATTGCTGGCGAAACCGCCGCGGCCCTGCGCGGTGCCGGCGCGACGGTGCTTGGCCCCTGACCGGGCAAGGACGCTATCAGGGTGCCCGCCACGCCATCATTGTAACGCCCTGCGTTGGCTCGAGTGGCGATGATGGCTCGCGTACCCCATAGTGACTTTGGGCTGCGCAAGCGTGCGTCAGCATTGGTAGCGAATGGGGATCGAATGCCGGAATCGCCTGAACTTGAGATCCTCCATGCCACGATCGAACGCGTCTGGAGCGAGCATGACGACGCGAAGAGGCTCGCGGCGATCGGGGATCTCTATCACCCGGACGCGCAGATCTTCGAGCCGGCGCGCGCGGTGACCGGCCATCAGGCAATCTCGGACGTGGTGAAGGGCGTCCTGGCCGATATGCCTCAGGGCTTCAGCTTCAAGGTGTTGCCGGGTGGCCATGGACATCACGGCATCGCCACCGCGCAGTGGACGGGCGGTCCCGGCGATCAGGTCATCGTCAGCGGCGCCGACGTCGCGCGGATTGCGGACGGGAAAGTCATCGAACACTATTTCTTCTTCGACGCGGCGGACTGAGCGCTTCGTCGGACGACCTGCCCGATCCGCGCCTCAGGAGTCGTGACCATCGGATAGCTGCCGGTCGGTAAAGCCGAGCAACAAGGCGCTCGCGACATGTCGCGCTTCCGCGGCGAGCGCTTCGTCGGCAAGTTCGCCAGACGTCCAGAAGGACAGCACGCCGCGAAAGCCGAACGCGAGTTGCCGCGGCAAACAGCGTAGCGCCTCTTCCTGCCGGCTGGCGATCAAGCCCTGGCCGTCGCCCAGCGCCAGCCGCCATAAGGCCGTGGAATGGGCCAGGGCCTTTCCGGGGACAGGGCCGGCCGTACCGATCCACCCCATCACTGCCCGATTGATCCTCGGTTCCTCCAGCATTCCCGCTGCCGCGATGCCGATGGCGAGCAGCACGCGGTCGGCTGCGTAGGGGAGCGGTGGCTGTTCGGCGAAGCGCTTCGCCATCGTGTCGATGCGCCGTTCGGCAAGGGCGTGCATGATCGCCGCCTTGCTCCCGAACTGGTTGAACGGCGTCGCGAAGCTGACTCCGGCCTCGGCCGCAAGGTCGCGCATCGAGAACTCGGCCTTGCCCTCGCGGAGCAGGCGCTCCGCTGCGTCGATCACGCGCTGACGCAGCGGCTCCCCCCTGGCGGCGGTCGAAGAAGGTCGGGGCTTGTCGCTTGCCATCTCACTATCTATATCATGATATAGTTATCAACTCAGCCTGGAGTTAGACCATGGCGGATGCCTTGCCCAAGACTTTCCTCATCACTGGTGTCAGCTCGGGCCTCGGGCGTGCCTTCGCCGCGGGCGCGCTCGAAGCGGGGCATCGCGTGATCGGCACCGTGCGGCGGGACAGCGATGCCGAAGCCTTTGCCGCGCTTGCGCCCGGTCGCGCCCATCCGCTTGTGCTCGACGTGACCAGCTTCGACGCGATCCCGGCGGCGGTGACCGATGCCGAACGGACCGTCGGTGCGATCGACGTGCTGGTGAACAATGCCGGCTATGGTCATGAGGGAGTATTGGAGGAATCCTCCATGGACGACCTCCAGCGCCAGTTCGCGGCCAATGTGTTCGGTCCGGTCGCGATGATGAAGGCGGTGCTGCCGGGCATGCGCGCGCGGCGTCGCGGCCATATCGTCAACGTCACGTCGATGGACGGCTTCATCACTATGCCGGGCATCAGCTTCTATTGCGGCAGCAAGTTCGCGCTCGAAGGCATTTCCGAAGCGCTGGGCAAGGAAGTGGCGGATTTCGGGATCCGGGTGACGGCGCTCGCTCCCGGTCAATTCCGTACCGACTGGGCCGGACGGTCGATGGATCGCACTCCCCGCAGCATCGCCGATTATGACACGGTCATGGATCCGATCCGCGCCGCACGACAAGCCAAGAACGGCAACCAGCCGGGCGATCCGGCCAAGGCGGCGCAAGCGCTGCTGGCATTGATCGAAGCGCCGAACCCGCCGGCGCGGCTGTTCCTGGGCGAAGATGCCCTGGGGCTGGTCGAACAGAAACTTGACGGGATGAAGGCCGAAATCGCCGCCTGGGATGCACTCTCGCGCTCCACCAGCTTCTCGTCCGCCTGAAGCCCTTCAAGTCCCCAGGCGCCGCTCCTCGCGCAGCGCCGGATTGCCAGTCACCGCACAACGCCATCGGCGCCATCGCGGCTCCGGGTCGGGGGCGTGCGCCGTCATCATCTGCAAGGAAAGAAACCCACCATGACCATGACCATGACCGCCGACATCCCGACCTCGAACCGCAACAGGCTCGCCGGCTATTATGCCATCCGGGCTATCGTATCGACACTGTGGGTCGCCCTGGCGTTTACCATCGGCAAGGCCCATCCGACGCTCGGCGTCGCGCTGATCGTCGCCTATCCCGCATGGGACAGTCTTGCCAACTATGTGGATGCGAAGAGCAACGGCGGCCTCCGCGCCAACCCTAGTCAGATGCTGAACGTCGTCATCAGCGCGATCGTCACGCTCGCGGTCGCGGTTGCGGCAACTCGAGATTTCCATGCTGTGATCGCGGTCATAGGCATTTGGGCCGCACTTGCCGGTATCCTCCAATTGTCCACTGCCGTTCGTCGCTGGCGCACCGCCGGAGCGCAATGGCCGATGATCCTGAGCGGCGGGCAATCCGCCTTGGCCGGCGCGATCTTCGTCAAGAAAGCGACCGACGCAACCGCGAGCCTGAGCGTTGGCGATGTCGCGCCCTACGCGGCTTTCGGGGCTTTCTATTTCGCGATTTCCGCGGCGATACTGTTTCTAAAGCGCCGATGACGCGTAGCGCTGTGTTGGCGCCGGCGCCGTGGTCAGGCGGCGTTCCGGTCCCGGTAACCAACGAGCCGCCCGGCGCCCCGGACGGCTCGCCATCGCATCAGAACTTCACCGACACCTTTCCATAATAATACCCGCCATTGATCCCGTACGGCGAGAAGGTCAGCGGCGAGTCGATGACGTTGCCGCCATTCACCAGGGTGAAGTTGGTCGTGCCGGGGACCAGCGCGACCGTCGGCGGCTTCTTGTTGAACACATTGTTGGCGCCGATCGTCAGCGTCACCGTGTGGGCGATCGTATAGCTGGCGTCGAGATCGACGAGGAACGCGGTGCCGATCACTTGCTTGTAATAGGTGCCGCCATTGGGCGAGGCATAGGCCGAGCTCTTGCCGAACAGCGTCCCGCGCAACGTCGATGAGAAAGCGCCCAGGCTGTAATTGGCCGATCCGACGACCTTCACTTTGGGCGACGCGGTTTCCAGGTTGGAGATCGCCGATTTGTCGAACAAGGCGATCGGCGTCGTGCCGCCGGTGGGCGTGAGTTGGGTCGGGGCAAGGCCGATCCTTGTCGCCTTGGTCTCGTTATAGGTCCCCGAAATCGACCAGTCGACCTTGCCGGCATCGCCGAAGTCGGTGAAGTAGGTCACCACGACATCGACCCCGCGCGTCCGCGTATCCGCGCCGTTGGTGAAGATGTTGATGCCGGTCTGGCTGACGGTCGGGTCGAGCACGTTGCCGTTGGCGACGATCGCTTGCGTCACCACCGGGAAATTGATCGCGCCGCCGCTGCCGAAGATCGACCCGGTGCCGAGAATGCGGTTGCGGATCTTCACTTGATAGGCGTCGAGCGTGATCACCAGCCGCGATGCCGGCCGGAACACCAAGCCCGCGCTATAGTTGGTCGACTTCTCCGGGCCGAGGTTGCTGAAGCCCAGCAATTTGGCCGCGGCCGAATTGGCCGGGAGCTGGACGAAGGCTGAAGTCGGCGAGACGTTGGTCGCCGAATAATAGCTTTCGGCCAAAGTCGGCGCGCGGAAGCCGGTCGACACCGTGCCGCGGATCGCTACCGCCGGGCTGAAGTCGTAGCGCCCCGTCGCTTTCCAGGTCCAGGTCGATCCGAAATCGGAATAATTCTCGTAGCGCAATGCTCCATCGAGCTTCAGCCCGTCGACCGGCTCGACCGACAGATCGAGATAGCCGGCCCAATTGTGCCGGGCATGCTTGCCCGCGTCGGACGGCCGGAAACCGGGATAGGATTGCCCGCCTTCCTTGTAGATCGATGCCGGATCGCCCGAGCCGATCTCATAGATATTGCGCCGATATTCGCCGCCGAACGCGATGTTGAGCGGTTGCGCCAGGCCGAGTTCGACGTCCTTCGAGAAATCGGCGTTGACCGTGTATTCGGTCGCCTTGAACAGGCCGTTATAGAAGTCTTTCGGCGTGAAATGGGTGTCGATGAACAGTGATCGGTTGGCCGAATCGAGCGTGTAGATCAGGTTCTTGTCCTGCCCGTAGGTCCCACTGAGATCCCAGCGGAAGCCGTTGAGATCGCCCTTGATGCCGCCGGTCACCGAATAATCGTCCTCGCGGATGCCCTCGCGCGGGTTGAAGCCGTTGGGCGGCGTGTCGCCGTCGGGATCGTAGACGATCGAGCCCGGCGCGCCGAGCGTGCCGCCGACGCCCAGCACCGGCGAGGCGATGATGCGGTCGGGCACGCGCAGATTTTCGTACGCCGAGGCAATGCGCTTCGAATAGCTGCCGAAGCTATAGACCTGGACGTCGCCGAAATCGTAGCCGGCATTGTATTGCAAATTGGTCAGATGCGATCGCGCGTCGCCGTTGATCCGGTTGACATAGGGAAAGCCGGGAATGCCAGCATAGAGCGCTTTTTGCGCCGCCGAGAGGCCGGGGAGCAGCGTGCCGCTGGCGTCGGTCACGCGGCGATCCAAGCCGCCGACCTGGCTGAAGGCGTGGAAGCGGTGGAAGAAAGTGAGGTCGAGGAACCCGTTCTCGCCGATCTTGGTGCCCATGGTGAAACTGCCGGCCCAGGTCTGGCCGCCGGTGTCGTAATAGGAGCCGCCGGTGGCGATCGCCTCGCCGCCGCTGGTATCGTCTTTGAGGATGATGTTGATCACGCCGGCGATCGCGTCGGAGCCGTATTGCGCGGCGGCGCCCTGTTCGAGCACTTCGATGCGCTTGACCGAGGCGGGGGTGATCAGGTCGAGATCGGCGGCTGCTGCGCCCTGGTAAGGTCCGCCGAGAACCGCGAGATTGGCGGTGCCATGCCGGCGCTTGCCGTTGACCAGGACCAAAGTGTGGTTGGGGCTGAGCCCGCGAAGCCGCGCCGACAGGGTCAGGTTCGCGGTGTCGCCGCCGAATGCCTGGGCATTGAACGAGGGGACGAGCTGGGTCAGCACCTGATTGAGATTGGGCTGGCCGACGCGGCTGAGCGTGGCCGCATCCAGCACCTTGATCGGGGCGGAGCTTTCCGCCGCCGTGGTGCCGACGACGCGGGTGCCGGTTACAATGATCTCGTCGCTGGCTTGGGTAGCCGCCACCGTCGCCGCGGGAAGCGTATTTGCCTGGGGATCGCCAGGTGCGTCGGCGGGCGGCACGCTTGCCGCCTTATCAGCCGTCTTGTCGGCGGTGGTGTCCGCTGCCGTGGCCTGTGCGCTCGCTGCCCACAACGTGCCGAGTGCCAGTGCCGCAATAGATACCGATCTTTTCATCGAAGGCCCCTTTCAACAGAAAGCCTTCAGACACCCCTCCCGCTCAGTGCCGTTCGTGGAGCGCCGGCGGACGTTCTTTGTCCTGGCTCGCCGCATCGCGAACGGATTGGCTGCCTTGCCCCCAGGGGCGCGGCAGCGGTGGATGTAGAAAATGCGACAGGGCGCGCGGCCGCGTTGGACGCGGGGGAGCCGGCGCCCTGTCGTTGAAACACAGTAAAAAACGGCATTGGCCGCATCGTCAGGCGGTCCAGACCTTGTCCAGCGCGGTGCAGAAAGCGGCCATCTCGGCCATCGACCCGACGGTGACGCGCGACACGCTGGGCCAGATCGGCCAGGAGCGGCCGATCTCCACACTCTGGGTGCGGAACGCCGCCTGCATGTCCTTGGCCGGCTTGGTCTTCCAGTCGATCATAAACATGTTCGCCTCGGTCGGCACGACCTTCAGCCCGTGTTTTTTGACATGATCGATCGCGAAGGCGCGCGCCGCCTGCATCTGCGCGCGGCGTTGCGCGATCAGCGGCCCCGCAGTGAGGCTGGCGGTCGCGCAGACCAAAGAGGGCAGCGGCAACGCGCCCGACTGCATGCCGCCGTCATAGCGCATCATCTTGGTGATATTGGCGGGCTGGGTCATGATATAGCCCATCCGCATCCCGGCCATGCCGAAGATCTTCGAAAAGGTCCGCATGACGATGACGTCGGGATATTTGACCGCGAAGGACGATGCCACCGGCACGCCGGCGAAATGGGTATAGGCCTCGTCGATCAGCACCATCGATCCGGCCGGCTTGTTCTGGATCAGCCATTCGATATCGGCGAGCGGCGTGATCGTCCCGGTCGGGTTGTTGGGGGTGCAGATGTAGTAAAGCCCGGCATTGGGGTCGGCCGCCAGCATCGCCTTCACGTCATGGCGGAAATCGGGCGTGAGCGGCACCGCCTTGACCGGCGCGCCGAGCCACGCCGCGGTACGCCCGGCGAGTTCGAAGGTCGGATCGGCGGTGACCAACCCCTTGGTCGGCGAGCAATAGGTCACGACAGCACGCGACAGCGGATCGCTCGATCCCGGCCAGGGAGCGACATGGTCGAACGGCACGCCTTCCACCGACATCACCGCCTTGATGAAATCGCTGCGTTCGTTGTGCGGGGAATAGCGATTGCCTTGCGCGATCATCTTCGCCGCGGCGGCCTGGCCGGGGGCGAGCGGTCCGGTCCAGCATTCGTTGGCGCCGATTCGCGTCTTGGCGCTGGGGGCGGGATCGGGCACGCCGGCCGATGCCCAGGCCGGCCGGCCGCTCGCCGCCGCCATCGCGCCGACGCCGAAGATCGCGGCGATGCGGGCGAGGTCGCGGCGGGCATAGCCGCGGCTGAGCAGG
>NZ_BCYU01000099.1 GCF_001598355.1 Sphingomonas asaccharolytica NBRC 15499
GGCCGCGGCGGCAGGCGCGCCCGCCGCTCCGGCCGCGGGCGTCGCCCCGGGAGCGGGAGCGGGAGTCGGAGTCGGCGTGGGTGTCGGCGTCGCCACCGTGGTCGGCGGCGGTGGGGTGTTCGACAATGCCCCCGGAATCCCGCCCGGCGGCTGAGCGTTGGGGGCGTCCTTGTTGGTCCAATTGCCCTGTTCGGCGCGCAGCGCACCGGCCTTGTCATAGCTTTCGCGAGTCGAGCTGGTGTCGTCGAGATTGACGTCGGCAGTCACTTCGGCGGTGAAATTGCCCGCGCCGACCAATGGCGTCAGCAACTGGCTGAGTTGCTCGCGATATTTCTGTTCGACCTGGCGCTGGTAGCGCACCGCGGCGTCGTTGCTGTCGCTGCCGGCGCCCGGCTTGGACAAGAGCGCGCCCATCTGGTCGACGATGGTGACGTCGTCGGGCTTCATCCCCGGCACCGACGAGGCGACAAGGTTGATGATCGACGAGACCTGCGCGTCGCTGAGCGCGCGCCCAGCCTGGAGCTTGACCATGACGCTGGCCGACGGCGCGGCATTGTCGCGCACGAACACGGTGTTTTCAGGTACCGCCAAATGCACCCGCGCCTCGGCAACGGCGTCGATATCCTGGATCGAGCGGGCAAGCTCCGTCTCGCGCGCCTGGCGCAACCGTTCGCCTTCCACCGCGCGGCTGACGCCCATCGGTAGATTGTCGAGGATCGCGTAGCCGCCCGGCGCCGCCTTGGGCAGGCCCTGGCCGGCGAGCAGCATCCGCGCCTTGGAATATTCGTCCTCGTTGACCGTCAGCGCGTCGGTCGATTCATCGATCCGGCCGGTGATGCCGCCGGTCTTGAGCGCGGCCATGACTTGCGACTTGTCGCTATCGGGCAACCCCGTGAACAAGGTCTTCTGCGTCGGCGTCGACAGCATGAACCAGGCGAGCGCGGCGGACGCGATCAGCCCGACCATCAGGATCATCGGCAAGCTGCGGCGGATCGCCGGCTGACCGAGCAGGCCCTGGACCTGCTTCAGCGGATTGGCGAAACGCTCGGTGGCGAGCGGGGCGGATTGGGTGAGTTCGTTGCTCATGGCCTATCTCAAACCGGCATGCTCATAATGTCCTTGTACGCGGACAAGAGCTTGTTCCTGACTTGCAAGGTCGCTTCGAAGCTGACCGACGCCTCCTGGCGGGCCAGCATCACCTTGGCGATGTCGATCGTCTCGCCGCGTTCGTACGAAGCGGAGATGTCCGACGCGCGGTTCTGGCTGTCGTTGACGCTGTTGAGCGCGCTCGTCAGCGAGTCCGCGAAACTGGCGGGTCCGGCCGGCTGGACCGTGGTGGGCGCGGCCGTCGGCCCCGCCGCCCCGGCGCGTGCCAGCGCCGTATTGCGTTCCAGGATCTGCGCACGAAGCGCCATTACCCGGTCGACGCTCATCGCGCCGCCAATGCCGTTGATGCCGCTCATGCCCACATCCTCGTGATATCTTCACCCTGCTCGCGCGCTCTGGCGAGACGGTAGCGAAGCGTGCGTTCGGAAATGCCAAGCCGGCGCGCGGTCTCGATCCGGCTGCCGCCGCATGCGGCGAGCGTTTCGCGGATCGCCTGGAACTCGCTGAACTGGACGACATTGGCGAGCGTGTCGGCGCTGCGTCCGGGGACCGGATCGGCCTTGGGTTCGGGACGGCGGTCGAACACGATATGGTTCGCGCCTATCGTGTCGCCCGCGGCGAACAGCAAGGCGCGCTGGATCACGTTCTCCAGCTCGCGGACATTGCCCGGCCAGTCGTGCGCCATCAGCGCGTCGATCGCGCCCTGGTCGGGCCAGGGGATCGACTGGCGATTGCCCGAATGGCGCAGGATCATCGCCGCGGCGAGCGCCGGGATGTCCTGCGGGCGATCAGCCAGCCGCCGCGTGGTCAGCGGGAACACCGATAGGCGATAGTAAAGGTCGGAGCGGAAGCGGCCGGCGGCGACTTCCTCATGCAGGTCGCGGTTGGCGCAGGCGATGATGCGGACGTCGATCGGGATCGGGGTCGAGGCGCCGATAGGGATGACCTCGCGCTCCTGCAGCACGCGGAGCAATTTGGCCTGGAGCTGAAGCGGCATCTCGGCGATCTCGTCGAGCAGCAAGGTGCCGCCCTCGGCCGCACGGAAGAATCCTTCGCCCGCCGCACTGGCGCCGGTGAAGGCACCCTTCTGGTGGCCGAACAGCAACGCCTCGAGCATGCTTTCGGGGAGCGCAGCGCAATTGATCGCGACGAACGGCTTGTCGCTGCGACGCGATTTCAGGTGGATGGTGCGCGCCAGCACTTCCTTGCCGGTGCCGGTCGGGCCATTGATCAACACGGTGATGTCGGCATCGGCGACGCGCTCGGCCAGCGCGAACAGCGCCAGGCTCTCGGGATCGGCGGCGGTCGGCGCTTCGGGGCCGGCGGCATAAGCATAAGCGAAGGCCGATCCGATGGCGTTGTCGGCCGGACCGAAGGAGAGGCGCGTGGGCGTGCCGCCCGTTCCGCGCCGGAACCCGCGTCCTTCGCTGCCGATCACCAGGGTGCGGTCGGCGATCGGCGGCGTCTCGCCTTCTATCACCAGGAAGACGTCGCTCGCCTGCGGCCGGGCATCACCCTCGGCAACGCCGAGGCCCTGCGCACGCAGCGAAGAGACCAAGGCATATTTTTGCCGCATGACCAGATCGGATGGAAAGATCGAACGCATGTATTTCCCCTTCGTCGTGGGGAGACATGCCCGGAGTTTGGTAAACGAGACGTAAACCATCCGGCAAAGGCGGCAAAAAATTACCGCGTGCCCACCCGGAATGGAGGCGACCGGCAAAGGACCGGCAATTTTTTGCCTAAAGCCCGGCAAATACCTGCCGTTCTCCGGTTCAGACGGCTCGGCCCCTCGCACTATTCGGGGGAGAGGCGGGGATCGTCGTAGCAAAGTGGAGACACGGACATGACTGTTATCGGAAGCAACGTATCGGCGCTTCGTGCGACGAATGCCTCTAACCAGGCGAACCTGGCCCTCTCGACGGCGATGAACCGCCTGTCCACGGGCATGCGTATCAATTCGGCCAAGGACGACGCCGCCGGCCTCGCCATCTCGGCCTCGATGACTGCCCAGATCAAGGGCATGAACCAGGGCGTGCGCAACGCCAATGACGGCATCTCGATGGCGCAGACCGGTGAAGGCGCGCTGGACGAGGTCAACAACATGCTGCAGCGTATGCGTGAGCTCGCGGTGCAGTCGGCCAACGGCACCTATTCGACCACCGACGCCGCCAACATCACGGCGGAGCAGGACGCTCTGTCCGCTCAGATCGGCTCGATCGTCACCAACACCGCGTTCAACGGCAAGAACCTGTTCGCCACTGCGTCGAACACCATTTCGGTCCAGGCCGGCGCCAACACGGCGGACGCGATCTCGGTCGACTTCACCCAGCTGAACGCCGCCACGACCAAGCTGTCGGCAGTCGTCGACTTCACCAACAACAAGATGAAGACCGGCCTGGCGCTCTCCGCGTTCGACGACGCGATCAACGAAGTGTCGACGACCCGCGCGGGTCTCGGTGCCAGCCAGAACCGTCTGCAGTCGGCGGTCAACAACCTGACCAGCAACGCGACCAACCTGACCGACGCGCGCAGCCGCATCCAGGACGCCGACTTCTCGTCGGAATCGACCAACCTGGCGAAGGCGCAGATCCTGGCCCAGGCGTCGACCTCGATGCTGGCCCAGGCCAACCAGTCGCAGCAGGGCGTGCTCAAGCTGCTCGGCTAATGAAGGATCCTGCCCAGTCCCATCCCCCCGAGGGCTGGGCAGGACAGGCTTCGAGTGAAGCGTACCGGGAGATCCCGGCGGCCCAACCGCCGCCGGGATTTTCATGGTGACGAAAAAATTTACTTAAACGGTCGCGAAAGCGGTCGTTCGTTGCTGTCGACGGCTCGACCTTCTGCCTTGGGGGTGGCGGGGAGCGTCAGCAACGGAGACCATTATGACCGTTATCGGTAGCAATATTTCCGCGCTTCGGGCGCAGAATGCTTCGACCAAAGCCAACGACGCCTTGTCGACGGCCATGAACCGCCTGTCCACGGGCATGCGCATCAACTCGGCCAAGGACGACGCCGCCGGCCTCGCCATTTCGGCCTCGATGACCGCGCAGATCCGCGGCATGAACCAGGGCGTGCGCAACGCCAATGACGGCATCTCGATGGCGCAGACCGCTGAAGGCGCGCTCGACGAAGTCACCAACATGCTCCAGCGGATGCGCGAACTCGCGGTGCAGGGCGCCAACGGCACTTATTCGGCCAGCGACGCCGCCAATATCACGGCGGAGCAGGATGCGCTGGGCGCGCAGATCAGCTCGATCGTCGCCAACACCACCTATAACGGCAAGAATCTGTTCGCGACGGCGACCAACAACGTCACGATCCAGGCGGGCGCCAATTCGAGCGACACCGTCCAGATGTCGTTCAGCCAGCTCAATGCCGCGTCGACCAAGCTGTCGGCCGTGGTCGACTTCACCGCCAACAAGATGAAGACCGGCCTGACCCTGAGCGCGTTCGACGATGCGATCGCCGAAGTGTCGACGACTCGTGCGGGCCTCGGCGCCGCGCAGAACCGTCTGCAATCGGCGGTCAACAATCTAACCAACAACTCGACCAACCTGACCGATGCGCGCAGCCGCATCCAGGATGCCGACTTCTCGGCCGAATCGACCAACCTCGCCAAGGCCCAGATCCTGAGCCAGGCGTCGACGGCGATGCTCGCCCAGGCCAATCAGAGCTCGCAGGGCGTGCTCAAACTGCTGGGCGGCTGAGGCGCGTAAGCGCCACAGGCGTACGGCCTCGGCACCAACCCCCCTTCACAGGGTGTCGGGGCCGACCACGAACCCCGGCGGTCTTCGCGACCGCCGGGGTTTCTTGTTTTTTGCTGCTACGTGCCGACAGCCTATCAAGGCTCGATCACAATTTTGCCGACCATCCGGCTGTCCCGCATCGCCTCGAACGCCGCGCGCCAGTCCGCCAGCGCGTATCGGCTATCGACGCGCGGGCGGATGCGGCCTTCTTCCGCCAGCGCCCAGATCGCGTCCTGATTCTCGCGGCCCTTGTCGGGGAAGCGGCGGCCATATTCGCCGGCGCGCACGCCGATCACCGAGAATCCCTTGATCAGCGGGATGTTGGTCGCGACGCTCGCGATCCGTCCCGAGGTGAAGCCGATCACCAGCAGCCGCCCGCCGAAGGCGATGCAGCGCGTGCTTTCGTCGAACACGTCGCCGCCTACGGGATCGAAGATCACATCGGCGCCGCCACCGGTGATCTCCTTCACCGCCTCGCGAAAACCCGGCGCCGGCAAGGTCGCATCGACCAAATAATCCGCCGTCACGGCCGCCAGTTTATCCGGCGAGCGCGACGTGGCGATCACGCGCGCGCCGAGCGCCTTGGCCAGATCGACCGCGGCCAGCCCGACGCCGCCGGTCGCGCCATGGACCAGCACCCACTCGCCGGGCTGGACATGGGCGCAGCGCACCAGCGAGACGTAGGCGGTGTTATAGGCCGCGCCGACGCTCGCGCCGGCGGCGAAATCGAGATTGGCGGGAAGCCGTCGTACTCTGGACGCGTCGATGGCGACCAATTCGGCGAACCCGCCGAGCCGCGTCCCCGCAACCACCGCCTCGCCCGGCGCGAACCCGCTATCGCGATCGGTGTCCACCACCTCGCCCGCGACCTCCATGCCGGGAACGAACGGCAGATCGGGCTTCAGCTGATATTTGCCCTCGGTCATCAGCAGATCGGGGAAGTTGAGCGACGCCGCGCGGATCCGGATCAGTACCTGCCCCGGCCGGCGGACCGGATCGGGCATGTCTGTCAGCCCGCAGCCGGCGAAATCGGGGCCGAGTTCGGAGACGAGCAGCGCTTTCATCGCCCTGCTCTCTCCCTTGGTCAGGCGCGGGTCAACTGCTGACGCGTTGCGAAATGAAATCAATATGCTAGCCTATCGCCCCAAGGGAGAGGCATATGGCGGGCGTGGTTCTGGTCACCGGGGGCAGCGGCTATATTGCCGGCTTCACCATTCGCCAGCTGATCGAGCAGGGCTGGACGGTGCGTGCCACCATCCGCTCGCTCAACCGCGAAGCCGAGGTGCGCGACTGGTTGAACGTTGCCAATGATCGTCTTTCCTTTTTCGCCGCTGATCTGACCAGCGACGCCGGCTGGGCCGAGGCGATGACCGCGTGCCACCATGTCGTCCACATGGCCTCCCCCGTCCCGCTCCATAATGTGAAGGACGAGAATGAGGTGATCATCCCGGCGCGCGACGGCGCGTTGCGCGCGCTCCGCTTCGCGCGCGACGCCGGGGTCACGCGGCTGGTCATGACCTCATCGGTGGCGGCGATCTTCCATGGCCGCGCCAAGGGCAAGGACACATTCACCGAGGCCGACTGGACCGACGTGACCGCCGCCGGCGTGTCCGCTTATGCCAAGTCGAAGACGATCGCCGAGCGCGCCGCGCGTGACTGGGTCGCGGCGGAAGGGGGCAGCCTGGAATTCGTCACGGTCAATCCCGGACTGGTATTGGGGCCGTTGCTCGGCACCGATTTTTCGCCATCGCTCGAAGTCGTGAAGCGCGTGCTCGAGGGCGCCTATCCGGCCTTGCCCGATCTCGGCCTGAACCTGGTCGATGTACGCGATGTCGCCGACTTGCATGTCCGTGCGCTGTCCGCGCCCGACATCAGCGGCGAGCGCTTCATGGCGGTGGCGCCACACGGTTTCCTGCGCCTGATCGAGATCGCCGCGATCCTGCGCGAGCGGCTGCCAGCGCATGCCGGCAAGGTGCCGAAGCGGCGCATGCCCAATTGGGTGATGCGGATCGTGGCGCTGTTCGACCCGGCGGTGCGCCAATTGGTCGGCGAGCTCGGCAAGGTCCGACGCGCTGAACCGACTCATGCGATGGAAAAGCTCGGCTGGCGCCCGCGCCCCGCCGCCGACAGCGTGGTCGATACGGCGAAGAGCCTCATCGCAATGGGCGTTTCGAAGGTTTAGCCCTGGACTCGCCATCGTGGGCACCCCATCTCCGCGTCACGAGACAGGGGATAGTGATGGTCAGCACATCGAATGACGGCATCATGACGGAATATCTCGTCAAATGCGGAGCGATCAAAGCCGACAAGCGCAATCGACCGACCGAATTGCTCGAACTGCTCTACATCACTGACCGCTATCGCGCCGGCCAGGACCTCAAGAAAGCCAAAGCCGGCTACGATATTTCGGTCTGGAGCGGGGTGGACGCCGGCGAGATCGAGACACGGCTGACCGATCTCGATCAATTCATGAAATCGCTCGCGCGTGACCGCGCAACCCTGTGGGGCGTGCCGAACTAAACTGGCTCGGTCCGTGCTAGGCGTGAGCGGCTACCGGCTCCGCCGCCTGTGGCATTGGGAACCGGTCGAGCAGCACGGCCCAGTCGGTTGCCGCCATGCTCGGCCGCGCTTTCACCCGCTCGATCCAGCCCGCAAGCCGCGCATGCCGCGCGATCATCGCCGCCCCTTCGGCAAAATCGGGCATGAAGGCGAGATGCGGAATCAGCATCACATCGGCCAGGCTCAACGCCGGTCCCGCCATATAGTCCTGATCGCCGAGCAGCCGTGCGAGCTCATCGATCACTTCCTGCGCGGCCGGGATCGCGGCCACCACCGCGGCATCGTCGACCGCCATGCCGAACCGCGCCGCGACGAGGCGGGGGAAGGTCACCGCACCGCTGAGTCGCGGCGCCACGTAGGAATCGACGATCCCGATCCCCTGATTCATCCGCGCCCGCAGCTTTGGCTCGCTAGGTGTCAACACCGGGTCGGGCGCGATCTGGTCGATATAGTCGAGGATCGCGCGCGTTTCGTAGAGGCGGAAATCGCCATGATCGAGCACCGGGATCTTGGCGAAGGGGTGCAGCCGCGCTTTGTAATCGGGCGTGCGATTGCCGCCCATCGGCAAGGGATCGAGCCGCCAGGGCAGACCCTTTTCCTCCAGCGCGAGCAAGGGCGCGCGGACATAGGGGCTGCCGGGAATGCCGTGGATCACGAAGTCGGTCATCATACGTCCTTCTCGGTAAGATCGGCGAACATCTGAAGTAGACCCGGCCAGCCGCCGCCAAGCTGCGCGGCGATGCGCTCGGCCGACTCGCCGAAGCGTTCGAGCCGGCTGTGAGTCAGCGTCACGCGGGTGCCGGTGCCATCGGGCACGAACGTCACTTCGACTTCGGTGGTGAGATCGGGGTCGTGTTTGAACGCGGCGTCGATCTGCCAGCCGAGCAGCACGCGGCCGGGCGGCTCCCAGGCGAGCACCTTGCCCCATTCGGTCTCGGCACCATCCTCGTCGCGCTCGAACCAGCGTCCGCCGGGTCGCGGTTCGATCACCACCTCCTCGTGCGGCTTGGCGCCGATCGTCATGCCGCGCTTCCACCAGCGGCCGATCGACCCGGTGAACAGGGCAAAGGCGCGATCGGGCGGCACCGCTACGGTTACCGACTGGACGATCGGGGCAATGCTCATTCGGTGCTCTCCTGCTGGTCGGCAAAATCCTTGAACGCGCTGAGCTGGTCGCCCCAGAAGCGGTCGAGCCAGTTGCGCAGCGCGCCCAGCCCGCGGGGGTCGAGGCGATAGACGCGGCGCGTGCCGTCGGGCGTGTCGGTCACCAACCCAGCCTCCTTCAGCACCTTGAGATGCTGCGATACGGCCGGCCGCGACACCGGCAACCCGGCAGCGATCTCCCCCACCGCGCCGGGCGCCGCGCCGACGCGCTCGAAGATCGTCCGGCGCGTAGGGTCCGCGAGCGCGTTGAGGGCGACGGCGATTCGGTTAGTCATGACTTACGGTAAGCTGCGACTTACATTCGAGTCAAGTGCTTTCAACAGCGATGATCGCTCAGCCGTCGAGCGAGCGGATGACCCTCGCCGGCACACCAGCAACCAGGCTATTCGGCGGGACGTCGTGCGTGACTACGGCGCCCGCTGCGACCACCGAATTCTCACCCACCGTGACCCCGCCGATGATCGTCGCGCCGGCGGCGATCCACACATTGCGTTCGATCATGATCGGGGCGGCCGTTACCCCGTCGCGGCGGCGCGAGGGCTCGAGCGGATGGCCCGTGGTGATGATGCTGACATTCGGCCCGATCAGCACATCGTCGCCGATATCGACGCCGCCAAGGTCGTAGATCGTACAATTCTGGTTGATGAACACGTTGCGGCCGACCCGGATGTCGCGGCCGTGCGCGGTGTAGAAAGGCGGGATCAGCATGAAGCTGTCGTCGACCTGGCAGCCGATCAGATCGCTGAACACCGCCCGGATCTCATCGCCATCGGCATAAGTCAGGCGGTTGAGGATGGGCGTGATCGCCATCGCGCGCTGGGTATTCGCCACCATCGCCGCCGATTCGGGCGTGCGGCGGTGGATCATGATCGTGCGATCCTTGTTCGACATTGGGGATACCTCGTCGCGACTGGCGGGGCCTGTCCGATAAAGAAGGGGCGCCCGCGATCGGATCGCGGACGCCCTTTTAAGCTCGATATCTCTACCGCTTACCAGATATGGACGCGCTTTTCGGGCGCCAGATACAGCGCGTCGCCCGGCTTGATATCAAACGCGGTGTACCAGGCGTCGACGTTGCGAACGATGCCGTTGACCCGATATCTTGCCGGCGAATGCGGATCGGTCAGCAGCAATTGGCGCTGCAGTCCCTCGCGCAACTTCGCCTGCCATGCCTGGGCGTACGCCAAGAAGAAGCGCTGGTCGCCGGTTAGGCCGCCGATCACCGGCGCCTTGCCGTGCTTGGCCTGATAGAGCTGATAGGCGGCATAAGCGGTCTCGACGCCGCTCAGGTCGCCGATATTCTCGCCCAGGGTCAGCTTGCCGTTGATCTTGGTCCCGGGGATCGCCTCGTAACCGTCATATTGCGCGGCGAGTGCGGCGGTGTGTTCGCCGTACGATTTCTTCGCCGCGTCGGTCCACCAATTCTCGTACTTGCCGGTCGGCCCGAACTGGCTGCCCTGATCGTCGAAGCCATGACCCATTTCATGGCCGATGATCGCGCCGATCGCCCCATAATTGACCGCCGGATCGGCATTGGGATCGAAATAAGGCGGCTGCAGGATCGCCGCCGGGAAGGTGATCTGGTTGGCCAGCGGATTGTAATAGGCATTCACCGTCTGCGGCGTCATGCCCCACAAGCTGCGATCGACCGGCTTGGGGAAACGCTGCAGGTCGAGCTGATGATCGAACTCGGCCGAACGCATCGCATTGCCGAGCAGGTCTCCGCGCTCAACCTGGAGCGACGAATAATCGATATATTTGACCGGGTGGCCGATGCGCGGTTCGAACGCCGCCAGCTTGGCCAACGCCGCCTTCTTGGTGGCGTCATCCATCCAGGTCGAGCCGGCGATCTTCTTGCCATAGGCCGTGCGCAGATTCTCGATCAGCTCGGCCATCTTGGCCTCGCTCGAGGCGGGGAAATATTGCTCGACATAGAGCTTGCCCACCGCTTCGCCGAGCGCGCCGTTGGTCAGCTGCACGCCGCGCTTCCAGCGGTCGCGCTTGACCTGCACGCCCGACAACGTCTTCGAATAGAAATCGAACCGCGCGTCGTCGAATGCCTTGGGCAGGAAGGTCGCATGGTCGCTGACGAAGTGGAAAGCGAGATAGTCCTTCCACGTCTGGAGCGGCGTCGCGGTCATGATCTTGCCCATCGCGGTCAGCGCGGTGTTGTTGGCCATCAGCACCTTGGGCGACGATTCGAGCCCGGCGGTCTTGAGCATCAGCGCCCAGTCGAAATCGGGCGCCTTGGCCTTCAACCCGGCAACGTCTTCGGGATCGTTGAGCTTGGCGATGTCGCGGCTCTGTTCGGGCGACCATTGATCCTTGGCCATGGCAGTTTCGAGCGCGACGATCGCATCGGCCTTGGCGCCGGCGTCGGGAATGCCGGCGAGCTCCTGGACATGCTGGACATAGGCGCGATACGCCTTGCGGAAGGCGTCATACTTCTCGCCCGGCAGCAGATAGAAGTCGCGCGGCATGCCGAGGCCACCCTGGCCGACGACGGCGGTGTAATGTTCGGGATCCGACAGGCTCGGCATCGTGCCGAGCTCGACCGGCGAGGCATAGCCGGTCGATGCGAACAGGGTCTGCAGGCCGGCCAGATCATTCACCGCCGCGATCTTAGCGAGATAAGGCTTGAGCGGCGCGGTGCCCTTGGCCTCGATCCCCGCTTCGTCCATCCAGCTCGCGTAGAAATCGCCGACCTGCTTGCCGGTCGTGCCGTATTTGCTCGGGTTGGCGGCCATGTCGTCGAGGATCTTGCGGACGTTGACCTCGGCTTCGTCGCTCAGGATGTTGCCATAGCCGACCGATCCCTTGTCGTCGGGAATCGTCGTGCGCGCGGCCCAGGCGCCATTGGCATAGGTCCAGAAATCGTCGCCCGGCTTGACCGCCTTGTCCTGGGTAGTGAGGTCGATGCCGAACGCACCGTAGCGCGGCGCCGTCGCCGCGATCTTCGCCACTGCCGGAATCGCGATCGCCAGCGCCGCGGCGCCGAGCGCCAGCCGGCCGATAACCTTCTTGTTCATTTCAGAAAAACTCCCGCCCTGCGTGTATTATGAAACTATAGCGGCCAGCAAAAGCACACGCAATCGACTTCGCCAATAAACCCTGTCAGTCATGTCCATCATGGCGCGCGATATTCTGCACAAAATGAAGACGCTGGCCGGGGTGGGCTGGCGGCGCCAATTGTTGGTCGCGGAAGCCTGCGCCAGCATGTTCGCGGCGCGGATGCTCTTGCTCGTCCTGCCGTTTTCGCGAGTCGCGGGGCGGCTGGGCGACTTCGTCAGCCCGGCCGACCCGCGCGTCGCCCAGCGCGCGGCGGCGACCACCCCCGACCAGGCCGCGACGGCACGCGCGATCGGCTGGGCAGTGCGCTCGGCCGCGCCGTTCATGCCCTTCCGCTCGGTCTGCCTGCAGCAGGCGATGGCTGCGCACGCGATGCTGCGGCGGCGCGGAATCGCCAGCGTGATGCATTTCGGTGCAAGCCCGAGCGGCGCGCGCGCGATCGACGCGCATGCCTGGCTCGACGCGGCGGGAGTCAAGGTGACCGGCTATCCCATCCCCAAGGAAATGGGCGAAATCGCCTGCTTCGTGTGACGGATGGGGCGACCTCGCCGCACTCCTAGCGGATGCCGGGCTTGTCCCGGCATCCGCCGCGCAACGACGGCTGGCTTGCGCGGTGGAGAGGCAGACCCCGGCACAAGGCCGGGGTGACGATGGTTGTTGAGGCGCGTTCCGTCGGTCTAGGCGAGCCGGTCGCGATAAAGCTTGAACGTCTCCGCATCGAACGCGACCAGCAGGATATTGTCGAACCGCTCCGCTGCAGCCACCGTCTCGCGCACCGCGATCGCCGCCGCTTCGTCGCGCGGATAGCCGTAAATGCCGGTGCTGATCGCCGGAAAGGCGATCGTGCGCACCCCCAGCCCCTCGGCGACCCTCAGGCTTTCGCGATAGCAACTCGCCAGCGTTTCCGCCTCACCCTTGCTCCCGCCATTCCACACCGGCCCGACCGTGTGGATCACGTACCGCGCGGGCAAGCGGTAGCCGCCGGTCGCCTTGGCTCGACCCGGCTTACAGCCGTTTAGCATCCGGCATTCGGCGACCAATTCCGGCCCGGCGGCGCGATGGATCGCGCCGTCGACGCCGCCGCCACCGAGCAGCGAGGAATTGGCGGCGTTGACGATCGCGTCGACCTCCAGCCGCGTGATGTCGCCACGAACCGCCTCGACCGGCATCAGCCGACCCGGTTCTTGACCAGATCGTCGACCACTGCCGGATCGGCCAGGGTCGAAATGTCGCCCAGGTTCGACACATCGCCCTCGGCGATCTTGCGCAGGATGCGGCGCATGATCTTCCCCGATCGCGTCTTGGGCAGCCCTGGTGCGAATTGCACCGCATCCGGTGAGGCAATCGGCCCGATCTCGGTCCGCACCCACTGGACGAGTTCCTTGCGCAATTCTTCCGATGGCGCCTCGTCGGCGTTCAAAGTGACATAAGCGTAAATGCCCTGCCCCTTGATGTCGTGCGGGAAGCCGACCACCGCCGCCTCGGCGACCTTGGCATGGAGCACCAACGCGCTTTCGACCTCAGCGGTGCCCATGCGGTGCCCGCTGACGTTGATCACGTCGTCGACGCGGCCGGTAATCCAATAATAGCCGTCTTCGTCGCGGCGGCAGCCGTCGCCGGTGAAATATTTGCCCGGATAGGTCGTGAAATAGGTCTGAAAGAAGCGGTCATGGTCGCCCCAGACGCTGCGCATCTGCCCGGGCCAGCTCTTGGCGATGACCAGATTCCCCTCCGCCGCGCCGTTGAGGACAATGCCGTCGGTATCGACGATCTGCGGATCGACGCCGGGGAAGGGCAAAGTCGCGCTGCCTGGCTTGAGGTCGGTAGCGCCGGGCAAGGGCGTGATCATGTGTCCGCCGGTCTCGGTCTGCCACCAGGTATCGACGATCGGGCAGCGCCCCTCCCCGACCACTTCGTGATACCAGCGCCACGCCTCGGGATTGATCGGTTCGCCGACCGTGCCGAGCAGCTTCAGGGACTGGCGGCTGGTCCGCGTCACGTAATCGTCGCCTTCGCGCATCAGCGCGCGCAACGCGGTCGGCGCGGTATAGATGATCTCGACCTGGTGACGGTCGACGACTTGCCAGATGCGGCTGGCGTCGGGCCAATTGGGCACGCCTTCGAACATCAGGCTGGTCGCGCCGTTGGCGAGCGGGCCGTAGAGGATATAGCTGTGCCCGGTGACCCAGCCGATATCGGCGGCGCACCAATAGATCTGGCCGGGCCGGTAATCGAAGGTCAGTTCGTGGCTGAGGCTGACCCAGACCAGATAGCCGGCGGTGGTATGGAGAACGCCCTTGGGCTTGCCGGTCGATCCCGAGGTATAGAGGATGAACAGCGGGTCCTCCGCGTTCATCGGTTCGGGCCGGCACTCGGCCGACGCCTGCTCGACCAGATCGTGATACCACAGATCGCCGTCGCCCATCGCGACGTCGCCGCCGGTCGCCTTGACGACGATGACCGTTTTCAGCCCCGGCGCATGGCGGCGCGCGGCGTCGACATTGGCCTTGAGCGGGACTTTCTTGCCACCGCGCCTGCCTTCGTCGGCGGTGATCACCAGGGTCGACCCACAATCCTCGATTCGCCCGGCCAGCGCTTCGGGCGAGAAGCCGCCGAATACCACCGAAT
>NZ_BCYU01000100.1 GCF_001598355.1 Sphingomonas asaccharolytica NBRC 15499
AAGGCGGGGATCCATCTCGGAGAGAAGTCACACGCGCCACGGCTGTTTGGCAAGCTGGAGCGGGTCGGAGATGGGTCCGCGCTTCGCGGGGATGACGCTAATTTTCGGGGGGTGACGCTAAGCGGAAACGATCTATCCTCTACGCCCCTTGATGAAGATGTTGGCGGTCAGCCGCCCCAGGCGCGGATCGGCGCTGAACGCCATGTCGGGCGGAATGATTCCCGAATGGAGCATCGACCCGCGATAGATGGCGAGGCGATCGCGCACGCCTTCGATCCGCCCGATCTGTTCGTAATGCTGGTTGGATCCGAACGTATAGCCAGACAGGTCATCGTTCACCCGGCGCGCGGTCGCCACGAAACGGTGGACATTGCGCTCGTCGACCAATTCTATTCCGGTCGCACGCTGACGGAAGAACGCCGTGCCGGGCGTGTCGCTGAGATAATGGAGAACCGCGAAATAATCGGGATCGGTCGAATCGAAATGCGGCGCGCGCTGCGCCGGATCGAGCGTGCCGGGTGCCGCCGTCACCATCGAGAAGCTGGCCTCCAGCAGGTCGAACGTATCGACGTCGAAGCCGCCGCCAATGAACGGCCCTGCCGCCTCAAGCAGGCGCTCGACATAGCCATAGGCGGCGTCCCCGACCGTGATCGGACAGCGCAGTCCGGGGTAATAGGTCCCGCCGCTCGTCGGGAACGGTGCCATCGCCGCGGCCAGATCGACCACCTCGTCCACCGCGCCAGTGAAATCGTCGATGACGACCACCGGGCTCTGCGCCTCGCCGACATGACGCAGTTCGGGCTTCATTGCTGGATCGCGATCCGGGCTCCCCTGGGCAGATCGGGAAGCGAGAAGCGCAGCGCGCCGTCGGCGACGCGCGCCACGATCCGCTTCGGCCCCAACGTCACCTTGGGCGCGCTGCCCTTCCAGCCATGGATCACCACGTCGAAGCCGATCCACCACGGTTTGTAGCTGCCACTGCGCGGATCGAAGCTGAGCGAGCCGGCGTCGCAGCGGATCGCCTGGCGCAGGAAGCCGCCGCGCTGATAAGCGAAGCTGACCCCATCATCGAGGTAGAGCGAGCCGGCGCAGTCATTGCCCGGATAGACGTTGATCTCCAACGCGCCCTTGGGCGTCTCCGCGGTCGACTGGACCAACGGCTGGCGCGGAATGATCGCGCCCGGCCGGACGAACACCGGCAAGCGATCGAGCCGGGGCGTTTCCCTGACCGAGGCGCCCTGGACCTGCTCGCCGGTCCAGTAATCGTACCAGCCGACGCCGGGGAGGCCGATATCGTTGGGCGCGGGCGATTCCCAGGTCTGCGGCGGCGCGATCAGCAGGTCGCGGCCGAGCATGAACTGATCCTCGGTGCCGCCGACGCGGTCGCCGCCCTTCACCACCGCGGGATATTCCAGCACCACCGGGCGCATCAGCGGCAGGCCGGTGCGGCTATTCTCCTCGGCCAGGCCGTAGAGGTACGGCATCAGCCGATAGCGTTCCTCGATATAGCGGCGACGGATATTCTCCTGCTGCGCCCCATGCACCCATACTTCCTGTTCGGGTTTCCCCTTCTGGTAATGGTCGCGCATGATCGGGTTGAACGCGCCGATCTCGATCCAGCGCGTGAGCAATTCGGGCGACGGCGCATTGCCGGCGAACCCGCCGATATCCGCGCCGGCATAAGAGAAGCCCGATAGCCCCAGACTGGCGAGCTGCGTGGTCGACAGCGACAGATGCGCCCAGCTCGACGTGTTGTCGCCGGTCCAGGTCGCCGAGCAGCGCTGGCCGCCGGCATAGGAGGCGCGGGTCATCACGAACGGCCGGCGGTCGGGCGCGAGCTTCTTCACGCCTTCGTACGTCGCGCAGGAATTGAGCATGCCGGTGATGTTGTGCGTCTCGGCCTGGGTCGTCTTGCGCGTCTTGAAGCCGGGCGAGTCGATCGTGTTGACGACATCGATCGGCATCGTCTTGGTCGGCGAGTTGAACACCGCCGGCTCGTTCATGTCGTTCCAGAACCCGGCGACGCCTATCCGCACGAACTCGGCATAATTGCGTCCCCACCAATCGCGAGCCTTGGCCTGGGTGAAATCGGGGAACACCGCGGCGCCCGGCCAGACCGGGCCGACGAACGGCGCGCCGTCGGGGTTCTTCATGAATATGTCCGCGGCCATGCCGCTGTCGTACGGCGCGTAGCCCTGGTTCGGCGCGCTGGCGATGTGGAGGTCCGTGATGACCACCAATTTCATCTTCATCGCGTCGAGCCTGGAGACCAGCCCGGGCAAATCGGGATAGGCCTTCTTGTCGACCGTGAACGGGCGGTTGCGGTCCTGATAATCGATGTCGAGCCACAGCACATCGGCCGGAATCTTGTCGTTGCGCAAGCGGTCGGCGATGCCCTGCGCCTGGACCTGGGTCATGTAGCTCCAGCGCGATTGCTGGAAGCCGAGCGCCCATTTCGGGGTCAGCGGCGCGGGACCGGTGAGGTAGGCATAATCCTGGACCACGTCCTTGGGCGTCGCCCCGGTCATCACGTAATAATCGACCCCGCCGCCTTCCGCGCCGAACGAAAAGGCCCCGCGCTCGGACTTGCCCAGATCCATGAAGCCGCGCCAGCTATTGTCCATGAACAGGCCATACGTGCCGCCCGCCTCGTTCAAGCCGATGACGAACGGGATCGACTTGTAGAGCGGGTCGCTCGCCGGTGTGTAGCCGAACTGGTCGGTGTTCCAGAAAGTATAGGCACCGCCGCGCCGGTCGAGCGGCCCGGTCTTGTCGCCCAGTCCGAAGAAATGCTCGTCATTGGGCATTGCCTTGCGGACGCGGAAACCGCCATTGTCGAAGCCGATCGGCGTGCCTGGTGCATCGGCCAGGATCGTCTTGCCGGCAAGGTCGGTGATGGTGATCGCCAGCGATTTATCATCGATGCGGACGATCAGTTGCGCGGTGCGGATTTCAGTGGTGCCGCCTTTGTCGCTGATCTCAAGCGGGACGCGTGTCTCGCGCGATTGCGGCAGGACCGCCCAG
Source organism: Sphingomonas asaccharolytica NBRC 15499 (assembly GCF_001598355.1). Classification (GTDB taxonomy): domain Bacteria; phylum Pseudomonadota; class Alphaproteobacteria; order Sphingomonadales; family Sphingomonadaceae; genus Sphingomonas; species Sphingomonas asaccharolytica. The sequence continues at coordinate 3,025 of NZ_BCYU01000100.1, forward strand.
GAGGCGTCCTCGGGCAAGGCGCCGTCGCCCGCGCGGACGCGGATGATGTCGGCGCGCGGCGCGCTGATCTCGAGTTTGATGCCGTTGGCGGAGGCGGTGTAATGATCGACGGACCTCGCCGCCGCGGCTGACGACGAAACCAAAGCGACAGCACCCAGTGCCAATCCCCACCAGTGTTCCTGCGAAAGCAGGAGCCCAGGGTTACGAGCGATATCACCTGTGGCCCTGGATTCCTGCTTTCGCAGGAACACAGACTTGGACACCTGTCGCGGCATTCTATGCTCCAGCCTTGAGGACGAAGGTAGCAGGCGTGCCCGCCATCGCATTGGGCGCGATCCATACATCGAACGCACCCGGCTCGGCATAGCTCTTCTTGTCGGGATGGACGAAGCCGAGATCGGCGCGGCTGAGCGTGAAGCTCACGGTCGCGCTCTGCCCGGGCTCGAGGTCGAGATGCTTGATGCCCTTGAGCGAGCGCACCGGCTGGGTCAGGCTGGCGACCTTGTCGTTGATATAGAGCTGAGCGACCTCGTGCATGGGCCGGGTGCCGGTATTGGTGACGGTCGCGGTGACGGTGACCGATCCGCTCCACGGGATGCTTGCCGCGCTGACACTCGTCGCCGAATAGCTCGCCGACGAATATGTCAGGCCGTGACCGAACGGATAAAGCGGCTCGTCGGTCACTTCGCGGTAGCGCGCCTTATAGGCCTTGTCGTCGGTCAGCTGCGGGCGCCCGGTGCGGCGGTGATTATAATAGAACGGCTCCTGGCCCGAGGCTTGCGGGAAGCTCACCGGCAGGCGCCCCTGCGGCGCATAATCGCCGAACACGACGTCGGCGATCGAATTGCCCGTCTCCGACCCGAGGAACCAGGTCGCCATGATCGCCGGCGCGTTCTTCACCGCCCCGGTCAGCGCGAGCGCGCGCCCATGGCGGAGCAGCACCACGATCGGCTTGCCGGTAGCCGCGACCGCTTCGGCCAGCGCCAGCTGCGGCGCGGGGATGCCGATATCGACGCGCGCCTGCGCCTCGCCCGACATGCTCGCGCTTTCGCCGAGCAGCAGCACGACGACGTCGGCGTCTTTCGCCAGGCGCACCGCCTTGTCGATCTCGCCATCGATCGGCGCCTCATAGTCCGAGCCGCGCGTCACGCTCAATTTGGCCTTGCCGTCCAGCGCGGCGCGGAATCCTTCCTCGACCGTCACGCAGCTCTCGTAATCGGGGAAATTGGCCCAGGGTCCGGGATAATCGCCCTTCTGGCTCACCGCCGGCCCGATCAACGCGATCTTGCCCTGCTTCTTGAGCGGCAGGAGGTTGCCCTCGTTCTTGAGCAGCACCATCGATTTGCGCCCCGCCTCGCGCGCCAGCGCGATCGCGTCGGGACGGCGGACGTCGCGCGCCTCGCGCGCGGGGTCGAGCGAGCGATAGGGATTGGCGAACAATCCCATCGCTTTCTTGACATAGAGCACGCGGCGGACCGCGGTATCGACCACCGACATCGGGATACGGCCAGCCTTCACGAGATCGGGCAGGTGCTTCCAATAGAGCCCGGACTGCATCGAGATATCGCAGCCCGCGGTCAGCGACTTGACCACCGCGTCGGGGCCGTCGGCGGCGTAACCGTGCAGGATCAATTCCTCTTCCGAGGTGTAATCGCTGACCACCAGCCCCTTGAACCCCCATTCGCCGCGCAGGATGTCGGTGAGCAGATAATGGTTGGCAGTCGAGGGCACCCCGGCAATGTCGTTGAAGCTCGACATGGTGGTGATCGCGCCGGCGTCGAATGCCGCCTTGAACCCCGGCAAGTGGATTTCGCGCAAGGTCGTCTCGGGGACGTCGGCGGTGTTATACTCCATCCCGCCCTGGACCGCGCCATAGGCCGCGAAATGCTTGGGGCAGGCGAGCATCGAATCGTCGCGGCGGATGTCGGGGCCCTGGAAGCCACGGACGCGGGCGCGCGCCAGTTGGACGCCGAGCCAGGTGTCCTCGCCCGATCCCTCAACCACGCGTCCCCAACGCTGATCGCGCGCGACGTCGACCATCGGCGCGAACGTCCATTGAATGCCCTTGGCCGAGGCTTCGACCGCCGCGGCGCGCGCGGTGCGTTCGGCCAGGCCGGGATCGAAGCTCGCCGCCTCGCCCAGCGGCACCGGGAACGAGGTCTTCATCCCGTGAATCACGTCGCCGGCGAAGATCAGCGGGATCTTGTGCGGAGATTCCTCGACCGCCACGCGCTGCAACTCGCGGCCGATATTGGTGCCGATACCGTTGAACAGCCCGACGATCTCGCCGCGCCGGATTCGTGCCTTGAGTTCCTCGATCCCTTGTTTGGCGAGGCCGGGGTTGAGCACCGGCCCCTCCGTCCGCGCCGCCAGCGGGTCCGAATAGATCGACAGCTGCCCGGCTTTGTCCTGGATGCTCATCCTGGCGATCAGCCGCTCGATGAACGGATCGCTCGCGGGCGCTGCCTTGGCCAGAGCGGGAAGCCCGGCCGATACCATCGCGACCGCTGACGCGCCCTTCAGGAGAGCTCGGCGGGACAGATCGGTCATGGCTTTTACTCCGCTTGTGATGCCGTCCCGCAACAGGCCCGGCAAATCCGGCCCCGCGCGATTCGCGGCAGTCGATTTCTTCTTGGCGAATGCGCATGAAACCGGTTACGGTGCAACTGTGGAACCGGTTACGCGACCGTGAGAGTCGACCCCGTCCACCCGGCAGCACCTGCCGGTAGCGGAGAGGATTCAGATCAAGGCGATGGCTGCGAGCCAATCACATTTTGCGATAGCTGAGGGCGCCAGGACGGCGCCGGCGACCGCCATGCGCGGCGCGCGCGACGCGTTGCGACATCATGGCCGAACGAACAACCGGACAAAGGGCGCTCGCGCCCGCGTGCAAGGGGAATTGAAATGACGAACCTGATGAGGGCCAGCCTGCGGGCAGCACTCGCTACCACGATTCTGGCGGGCGGCGCGCTCGCGCTGGCCATGCCGGCCGCCGCGCAGACCACCTCGACCATCCAGGGGCATGTCGACGGGGCCGCCGCCGACGCGACCGTGGTGCTCACGGATACGAACACCGGCCATCAGGATACCGTCAAGGTCGATGCCAATGGCAATTACGTGCTGGTCGGGGTCCCGCCGAGCACGTATCGCGTGGCCTCGGGCGACAAGTCCGTCATCGTCGTTGTACCGCTGGGCCAGGCGGTCACCGCCGATCTGATCGCGGTGCCGGAGAACACCAAGGACATCGTCGTAACCGGTTCGCGCGCGCGCGACGTCAAGACGCCGGCCATCAGCACCAACATCTCGCGCTTCCAACTCGAGAACCTGCCGAACGGCGACCGCAACTTCCTGAACTTCGCCGCGCTGGCGCCCGGCGTCACCGTCGAAGCGCCCACACTCGGCGGCAAGGCGCGCCGGGTTCAGGCGGGTGGCGTCAATTCGGACAATACCAACACGTTCATTGACGGCATCAGCATCAAGAACCTGGTCAACCACGGCGGCACGCTCGGGCAGAACCTCTCCTCGGGCAACCCATTCCCGGCGTCGGCGGTCGACCAGTTCGACGTCCAGACGCAGAACTTCAAGGCCGAGTTCGAGCAGGCCGGGTCGGCGGTGATCTCGTCGGTGACGAAGACCGGCGGCAACGAATTTCACGGCGAAATCTTTGGCGAATGGCAGCCCAAGGCGTTCATCAGCGAGAATTTCGACGACCGACCGGGCGGCCGCAACAATGCGACGCGGCCGTACAAGCAGAAGCCCGATTTCGACACTAAATATTATGGCGGCAATCTCGGCGGCCCGATCATCAAAGACAAGCTGACCTTCTTCGTCGATTTCGAAGGCACCAAGAAGACCTTCGGCTCGAACGATATCAGCGTCTACCCGAATGGCCTCAGCTCTCCCAATGCAGCAGCGCTTGCTTACCTGCAGAGCGCGCAGTCAAAATATAACGGCAGCTTTGCGGCCGACTTCAACGAGAAGCTGTATTTCGGCAAGCTGACATTCTTCGCGACATCCGCAGATACCGTCAATGTAAGCGCCTTCATCCGCAACGAGTCCAACCTCCAGATCAACGGCCGCGAGACGACGACGGAGGCATCGACGAGGAATCGAAACGACGAACACCGGTATCAGCTCACCTGGACGCATCGTGGCGCCAATTGGCTCAATGAATTCATCTTCGCGCGCGACGCCGCGGCCAATGGGGCGATACCCAATACTTCCGGTTCATCCTATGTCGTAGTCGATGCGGGTCTGTCGTGCGATCCGGATACGCATGTCTGCACGCCAAACAACCCGAACGTGGGGAGCTCAAGAGTTCTCGCCCTTGGCGGGACGAATTTTACGCAGGACGACCATCAGTATCAGACGCTGTTCAAGGATAATGTGACGTTTTTCGGCGGCGCGCATACGGTCAAGGCTGGCGTGAAGGTCAATTTCACCAAGCTGCAGCGCCTTGAGGATAACAATAGCCAGGGTACATTCTTTTATAATGGCAACACCTTTACCGGCATCGCTTCGTCGACACCCTACGCCGCGTCGATCAACACTGCTGCCGTCAGCCCGGTCACGGCCAAGAACACGGAAGTAGGCCTGTTCGTCCAGGACGACTGGAAGCCCGACGAGCATTGGCAGGTTAGCGCAGGTCTGCGTTGGGACTATGAGTCCAATTCGCGCAACGAAAAGTTCGTGACGCCCGCCAACATAGCGGCGGCGATCCGCGCCTATCCGGGCTGGAAGGCAGCGGGAATCAATCCCGACGACTACATTTCGACCGGTAGCAACCGCAAACCGTTCACGGGCGCGTTCCAGCCGCGTCTTGGTATATCCTACGACGTGAAGGGCGATCGCGACCTGGTCTTCACCATAGGCGGCGGCCGTTACTATAACCGGTCGCTGTTCATCGATTCCGCGCTGGAGACGATCAAGGACCTCTATGAATCGGTCGTGACCATCAACACGCCGCCCAATTGTGCCTTGGGCACCCAGGGTTGCGTCACGACGATCCCGACCGACGTCTCCGCGTTGCGCGCGCTGGCGGCGATGCAGGCCGGCGAAGTGCACCTGATGAACAACAACACCAAGGTGCCGTATTCCGACCAGCTCAGTTTCGGGATCCGGAAGCGGCTGGGGAAGATCAATACCTCGATCAGTTTCTCGTACATCAAGTCGCACAACATCTATCAGGAAGTCGTCGGCAACCGGAATCCGGATGGCAGCTACAGCCCGCTCAGCCCGCTCTTCTCGTACGGCGGCAACGTATATTCGTCCGGCATCTTCTACGGCTCCGCCGCAATCAACACGGCACCGCTGTTCGGCACCGATGGCCGGCGCTATGGCGCCATCTTCATCGGCAACAGCGATGGCAAGGCGACCTATGCCGCTCTGTATCTGCAGGCCGACAAGCCCTACACCGATGAATCGGGCTGGGGCTTCAGCACGACGCTGACCATTTCGAACGCCCGGTCGAACGATTCGCGCAATGGTGCCAATATCGGCGATCCGTTCAACTTCGATGCGCCGACGATCGGCTTGCAGGGCTGGGGCAGGTCGAGCGGTCTCGAACGGTGGCGCTTCGTGGGAACGGGCACCGTCCGCCTGCCGCTGGACATCCGCGCGACGACCTTCATTACCCTGTCGTCGGGCCCCTATTATGGCGGGGTCATTTGCGGCATCCCCGCTCCTTCCGTCGATGGCTGCGCCGAGACCAATTTCGGCATCTACAAGCCGGGCGGCATCGGTTACGCGAACATCGACTTCAATTTCTCGAAGACGTTCAAGATGCCGTGGGCGAAGTCGCACGAACTGACCGTCTATTTCCAGGCGCTCAATGCGTTCGACTTCGTCAACCGCAACTACTCGATGTGGGGCGGCGGCTTCCGTAACGTCGGCGACGCCGGGCCGAGCGGCCGATACGAGCTGGGCCAGGTTGCGAGCCAGGGCCGCAACTTCAAGGTCGGCGCTCGCTACAAGTTCTGAGGCTGTCGGTTTTGAAGACGAAAAAGGGGCGGGTCGAGCTATCGATCCGCCCTTTTCCTTTCAGGCCGTTACCGCCGGCGCCTTGCAATAACGGTCGATAAAGGCCGCGTGATCGGGCATCCGCCCCGCGGCATCGGCAATCACTTCCTCGATATCGCCCAGGAACGAGGCGCGGACGTCGGCGGGCATGATCGCCGCGTTCGGATCGTGCCCCATCGCAAACCCCTGCCCCAACAGCACCTGTACCCAGCTTTCGACGCGGAACAGCTCGGCCGCCGCGCGCTTGTAGAAGCGGCCCGAGGACGCGAACAGCTCGAGCCGCTCGGTCAGGCTGTCGGGGACCGCCATGTTCTTGAGATACTGCCAGTAAGGCGTGTCCTCGCGATCGGTCACCTTGTAATGCGCGACGATGAAATCGCGCACGTCGGTGAATTCGAAATCGTGCTGGCGGTTATATTCGGCGACATCGGCGGCGGCGAAGCCGCGATGCGGGAACAGGCCGAGCAGCTTGATGATCCCGGTTTGGATGAGATGGATGCTGGTCGATTCGAGCGGCTCGAGAAACCCCGCCGACAGGCCGATCGCGACGACGTTCTTCTCCCACGCCTTGCGCCTTTTGCCCGGTCGAAACCGCACCGGGCGCGGATCGGCGATCGGCTTACCGTCGAGATTGGCGAGCAGCACCGACGCCGCTTCGTCGTCCGAGACGTGGTTGCTCGAATAGACATGGCCATTTCCGGTGCGGTGCTGGAGCGGGATCCGCCACTGCCAGCCATGATCGCGCGCCGTCACGCGGGTGTAAGGCGTGAGCGGCTCGACCCGTTCGCACGGCACCGCCAGCGCGCGGTCGTTGAGCAGCCAGCGGCTCCAGTCCTCGTAATCGATGCCGAGTGCCTGGCCGATCAGCAGCGCGCGCATCCCCGAGCAATCGACGAACAGGTCGCCGCCGACCGTCCGACCGTCCTCCATCACGAGATGGTCGACATAGCCGGTCTCGCCATCGAGCTTGACGTCGACGATCTTGCCCTCGATCCGCTCGACACCCGGCGCTTCCGACCGCACGCGTAGATAGCGCGCCAGCAGCGACGCGTCGAACTGATAGGCGAAGTCCAGCCCGGCCAGCGGCGACGCCGGATTGCGCGGATCGGGAAAGGCGAATTTGTTGGCCATCCCGGCCGCGCAATTGAGCGCATAATCGTCGAAATGCCGCGCCTTTCCCGCTGCGCGCTCGAGCAACCACAATTGGTGCGTGTGCAGCCACATGAAGTCCTGCCCGATCCGCCCGAAGCCGTGGAAATAGCGATCACTGCCATTCTTCCAGCCGACGAAATCGATTCCCAGCTTGAACGTCGCCTGGGTCGCGCGGATCATCTCGACCTGATCGATCTCGGCGATCGTCATATAGTCGCGGATCGCCGGGATCGTCGCTTCGCCCACCCCGATGATGCCGATCTCGTCCGACTCAATCAGCCGGATCTCGTAGCTCTTGAACAGATGCGAGAGCAGGCCGGCGGTCATCCACCCGGCGGTGCCGCCGCCGACAATGGTGATGGTCTTGAGCGGCGCGTTGGGCGCGGTCATGCGATGATCCTCCGGGGCGGCGCTCGATCCGACGGCACCTTGGGCCCAGCCTAGCCCAGCTACGCCTTGCCGGTAAACGGTTACATCAGCCTTCGCTGCGCATCGAATAGCGCAGCTGGTCGAGCAGCGGCTTGAGCAGGAACGACAGGATGGAGCGATCGCCTGTCTCGACGAAGGTCTCGGCCGGCATGCCGGCCTTGAGCGCGATCTGCGGCGCCTTGGCCAATGCGCCGGCGTCGAGCCGCACCTTGATCCGATAATAGCTCTGCCCGGTGCGCTGGTCCGAGGTCAGATCGGGCGACACGAAGATCAGCTTGCCGGGAATGTCAGGAGTGGTCTGGCGGTTGAAGCCCGAAAAGGTGACTCGCGCGGCTTGGCCGACGCGGACCTGGTCGACATCCTGCGGGCGAACCCGCGCCTCGACGATCATATTGTCGCGGTCGGGGACGATCTGGAGCAGCGGCTGGGTGGCGGGCACCGCGCTGCCGATGGTGGTGAAGGCGATCTTGTCGACCACCCCCGATTGCGGCGCGCGGATCTCGCTGCGGTCGACCGTGTCGCTGGTGGTGGCGACGCGGACCTGCTGGTCGTTGAGCTGGCCGACGACCTCGGCGAGCTGGGTGCCGGCGTCGCTGCGGATCTGCTTGTCGACGTTGAGGATCTGTTCGTTCGCCTCCGAGATATGCGCGCGCGCCTCGGCGATGTTCGATTCGAGCGCGGCCTTGCTGCCCTTCATCTGGACCGCGGTGCGCTCCATCTCGTTGAGGCGGTTGATCGTCACCAACTGGCGATCGTGGAGCTTGCGCAGCCCGGCGAGTTCGGGCTCGATCAAGGTCATCTGGCTTTCGATCGCCGCGATCTGCGCCTGATAGCTGGCGATCTGTTCCTGATATTGCTGCACGCGTTGCTTGAGCAGTGCGATCGATCCATCGCGCTCGCGCCGGCGGAGCGCGAATAATTGCCGCTCGCGCGCCATCGCTTCCCTGGCGCGCGCGTCGGCCTTGGCGGTAAGGTCGGGCGGGAACAGGATTGAGGACGCGCCGTCGCGCTCCGCTTCCAGCCGCGCGCGCCGCGCCAGCAATTGCTCGAGCCCTAGAGCGGCGGACTCGGCGCCGACCGACGACACGCCCTGGTCGAGCCGCATCAGTAATTGCCCCCTGGCAACATGATCGCCATCGCGGACCATCAACGCCTTGAGGATCCCGCCGGTCGGATGGATCAACGTCTTCACGTTCGATTCGACCGCGACCTCGCCCGATCCGACCACTGCGCCGCCGACCTGAAGGATCGCCGCCAGGCCGAAAAAGCCAAGCACCAAAGCGGCGATCAGCACATAAGCGCGCCGCGTGCGGAGACGCAGTCGCTCGGCGCCGGGATCGGGTTCGGCATCGGGCCAGAATGCGTGGAGCGGAACCTGCGCGGTCATTGCCCGGCCTTCTTGCTGACGACCAGCCCGCCGGGTCCCTTGCCGCCACTCCCGTCGCGCGTCACCGGATCGGACCGGGGCGGTTGCTGCGGTGGCGGCGCGAGCTTGGCCAGCACCTCGTCGCGCGGACCGAAGGCTTGCGCGGTGCCGCCGCGCATCACCAGTAACAGGTCGACCACGCTCAATATTTCGCGGCGATGCGCGACCAGCAGGACGATGCCGCCGCGTGCCTTCACGCCGGCGACCGCGCGCGCCAAGGCGACTTCGCCATCGGGGTCGAGGTTCGAATTGGGCTCGTCGAGCACGACCAGGAACGGATCGCGATAGAGCGCGCGGGCAAGCGCGATGCGCTGGCGCTGGCCGGCCGACAATTGCTGGCCGTCCTCGCCGACCTGGAGGTCGTAACCGCCCGGCAATTGCACGATCAGCTCGTGCACGCCCGCCGCTTTCGCCGCGGCGATCACCGCCTCGGACGGCGCGCCGACCTCGAATCGGGCGATATTCTCGGCGATCGTCCCGGCGAACAATTCGACCGATTGCGGCACATAGCCGATCGAGCGACCCAGGGTCTCGCTATCCCATTGCTGGATCGCCGCGGCGTCGAGCCGGACCGCGCCCTTGGCCGCTTTCCACACCCCAAGCACACCGCGCACCAGCGACGATTTGCCCGACGCGCTGGGGCCGATGATCCCGACGACTTGCCCGGCCTGTGCCTGGAAACTGACCCCGGCGACATTGGTCAGCTGGCTGCCCGGCGGGGTCAACGAGAGATTGTCGACGGTCAGCGACTTGGACGGCGCCGGCAATTCGGTGCGCTCGCCGACCGGCGGCGGGACTTGCCCGAACAATGTGTCGAGCCGTGCCCAAGCCTGGCGCGCGCCGACGAAATGCTTCCAATTGGCGATGGCCGAATCGACCGGCGCCAATGCGCGGCCCGACAGGATCGAGCTGGCGAAGATGATCCCCGCGGTCGCCTTGCCGTCGATCACCAGCATCGCGCCGACCGTCAGCACGACCGATTGCAGCACCATCCGCGCCACTTTGCTGATCCCCGACAAAGTCGCGGTGGTGTCGGTCAAGGTCGCCTGCTGGTCGAGATAGTCGTGATGGATCCGCCGCCATTGCAGCATCAGCCGATCGCGCATGCCGAGCGCAGTGATGATCTCGGCATGGCGCCACTGGCGGTCGGCGAGCAACCGCCGCTTCGCCGCCGCCTGCGCGACCGCCGCTACATGGCGGCCGCTGACGCGTTCGGCGACCAGGGTCAGCGCGGCCAGCCCCAGCATCCCGACCAGCGTCACGACGCCGAGCCAGTAATGCACCGCGGTCAGGATGATCAGGAACAGCAGGATCCAGGGCAGATCGATCAACGCCGGCGGCCCGGCACTGGCAATGAACGCGCGCAATTGGTCGAGGTCGCGCACCGGGCTGACCTGTTCCTTGGCCTCGGGCCGTTCGAGCGCGATCCGCGCCTCGATCGCCTGAACGCGCCCGGACAGCGAGCGGTCGAGCGATGCCGCGACGTCCGCCAGCATCTTCGACCGCATCACGTCGAACACGCCGTAAAAGGCATAAGCGATCAGGATCATCGCGAAGACGCTGAACAAGGTCGGCAGGCTCTGTGCCGGCAACACGCGATCATAAACCAGCATCAGATACAGCGAGCCGGTAATCGTCAGCAGGTTGATGAAGGCGCTGAGCGCGACGATCGCGCCGAAACCGCCGCGCAGCTTGGCCAGCGCGGCGCGGATTTCCGATTCCTTATTGCCCCGCGGCCGCGACATCGCACGCTTTCTACTGGTCGGCGCCGACAATAGACCTAGACCGAAGCGAATCCAATGGGATCGTTACGCGGCCGCCGTCACATCGCTATGGCGGGTCTATCAC
>NZ_BCYU01000101.1 GCF_001598355.1 Sphingomonas asaccharolytica NBRC 15499
TGAACTTAGGGGATCTCAAGCCGCATTGCGCCGCCGCTTGAGACCCCAGCTTTCGCTGGGTGATGGGGGCCGCTGGGGCGGCGAAGGATGTCGTGCCACGCATCCAGCTTGACGCCCCACTCGTTTCGTCTATGAATTGGCACGGTTCGTCGACGGAGCACGCGCATGCAGCCCGATACCGCCTTTCAGAGATCCCCCGGATTGAAGCTCATCCTGGCGATCGTCATCGCCATGATGCTGACCATCCCGCTCTTCGCGATCTACCTCCTGGTCTATGATCGCCAGCATCAGTCCGACACCGCGCGCAGCTCGATCGCGCAGGGTTGGGGCGGACCGCAGACGCTGATCGGACCGCTGCTGGCCATTCCCTATCAGGCGCAGACGACGACCACCGAAACGGTCGACGGCAAGCAGGTGACCAAGACCGGCATCGAGATGCGCGAACTGGTCCTTTCACCCGAAACCGCCGACATCGCGACCAAGATCGCGCCAGAGGTTCGCAAGCGGTCGATCTATGAGGCGGTCGTCTATGGCGCGCATACCGCCGGGCGGGCGCGATTCGCCTTGCCTGCCGATCTGCAGCGCTACGGCGTCGCCGCCGACAAACTTCAGCTCGATCGCGCCGAACTGCGCTTCGGCGTATCCGATCCGCGTGGTCTCTACGGCGCGCCGCCCAAGGTCACGATCGACGGCGTTGCGCGATCGCTGCAGCCCGGCAAGGGGCCCGGCGAAACCAACGGCGCCGGCTTCTACACCTGGCTCGACGCCACCGCGCTCACGACCAAGCCGATGATCGCCGATTTCGCCTTCGACCTGTGCGGCAACGCGTCGCTGGCACTGGTCCCCCGCGCCGGCGACACGCGCTGGACGATCACTTCGCCCTGGCCCAATCCCAGCTTCCAGGGCGGCTTCCTGCCGACCGATCGCCATGTCGGGGCCAATGGATTCACCGCGACCTATCGCGTCGGCAATCTCGCGCTCGGACGGACATTGGTCGATACCGGTGACACGGCCGCCGCGCCGGTCGTCCCGGCATCGCCCGGCTCAGCATCGGTCGAGCGCGCGGCCGCCGCCGGCCCGCAGGCGATGACCGCGCAGGTCGACCTGGTCACGCCGGTCGACCTGTACGACCAGGTCAATCGCTCGGTGAAATACGGCTTCCTGTTCATCGGCTTCACCTTCATGGCGTTCCTGATGTTCGATGTGGTCGGCGGGGTGCGAGTCGCGACGGTCGAGTATTTGCTGGTCGGCGCCGGCCTGATCCTCTTCTTCGTGATGCTGCTGGCGTTCGCGGAAGTCGTCGGCTTCACCCTAGCCTATCTGGTCGCGGCGGGCGCGATCGTCGGCTTGCTGACGGCCTATTCGGCAGCGGTGCTCAAGAGCCGCCGGCGCGCCGGCTTCATTCTCGGCCTGCTCGTGGCGCTCTACGCGGTGCTCTACATCCTGCTTAGTCTCGAGGCCTATTCGCTGCTGATCGGATCGCTCCTGCTCTTCGCGGCCCTGGCGGCGGTGATGTTCCTCACCCGCAACATCGATTGGGGACGGGTCGCGCCGCCGGTTCCGGTATAAGCCCAAACATATAAAAGCCCCTCCCTGTCCGGGAGGGGCCTTTCCTGTTCTCCGCTCCGCCTCAGATCGTTGTGCCGCCGTCGATCGTCAGCGTCGTGCCGGTGATGTAGGATGCATCCGGCCCCGCCAGGAAAGCGGCGGCTCCGGCGATTTCCTCAGCCTCGCCGAAGCGGCCGAGCGGGACCTGGGAGATCAGCAGATCGTAGACCGGCCCTTCGCTTGGCGCCAGGTCGGTGGCGATCGGCCCGGGCTGGATGACGTTGACCAGGATCTTGCGGGCGGCGAGATCCCTCGCCCAGCCGCGCCCCAGCCCGGCCACCGCCGCCTTGGTCGCGCCGTAGGTCGCGATGCCCGGAAATGCCGCCGTCTCGCCGGCGATCGACCCGATCAGAATGATCCGCCCGCCATCGGGGATATGCGGCAGGGCCGCGCGCGTCCCCACGTGCAGGCCGCGGACGTTCACCCCGAACTGGTGGGCGAACGATTCGTCGGTGTCCTGATCGACCTCGAAGAATTCGGCGACGCCGGCATTGTGGACCAGGATATCGATCCCGCCCAGCGCGCTGGCCGCCGCGTCGATCCCGGCGCGCTGCGACGCATCGTCGGCGGCATCGGCCTGGATCGCCACTGCCTTGCCGCCCGCCTGCTCGATGGCCGCGACGGTCGCGTCGGCGGCGGCCTTGTTGCCGGCATAAGTGATCGCGACCTCCGCGCCGTCGGCGGCCAGCCGCTTGGCGATCGCCGATCCGATTCCGCGCGATCCACCCGTCACCAATGCCTTCTTACCGTCGAGAATGTTGCTGCGGGACATGAGTCTTCTCCGAATATCTGCCCGCGATCACGACATCGTGCGCTGCCGGCGAACCGCGATCTGGGAAGCTCGGTTCGATAGTTCAATATTCCCGAACTATGAAAATAATGAACCTTTCCTATATTCATCGCATGCCCCGCTTTACCCATCCCCGACTGGAGGACGTGCCGCTCGATCTGGCGCTTCACGCGCTGGCCGATTCCAACCGTCTGGCGATTGTCGCGCGGCTGGCCGCGGCGGCGGGGCTGAGCTGTTCGAACGCAGCGCCGTGCGACGCACCGGTTCCCAAAAGCACGCTGTCCAACCATTTGAAGACGCTGCGCGCCGCCGGATTGATCGAAACCACGCAATCGGGCCGCGAGATGATCAACGTGCTGCGCCGCACCGAGTTCGACCAGCGCTTTCCCGGCCTGCTCGATGCGATACTTGCCAACAACGCGGTTTGACGGGGTTGCACTCCGCAGCCGAAAGGCATAGCCGCACCGCAGCACCGCGATAGGGACACGCAATGGCCGAGTTCAGCCTGCCGAAGAACAGTAAGATCCGCAAGAACGGCACGGTCCACAAGGCACCCGAAGGCGCCACCAATATCCGGCGTTTCAAAATCTATCGTTACGATCCGGACACCGGCGAGAATCCGCGCTACGACATTTTCGAGGTCGATCTCGACACCTGCGGACCGATGGTGCTCGACGCCCTGATCAAGATGAAGTCCGAGCAGGATTCGTCGCTGACTTTCCGCCGCTCGTGCCGCGAGGGGATTTGCGGGTCGTGCTCGATGAACATGGACGGCAAGAATGGCCTCGCCTGCACGACCGCGATCGAGGACTGCAAGTCGGAAGTCACGATCACCCCGCTGCCGCACATGGAAGTGATCAAGGACCTGGTCCCCGACTTCACCCATTTCTACGCGCAATATGCTTCGATCAAGCCGTGGCTGCAGACCGTCACCCCGGCGCCCGCGGGCAAGGAACGGCTGCAAAGCCCGCAGGATCGCGAGAAGCTCGACGGGCTGTACGAATGCATCTTGTGCGCCTGCTGCTCGACCAGTTGCCCGAGCTATTGGTGGAACAGCGACAAGTTCCTCGGCCCGGCGATCCTGCTCCAGGCGTATCGCTGGCTCGCCGACAGCCGCGACGAGATGACCGGCGACCGGCTCGACCAGCTCGAGGATCCGTTCCGCCTCTATCGCTGCCACACGATCATGAATTGCGCCAACGCCTGTCCCAAGGGGCTCAATCCCGCCAAGGCGATCGCCGAGATCAAGAAGATGGAAGCCGAGCGGATTGTCTGACACACCTGCCGGACCAGATGTGACCGACGCGCCGAGCCCGCTCTTCCTCTACGACAACGATCCCGATCTGCCGGGCTGGAAGCGCTGGCAGTTCCGCGACTCGTCTCGTTTCAATTCGTTTCTCGAACCGCTCCAGGTGAAACTGGAGGGCGGTATCGCGCGGGTCCGCATGATGCCGCGCCACGACCATTCCAACATGCGCGACAATGTCCATGGCGGCGCGCTACTCGGCTTCATGGACGTGTCGCTATTCGCCGCCAGCCGCGCCTTCGGATGCCTGAGCGCAGGGGGTGCGGTGACACTCGACCTGTCGGCGCAATTCATCGGCGGCGGCATGATCGGCGAGCCGCTCGAGGCGCATATCGAATTGCTGCGCGAAACCAGCCGCATGCTGTTTCTGCGCGGGCTAATCGTCCAGGAAGGCGTCCCGACGATTGCCAGCTTCACCGGCACGTTGCGCAAATCTAGCCCGCCGCCAGGCATGGTGGACACCCAATGACGCGCTCGTTCTCCCTCTCCCCATCTCGGAGAGGGTGTTGAAAGTCATCGACCAATATCACGCGCTGATCGCCGCCGGCGAATTGCGCGCTGACCCAGACCAGGAAGCCGCCGCCCGGCGCCTCGACGGGCTCCAACAGGAACTAGAAGCCCAGCCCAAACGCGGATCGGTGTTATGGCGGGCGCTCGGCCGCAAGCCGGAGTCTCCGCGCGGCATCTATATGTGGGGCGGTGTCGGGCGGGGCAAGTCGATGCTGATGGACCTGTTCTTCGGCTGCCTGGCGATCAACCGCAAACGCCGCGTCCATTTCTCCGAATTCATGCTCGAAGTGCATCAGCGCATCGCCGAGGAGCGCAAGAAGGAGGCGGGCGACCCGATCGCTCCCGTCGCCGCCGCGCTGGCCGATGAAGCGCGGCTGCTGGCGTTCGACGAGATGATGGTAACCAACTCGCCCGACGCGATGATCCTATCGCGGCTGTTCACCGCGCTGATCGAAGCCGGCGTAACCGTCGTCACCACCTCGAACCGCCCCCCCAAGGACCTCTACAAGAATGGGCTTAACCGCGAGCATTTTCTGCCCTTCATTGACCTGATTGGGCAGCGGCTCGACGTGCTGCCGCTGAACGGGCCCGTCGATTATCGCCGCGACCGGTTAGGACAGCAGGAAACCTGGCTGGTGCCCAACGGCCCCGAAGTGACCAAGGAATTGTCGGCCGCGTTCTTCCGCCTGACCGACTATCCGCCCGAAGACGCCGCGCACGTGCCGAGCGAGGACATCCCGGTTCAGGGCGGACGCAGCTTGCATGTGCCCAAATCGCTCAAGGGCGTCGCGGTGTTCAGCTTCAAGCGATTGTGCGCGGAGGCGCGCGGCGCGGCGGATTATCTCGCGATCGCGCGGCACTATCATACCGTGATCCTGGTCGGCATCCCCAAGCTCGGGCCCAACAATCGCAACGAAGCGGCGCGCTTCGTCTCGCTGATCGACGCCCTCTATGAGAACAAGGTCAAATTGCTCGCCGCCGCCGATGCCAAACCCGCCGACCTCTACCCCACGGGCGACGGCCGCTTCGAGTTCGAGCGCACCGTCAGCCGGCTCGAAGAAATGCGCTCGGACGAGTATCTGGCGCAGGGTCACGGCGTAGAATGACGGCAGGATCATCTTAACTGGCTCGCGTTAGGTCGGCGGGATGGCGCAGGAAAGGCAATTGACGCTCGACGTCGTCCGCGGGACGGCGATCCTCCTTGTCCTCCTGTTCCATTTCCGCGTGCCGCTAGGCGTGCCGATACTAGACGCCGCGCTGCAGCCCGTCTTCGCCGTCGGCTGGATCGGCGTCGATCTGTTCTTCGTCCTCAGCGGCTTTCTCGTCGGCCGCATCATCCTGACCGAAGCAGACACGCCGGCCGGCCTCAATCGTCAGCGATTCTTCTTCCGGCGCATCCATCGGCTCTGGCCGGTCCTGTTCGTCTATCTCGCGACGCTGCTGCTATTGGGCGGCACGCAAGCTTGGCCGGCGGTCTGGCCCGTCCTGCTCCATGTCCAGAATTACAGCACCGATGCGCCGAGCCATCTCTGGTCGCTGGCGGTCGAGGAGCATTTCTATTTCGTCGCCGTGCTGGTGCTGCCCCCTCTGCTGCGGCGGGGCGGGCATCGATACGTGGAACGGATTCTCGTGACGGTGATGCTCGCCAGCCTCGCGCTGCGGCTCGCCGCAATCGCGATCGGCGCGCCATTGCTCCATCTCCAGTGGCAGACGCCCTATCGGCTCGATTCGCTGGCGTTCGGTGTGCTGATGGCGTCGACCGCGATTCATCGGCCCGCTCTGTTCGCGCGGGTCGCCGGAAGCCGGCGGGTCTGCCTAGCGATCGCGACTGGCGGCCTCGCAATTCTGTCTCTGGCTGGCACGGTGTGCTTCGTCATGGCATCGGTTTCACGATCGCCTATCTTTCGTCGGGCGCATTCATAATGGCGTTGATCGATTGTCGCGTTGCGCCGGCATTCGCATGGCCAGCCGAGCGGCTCGCGGCGATGGGGCTGATCGCCTATCCGCTCTATATCTGGCACGCGAGCATCGGCGCCGTGGTCCGGGCGAGCGCGGCGAGTGCTGGACTCACTGCGCCCGCCGCTATCATCGGTTTTTCGATCGCAGCGGCCACCGCGATGGCAGCTTCGATGCACGTGCTGGTCGAGCGCCCCGCCATGCGGCGGCGCGACCGGCCCCGGTCCGGTGCTCGATCCATCGACGTCGCGCCGGCGACATGGTCGCGACGGACGTGGACCGGCCGCTGTCAGGGCGACGTACGCGAAGAAACTGCTGTGCGGCAGCAAGGTGAGCATCATGGTCCGATTGCGCAGCGGCAGATCGAGGCTCGCCCCAGCCCATAGCCGCCACGGCAAGAAGGCGGCGCCGAAATGATAGCCGAGCACCGGCAATGCGCCGACGAAGCGCGGCAGGTCGACCGCGATGATCGTGCCCTCGCCCGGTTTTCCTCATCTGCTCCTTGCATGCGGACCGCTTAAGATCGCCTGTAACCGCTCGCCACGGCATCGTGGCGACGATATCATCGCTAGGTCCGCCAATTCGGGAGGCAATCTGTGATCGTCACCACTACCGAGAACGTCGCCGGCCATGAAGTCGCCAGGAACCTGGGCCAGGTGTTCGGCGTCGTCGTCCGCAGCCGGGGTATCGGCGGCAACTTCACCGCCAGCCTGCGTTCGATCGTCGGCGGCGAGATTCCCGAATATACCAAGCTGGTCGAGGATGCGCGGCGCCACGCGATCGACCGCATGATCCAGAATGCGACGGTGATGGGGGCCAATGCGGTTGTCATGATGCGCTTCGACTCGGGCGAGATCGCACAGGCGATGAACGAGGTCGTCGCCTACGGCACGGCGGTCATCCTCGACCCGGCACCCTGACATGTTGCGCAACATCGTCCTCGCGCTTGGCCTTGCCTGGCTGGCGGTCGGGCTATGGGTTACCGTGGTCGACGCCGCCGGCTGGCCGATGCTGATCTTCCCGGCGATCATCGTCGCCGGGATCGTGTTCGAGCGCGTCAATTACCGCGGCAACGCCAGCACGCCGCTCGACGCCAATTGGCGCCCGACCAACGAACGCTTCCTCGACGAAGCGACCGGGCGGCCGATCACCGTCTGGTTCAATGCGGCAACCGGCGAGCGCCGCTATGTCGACGATTGACGCACTATTGCACTTGCGAATGAATTGCAGTAATGGATGTTAATTCCTCCCGTTTAGCGGTTGCTTCGGGACGGCCAAGCGCCTAAGCGCCGTCGCGTTCCCGCGCGCCCTGGGGTGCGCCCACTCGCGCTTAGGAGTGCTCATGGCCCGCAAGAAGATCGCGCTGATCGGCGCCGGCAATATCGGCGGCACGCTCGCCCATCTCGCCGCCCAGAAGGAATTGGGCGACATCGTCCTGTTCGACGTCGTCGAGGGCGTGCCCCAGGGCAAGGCGCTCGACCTCAGTCAGTGCGGCCCGATCCAGGGCTTCGACGCGAAGATCACCGGGTCGAACGATTACAAGGACATCGCAGGCGCCGACGTCATCATCGTCACCGCCGGCGTCGCCCGCAAGCCGGGCATGAGCCGCGACGACCTGCTCGGCATCAACCTCAAGGTGATGAAGGCAGTCGGCGAGGGCATCAAGAATAACGCCCCCGACGCGTTCGTCATCTGCATCACCAACCCGCTCGACGCGATGGTCTGGGCGCTGCGCGAATTCTCCGGCCTGCCGCACAACAAGGTGGTCGGCATGGCGGGTGTGCTCGACTCGGCGCGCTTCAGCCATTTCATCGCCGACGAGTTCGGCGTGTCGGCGCGCGACGTTACCACCTTCGTGCTCGGCGGCCACGGCGACACGATGGTCCCGGTCGTTCAATATTCGACCGTCGCCGGCATCCCGGTCCCCGATCTGATCAAGATGGGCAAGTCGACGCAGGAGCGGATCGACGCGATCGTCAAGCGCACCCGCGGCGGCGGCGGCGAGATCGTCGCGCTGCTCGGCACCGGCTCGGCTTATTATGCGCCAGCCACCAGCGGCATCGCGATGGCCGAAGCCTATCTCGGCGACCAGAAGCGCCTGCTGCCGTGCGCCGCTTATGTCGACGGCAAATACGGGCTCGACGGCCTGTATGTCGGCGTGCCGGTGATCATCGGCGCGGGTGGCGTCGAGGAGATCGTCGAGATCGCGCTGGACGACGAAGCCAAGGCGAACCTCGGCGTGTCGGTCGACGCGGTCAAGGAATTGCTGGTCGCCTGCAAGGGCATCGACAGCTCGCTGGCGTGATCGCCCTGCTCGCCTTTGGACTCGCCGCCGGTAGTGCCGGCGCGACGCCGTCGACCTATCCCGCAGCAGCGGTGGTCGACGCGTTCAAGGGCCTGTGCGGCAATCCGGCATCGATCGACGCCATCCGCGCCGCCGCCCGCGACAATGGCTGGGCGGAATTCATCCCAGCGCCCAGCAGCGACCTTGGCAAGATCCTGGCGAACGGCAAAGCCATGGCGTCGCAGATCGCGCCCAAGGACGCGAAAATGCAGCTATCGGCCTTCGTGGCCTTTCGGAAGACGGTCGCCGGACGGGATATCGAAGCGACGACCGATGCGGCGACGATCGCCGCGTCGGGCAAGACGATAACCGCCACCGGCTGCCAGATATATGACTTCACCGCGCGGGCGATGCCCGATGACGGCGCATTGACGGCCTGGGCCGGGCGAGCGCCCGACAAGAAGATCGATACCGGTCAGATCTCGATGTCTTCGTGGGACAATGGCCTAGCCCGCCCGATCTCGAAGCTGACGATCGCCTATACGCCGGCCACCTCTCCGCTCGCCGATCCGGCACGGATGGTGATGCTCGGTCTCTCCATCAAATCGCAGCAATTCACGGTGACACAATGAACCTCCGCAAAGCAGCGATGCTCGGCGCCCTAGGCCTCGTCATCGCGGCGCCCGCGGCGGCGGCGGACGGTCCCGACCTGCAACCTGCGCCGCAGGCTACGATCGTCGCCGGGGCTGAGGCCTGCCTGGGCTCCACGATCGACCCTTCCGGCCAGACCGCGCGCTTCGCCGGATGGACGGCGGCCACGCCCGACCAGAAGAAGGGCGTGAATGTCGATAGTGACGGCATTGTGGTGCATCGCGACAACGTGATGATCGCTTTCAAGACCGGCACGGACGGCGGCTGCGTCGTCATGGCGACGGCCGCGACGGACTTCGATCCCGCGACTTTCTACCCGCAGATCAGCACCGTCGTCGGCGCGAGGGTGCAGCCGGCAGAGACACCCACGCCGATCACCTTGCCCGATGGCGAGATCTTCATCCCGGTCATTTCACCAAAGACGTCCAGCGCGGCGCCCAAGATCATTCTGGTTTTCGCCAATAGCGCCAGCAAATTCGCCAAGAAGGGAAACTGACGTTGTCCATCCTCGTCGACAAGAACACCAAGGTCATCACCCAGGGAATGACCGGGGAAACCGGGAGCTTCCACACTAAGGCAGCGCTCGATTACGGCACGCAGATGGTCGGCGGTGTGACGCCGGGCAAAGGCGGCGCCGAGCATCTCGGCCTGCCGGTCTATGACACTGTCGCCGAGGCGGTCAGCAAGACCGGCGCTACCGCATCGGTGATCTACGTGCCGCCGCCCTTCGCCGCAGACTCGATCCTTGAGGCGATCGACGCCGAGGTGCCGCTGATCGTGACGATCACCGAGGGCATTCCGGTACTCGACATGGTCAAGGTCAAACGCGCCTTGTCGGGCTCCAAGTCGCGGCTGATCGGCCCGAACTGCCCAGGCGTACTGACGCCGGGCGAGTGCAAGATCGGCATCATGCCCGGCAGCATCTTCAAGAAGGGCTCGGTCGGCGTTGTAAGCCGATCCGGCACGCTTACTTATGAAGCCGTGTTCCAGACCTCGAATGCAGGGCTTGGCCAGACCACCGCGGTCGGCATCGGCGGCGACCCGGTCAACGGCACCAACTTCATCGACGTGCTCGAGCTGTTCCTGGCCGATGACGAGACCAAGTCGATCATCATGATCGGCGAGATTGGCGGATCGGCCGAAGAAGAAGCGGCGCAGTTCCTGAAGGACGAGGCCAAGCGCGGCCGCAAGAAGCCGATGGCCGGCTTCATCGCCGGCCGCACCGCGCCTCCGGGCCGCCGCATGGGCCATGCCGGGGCGATCGTCTCGGGCGGCCAGGGCGGCGCCGAGGACAAGATCGCGGCGATGGAATCGGCGGGCATCAAGGTCTCGGCCAGCCCGAGCCTGCTCGGCGAGACGCTGCTCGAGGTGTTGAAGGGGTGAATGTTTGGCCGTCGCCCCGGCGCAGGCCGGGGCCGTTGGCGGCCTGCGATAACTTAGCGGCCCCGGCCTTCGCCGGGGCGACGAGGTGAAGCCAATGGGCTACGAAGGTCTGGATTTCAGCGACATCGCCTCCGGCGTGTCGCCTGCGTTCGTCGAAGCGCTGTACAGGAAGTTCAAGGAATCACCTGAGTCAGTCGAGCCATCGTGGCGCGGCTGGTTCGAGGGGTTGGAGAATGGCCCGTCGACCGCGAGCTGGGCGAATCCCGCCTGGCCGCTGGCGTCGACCGACGATCTGACCGCGGCGCTCGACCCGACCCAGATGGAACCCGCGCCCAAGCCCGCGCGCGGCGGCACTCCCGCGCCGGCTCCGGCGGCCAAACCGGCGAGCCAGGACGATATCGTCAAGGCGGCGAGCGACTCGATCCGCGCGATGCTGCTGATCCGGACCTATCGCGTGCGCGGCCACCTCGCGGCGACGCTCGATCCGCTCGGCCTGATCCGCCAGGATCTGCCCGACGACCTCAAGACCGAATATTACGGCTTTTCCGAAAGCGATATCGACCGCCCGGTCTACATGGGCGGGACGATGGGCCTGCAATGGGCGACGATCCGCGAGCTGGTCGACATATTGCGCGCCAATTATTGCGGCAATGTCGGCCTGGAATATATGCACATCGCCGATGTCGAGGAGCGCCGCTTCCTGCAGGACCGGATGGAGGGCAAGGACAAGGCCATCCAGTTCACCGTCGACGGCAAGAAGGCGATCCTCAACAAGGTGATCGAAGCCGAGCAATGGGAACGCTTTCTCGGCAAGAAATATGTCGGCACCAAGCGCTTCGGGCTCGACGGCGGCGAGGCGATGATCCCCGCGCTGGAAAGCGTGATCAAATATGGCGGCGCGATGGGCGTCAACGAGATCGTCTATGGCATGGCGCATCGCGGCCGGCTCAATGTGCTGGCCAATGTCATGGCCAAGCCGTTGCGCGTCATCTTCCACGAATTCGGCGGCGGTTCGGCCAATCCCGAGGATGTCGGCGGGTCGGGTGACGTCAAATACCATCTCGGCACCTCGACCGACCGCGAGTTCGACGGGATCAAGGTCCATATGTCGCTGGTCGCCAACCCCTCGCACCTGGAGGCGGCGGACCCGGTCGTGCTGGGCAAGACCCGCGCGATCCAGACATTGGCCGGCGACCTTGAGGAGCACAGCCATTCGCTCCCCGTGCTGATCCATGGCGACGCGGCGATGGCGGGCCAGGGCATCGTGTGGGAATGCCTCGGCTTCTCGGGCATCCGTGGTTACAATACCGGCGGCTGCATCCACTTCGTCATCAACAACCAGATCGGCTTCACCACCAGCCCGCAATTCGCACGCTCGTCGCCTTATTGCTCGGATGTGGCGAAGGGCGTCCAGGCGCCGATCTTCCACGTCAATGGCGACGATCCCGAAGCGGTGACCTTCGCCTGCAAGATGGCGATCGAGTTCCGCCAGAAATTCCACCGCGACATCGTGATCGACATGTGGTGCTATCGCCGCTTCGGTCATAACGAAGGCGACGAGCCGAGCTTCACCCAGCCGCTAATGTACAAGGCGATCCGCCAGCATCCGTCGGTCAGCGAAGTCTATGGCAAGCGCCTGATCGCCGAGGGTGTGGTCGACCAGGCGTGGATCGACACGATCACGCACCAGTTCGACACGCTGCTCGAAGGCGAGTTCGAGGCGGGCGCGTCGTACAAGGCGAACAAGGCGGACTGGTTCGCCGGCCGCTGGTCGGGGCTGCACGCCCCGGCCGATGCCGAGACCGCGCGGCGCAACGTCGAGACGGGCATCGAGCGCAAATTGTTCGACAGCCTGGGCCGCACGCTGACCACGATCCCCGAGGACCTCACCGTCCACAAGGCGCTCAACCGCGTGATCGACGCCAAGCGCGAGATGTTCAAGACGGGCGAGAATTTCGACTGGGCGACCGGCGAGGCGCTCGCCTTCGGTTCGCTGCTGTCGGAAGGCTATGGCGTCCGCCTGTCGGGCCAGGATTCGGGCCGCGGTACCTTCTCGCAGCGCCACGCGGTGTGGGTCGACCAGAATGACGAGCACAAATACGTGCCGCTGTGGAATGTCGAGCACGGCAATTTCGAAGTGCTCGATTCGCCGCTCAGCGAATATGGCGTGCTCGGCTTCGAATATGGCTATGCGCTCGCCGATCCCAAGACGCTGGTGATCTGGGAAGCGCAGTTCGGCGATTTCGCCAATGGCGCGCAGATCATGATCGACCAGTTCATCGCGTCGGGCGAGGCCAAGTGGCTACGCGCCAACGGCCTGGTGATGATGCTGCCGCACGGTTACGAAGGTCAGGGCCCCGAGCATAGCTCCGCGCGCCCCGAGCGCTTCCTCCAGCTGTGCGCCGGCGACAATATGCAGGTCGCCAATTGCACCACGCCGGCCAACATTTTCCATCTGTTGCGTCGCCAGATGCATCGGACGTTCCGCAAGCCGCTGGTGATTTTCACGCCCAAGTCGCTGCTGCGCCACAAGCGCGCGGTGTCGAAGGCGGAGGACTTCCTGGGCGACAGCCACTTCCGCCGGCTGTTGTCGGATCCGGATGCGGCGCCGGATGTCGAGACCAAGCGGCTGGTGCTGTGCTCGGGCAAGGTCGCCTATGACCTGTTCGAGGCGCGCGACGCGGCGGGCGACAAGAACACCCAGATCGTCCGCGTCGAGCAGCTCTATCCGTTCCCGGGCGATCCGCTCGCCGAGCGCGTCCGCCGGATGCCCAATCTCGAAGAGATCGTCTGGGCGCAGGAAGAGCCGCGCAACAACGGTTATTGGTTCTTCGTCGAGCCGCTGATCGAGGAAGCGCTGACCGCCGCCAAGTGCAAGGTGAAGCGCGCGCGCTACGCCGGCCGCGCCGCCTCGGCCTCGCCCGCGACGGGGCTCGCCAAGCGCCACCAGACCGAACAAGCCGCGCTCGTCGCCGACGCGCTCGGCCATAATGTACGCGAAGAAATTCGCCGTACGCGGAAAAGCTAAGGGAAGATCATGGCAACCGAAGTCAACGTCCCCACGCTGGGCGAATCGATCGTCGAGGCAACCGTCGGCGAATGGCTGAAGCAGCCAGGCGATCCGGTGAAGGCCGACGAGCCCATCGTCAGCCTGGAAACCGACAAGGTAGCGGTCGAAGTGCCGTCGCCGGTCGCCGGCGTGATGGGCCAGCATGCAGTCGCGGTCGGCAACAATGTCGCGGTCGGTGCGCTGCTCGCGACGATCGAGGCAGGCGGTGCCGGCGCGGCTGCGCCGGCCCCCGCCC
>NZ_BCYU01000102.1 GCF_001598355.1 Sphingomonas asaccharolytica NBRC 15499
GCTCGACGTGACATCGCCTGCGTTGACCGTGACGTTGCCGCCCTTCGTCCCCGCGAAGATGCCGTTATCGGCCACCGTCACCGGGCCGACCGTGGTGACCTTCACCGCGCCCGAGCCGAAATTCTCGGCGTCAACGCCGAACCGCGCGTCGATCGCGCCGTTCGCGGTGACGTCGATATTGCCCGTCGCCGCCGCCGGGAAGATCGCCGCGACCATGCCGGCATTGCCCGCCTGGATATCGCCATTGGCCACTTCGGTGACGTTGGCGGTGTTCGACAGACTCTGGACGTCGATCGCGTTCTTGCCGACCGCCGGTGCGGTCACCGCACCGGTGGTGACGCTGATGTCGCCGCCTACCGCGGTATCGCGGACGATGATACCATTGCCGCCGGTCGAACCGCTCGCGCCCGAGATATCGACCGTGACGGTGCCCGAGCCGTTATTCTTGATGTTGGCCGCGTCGCCAGTGCCGCCCTGGAAGCCGCCAGCGCCGGTGACCAGGATGTCGCCCGCACCGCCGGTCCCACCAACCAGCGTCAGGCCGTTGGTCGCGCCCGTCACCGTGTCGGCGACGAAAACCCTCACCGCATCGTTACCGGTCGCCTTGATGCCTTCGAACGTCGTCCCGGTCACGGCGCCGGTCGCATCAACGATGGTTACGCCGGAGCCCGAATTGGTCGCCTCGATACCGGTCGTACCCGAAACGTTGTTTGCGGTGACACCCACCGACCCCGCCCCCGCAGCGTTGGTCTGGCGCGCCACGATCGCAGTCTCGCCGAGCGAACTGACATCACCCGACGTCACTAACACGTCACCGCCATGGGTCAGCGCGAAGACACCGTTGCCACTAGTCGCGGTGACTGGGCCGATCGTGGTGACGCTGGTTGATCCGCTGCCGAAATTCTCAGCATCGACACCGAACCGCGCGTCGATCGCGCCGTTCGCCGTTATGTCGATATTGCCGGTGCCGCCCGCGGTAAGGAGCGCGCCGACGATCCCGGCATTGCCCGCGTTCACGTCGCCATTCGCGGTGATAAAGACGTTGCCGGTGGTCGACAGGCTCTGGACGTCGATCCCGTCCTTGCCGGCCGCCAGCGCCGTCACCGCGCCAGTGGTCACGTCGATGTTGCCGCCTGCGGCAGTATCGCGCACCACGATGCCTTCACCGCTGGTCGAGCCGCTCGCGCCCGAGATGTCGACCGCGACCGTTCCCGAGCCGTTGTTCTTGATGTTTGCCGCGTCGCCCGTACCGCCGAGGAAGCCGCCGGTGCCGGTGACCGAGATGTTGCCCGCACCGCCGGTCCCGCCGACCAGCGTCAGGCCGTTGGTCGCGCCGGTCACCGTGTCGGCGACGGAGACGCTCACCGCATCGTTGCCGGTCGCCTTGATACCCTCTGCGGCCGTGCCGGCCACCGTGCCGTTAGCCGTGACGCTGACCGTGCCGGTGCCGAAATTGTGTGCGTCGATGCCCGTTGTGCCCGAGACGTTGCCCGCAGTCACATCGACATTGCCCGCGCCCGCGACCTTGGTCTGCTGCGCGATGATCGCGGTGTTGCCGGTCGAGGTGACGTCGCCGGCATTGACCGTGACGTT
>NZ_BCYU01000103.1 GCF_001598355.1 Sphingomonas asaccharolytica NBRC 15499
GTCGCGGTATCGCGCACCACGATGCCCTCGCCGCCAGCCGAACTGCTCGCACCCCCAATGTCGACCGTGACCGTGCCCGAGCCGTTGTTGAGGATATTTGCCGCGTCGCCGGTGCCGCCAACGAAGCCGCCGGTGCCCGTCACCGAGATGTTGCCGGCGCCGCCGGTCCCGCCGACCAGGCTGAGGCCACGGGTCGCGCCGGTCACCGTGTCGGCGACGGAGATCGTCACCGCGTCGTTGCCGGTCGCCTTGATGCCTTCGGCCGCCGTGCCGGTCACCGTGCCGTTAGCCGTCACGCTGACCGTGCCGGTGCCGAAATTGTGTGCGTCGATGCCCGTCGTGCCCGAGACGTTGCCCGCGGTCACATCGACATTGCCCGCGCCCGCGACCTTGGTCTGCTGCGCGATGATCGCGGTGTTGCCGGTCGAGGTGACGTCGCCGGCATTGACCGTGACGTTGCCACCCGTCGTCAGCGCGAAGATGCCGTTACCGGTCGTCACATTGACCGGGCCGACGGTAGTGACAGAAGTGTTGCCCGACCCAAAATTCTCGGCATCCACGCCGAACCGTGCGGTCATCGAACCATTCGCGGTCACATCGATATTGCCGGTGCCGCCCGCGTTGAGGATCGCCGCCACCATACCGGCGTTACCCGCATTGATGTCGCCATTGGCCACCTCGGTGATATTGGCTGTGGCCGACTGACTCTGGGCGTCGATCGCGTCCTTGCCCGCGGTCAATGCAGTCACCGCTCCAGTGGTTATGCTGATATCGCCGCCGGTCGCGGTATCGCGCACCACGATGCCCTCGCCGCCAGCCGAACTGCTCGCACCCCCAATGTCGACCGTGACCGTGCCCGAGCCGTTGTTGAGGATGTTCGCCGCGTCGCCGGTGCCGCCGAAGAACCCGCCGGGGCCGTTCACCAGGATGTCGCCGGCGCCGCCGGTGCCGCCGATCAGCGACAGGCCGCGTGTCGCGCCGGTCACCGTGTCGAAGGCTGTCACGGTCACGCCGGCATTGCCGACCGCCTTGATGCCCTCGGCGGCGGTGCCGGTCACCGTGCCGCCGGTCACGACGCCGACCAGGCCCGTGCCGAAATTGTGCGCATCGATACCCGTCGTTCCCGAGACATTGCCCGTGGTGCCCACGACAACCTGGCCCGTACCGGCGACCTTGGTCTGCTGCGCGATGATCGCGGTGTTGCTGGTCGCTGTTACATCGCCCGTGTTCACCGTTACGTCGCCGCCGGTCGACAGCGCGAAGATGCCGTTACCCGTGGTGACATTGACCGGACCGACCGTGGTGACACCGGTCGAGCCCGACCCGAAATTCTCGGCATCCACGCCGAACCGCGCATCGATCGAGCCGTTCGCGGTCACATCGATATTGCCGGTCGCCCCGGCATTGAGCAGCGCCGCCACCATGCCGGCATTGCCCGCCTGGATGTTGCCATTGGCGATCTCGGTGATGTTGCCGGTCAACGACTGGCTCTGCGCGTCGATGCCGTCCTTGCCCGCGGTCAGCGCCGTGACGGTGCCGTTGGTGGTGATGTCGATCCCGGTGCTGGTCGCGACGTCGCGAACCGTGATGCCTTCACCGGCCGCGGCGAAGATGTTGCCGGCAGTGATGCTGACCGAGCCGACCCCGCCACTCTGCTTCGCGTCAAGCGCGTTGCCGTTGCCGTTGTTGACGATGTCGCCGCCGGTATAGACGATCGGCCCGCCAAGCGCAGTGAGCGATAGCGCCGCGGTGCCGCCGGCGGTCGGTGTGTTGCCGGCATCGACGCCGATCGTGCCGTTATTGGTGACCGTGATGCCGCCCGTCCCATTGTTCGTGAAAGCGAGCCCGTTGCCGCTAATCGTTGCTCCGCTGTTGACGGTGACGACGATCGGGGTGGGGAGGACGCCCTGGTAATTGCGGTCAACCGGTGGGTTGGCCGGGAATGTCGTATCGGTCGTGGATGTATCGGCGCAGGTCACGGTAACGGCGCCGACGACGCATTGCGCCCAGGCCTCGCTGGGCGCGAACACGCCGAGGCCGACAAAAGCCGCCGCCGCGACGGTCGAGCGCAACGTTAGCCGGCTGGCCTGCGAGCGCAAATTGCGGCGGCGTGCGGCTATCGAGGATGACACCTTGGAGTCGAAAGGAAGACGGCCCGACGAATACGGTGTGCGTGTCATGTTATTCCCCTCTGTTGCGCGGACTTAGCACGCACGACCAGAAGGCCGCACGATTACTTAAATCGCCCGTCAATGTTGGCTTGATACTTCAGGATCGAGTACAGCTATTGGCTAAATGCGACGCCTAGCGCACTTATCGCACCCAGCGACTCTACCGCCATTATGACTAGGCAAAAAACGTAAGATATTGTTTTTGGACTGAACCGCGTGTCGTTTTCGTCCAAAATGGCCGTAATCCGCCTTGACAGATTAAATGACGGCAATCGTGATGGCGCTCACGATCGCAAAAACCTGGGGCTGGAACTCGAGTGGATGGATGCGATCGGCATCAAAAGCTTGTCAGCCGGCGCCCGTTTCGCTTTCCCGGGTGACGAAGCAGGCCGATACCACCGGACCTGGTCGCGGTTTCAGCGAAGCTGAAAACGACTTTAGCGTGCGCCTTCCGACTACGACTTCAGGGTCAATTGCTGGCGCTCGCCGTGCCTGACCATTTCGAGGTCGATCGACGGCGCATCGGGGTCGAGCGCCCGGCCGAGTTCGGACGCGCCCGAGATCGGCGACTCGCCCGCGGTCAGCACGACGTCGCCCGCCTTCAGGCCCGCGATATCGGCGGGCGACCCCGGCTTGACCATCACCACGACGGCGCCGCGCTGACGATCGGCGCCTAGCCGCTTGGCCAGCACGGGGCCCAAATCCTCCGCGACGATGCCGAACGGGGTCGCCGGAGGCGCTCCGCTGCGCAGCATCTCGCTAACGATCCGCGCCGCGACGTCGCCGGGAACCAACACGCCGAGATCGCCGGCGCTGTCGTCATCCGGGAAGACCGACAGGCCGAGCACGCGGCCATCGCTTCCGATGAAGGGTACGCCCTCGACATTTCCGCTAGGCGTGGGGCCGACCGATATCGACGACCGCAGCGCCTCTCCGCCGGCGACGAAATCCTGCGCGATTACCCCGGGCTGCACCGCGCATCCGCGGCCCGCAGGCGATGTCAGGCTGAATCCCCACGCGCCGGTCCGTGGCAGATCGGCGTCCGCGAATTGCAAGGTGGTGAAATTGCGTCCGTCGACCTTGACCAGCGCGAGCCCCGACAGCGGGTCGCTCGCGACGAGCTTGGCATCCAGCTCGCGTCCGTCGTTGAACTGGACCGGCAAGGTGTCGCGGCCGGCCAGCATTCGGCCACTGGTAACGATATAGCCATCGGACGAAACGACGATGCCGGCGAGTCCGCGCGATGCCAGCAGGTTCGGCTTGGCGGTCGACGCGGGCGGCACGCCCAGCCCGATCCTGACCACTGCCGGACAGGCCGTATCGACCAGATCGGGCAACATCTCGGAAGGTGAGGCGCGATTGGTCACGCGCTGGATCGGCGCGACTACATGGCGCTCGACCGTCGCCATCGGGCGCCAGAGCTGCGCCCCGGTCACCACGCCGATCACGATCAACACTAGGACGACGGCGGCGGTGATCGCCAGTTTCCTGAATGACATAGCGGGCGGAGTGGCGCTCATTCGCCGAACAACTCGCGCTGCGCCTTTTCGATCTCGTCGGTATAGCGTCGCCGCACATAGCGCTCGCTGACCACGCCCAGCACCGTGCCGTCGGCCTCAGTGACGACGAATTCGTTGGCCTCGCGCTCCTCGAACGCGCGCATGATCGCCGCGGCATCCTGATCAGGCGACAAGGTGAAATCGGTCAGGATCGCCGCCTCGGTCACTGGCGCGTCCTCGGCCAGCCCGGGCGCATGCGCTGCCACGGTCGGGATCAGCCCGGCATAGGCGCCGGTCGGGCCGAGCGCGACGACCTGGGTGATCGAGCCCAGCGGGAAACGGCGGCGGAATTCGGCGATTGACGTGTCGCCCTCGATTTCGGGGATGCCGCGCCGCATCATCCGCCCGGCGGTCAGCGTCTTGATCCAACCGACATCGCGCGCGCTGCGGATCGTCTCGCCGCGCGTGTGCAGGCGCCAAGTCGAGAAGGAAAAGCCGAAGGTCTCGCGCACCAGCGTACTGGCGCACAAGGACGCCGTGATCGCGACCGCGGTGAGCGCGAAATCGTGGGTCGATTCGAGCACCAGCAGCGACATCGTCATCGGCCCGCCGACCACCGCCACCGCCATCGCGGCCATGCCGACCAAAGCGGCGTCGTTGGCGCTAACATGCGCCGCGCCCGGGATCAGATTGACGAGGCCCGCGAATAGTTGGCCGACCAGCGACCCCAGGAACAACGACGCGAAGAATAACCCGCCACGAAACCCGAATCCGAGTGAAATCGCCGACGCCGCGACCTTGAGCACGAAGATCGTCGCGAGGAAGGCGAGCCCGACCTTCATCGTCAGATCGAGGTGCAAGGCGCCGTGCCCGGCGGACAAAGCCTGGGGCGACAGCGCGGCGATCGGGATCAGCAGCAATCCGCCGATCACCGGGCGATAGATGTCGGGGATCGGCAGACGGCGCGTGCCGATCTCGACCAACGTGACCGCGCGCATCAACACGATCCCGACGACCGCGCAGACCAGCCCGAGCGAGGCGAACAGGAAATAGTCCCAGGTGGTGATCGCTTCCGCGGCGGGCAGGACGATCAGATAGGCCGGCACGCCCGAAATGCGCATCGTCACCACTGCCGCCAGCGCCGCCACTGCGACCGGCGCGATCGCCGCCGGGGTGTAAGCGCCCAGCACGATCTCGAATGCATAGAAGGCACCGGTCAGCGGCGCCCCGAACGCCGCGCCAACCGCCGCGCCCGCCCCTGCGCCGACCAATACGCGAAGATCGGCGCGCCGCAGCCGAAGCCATTGCCCGACCACCGACGCCACCCCGCCGCCCATCTGGGCATAGGCAGCTTCGAGCCCGACCGACGCGCCCATGCCATTCGACAACAAAGTCTGGGCGGCGACGGTCAGGCTGTCGCGCATCGGGATCACGCCGCCATGCAGCGCATTGGCCTCGACCACGTCGATCGGCGCGCGGCCCCGGCGCAACAACCGGCCGAGCCCCGCCAGCAACAATCCGCCCAAGGGCAGCGCAAGCAGGCGGAGCGGCTCGATCGCAGTTTGCGCGCTCAGCCGCTCGTCGCCCGACACGCCATAGAAAAGCGACTGCATGAAATGCGCGATGCCGCTCTGGACCAGGGTCAGCAGGCCCGCCGTCAGGCCGATGCCGAGCGCGAGTACAATCAGCGCCGCTTCGCTGGTGCGAAAGCGCCGCCGCAATCCGATCAGCAGACCTGCGGGCCGAAAGGCGGGGAGGGACGCCATCGCGATCCGCCTAATCGCGTATCGCGGCCATGTCACCCGCTACGCCGAGGGCAAAATCAGTCTTGCCGCGTCTCGCCAAGGCGCGGCGCGGGGCGGCCAAGCGCGAGGTCGGCGTCGGAGAAGCGGATCGGGGTCCTGAGGCCGTCGAGCCGCTCGCCGGGCACGACCATCCCGCGTGCCTGGACCTGGGGATCGGTCAGCGCCTGTTCGACCGTGTTGATCGGCCCGACCGGGACGCCGACCGCTTCCAGCCTGGCCAGCAAGTCGTCGCGCTCGAACCGGCGCGTGGCCGCCTCGATCGCCGCGAACAGCGGCGCGCGATGCTCGATCCGGCCGGCATTGGTCGCCCAGCGCTCCTCGGGCTCGATCCCGACCACGCCGCAGAAACGCTGGAACTGGCCGTCATTGCCGACCGCCAGGATGAACCAGCCGTCGCTGGTCGGAAAGACCGCATACGGCGAGACGTTGAGATGCGCGTTGCCGACGCGCGGCGGGGTGACGCCGCTGGCGAAGTAATTCGCCGCCTGATTGGCCAGCACGCCGGTCATCGTGTCGAGCAGCGCCATGTCGATATGCTGGCCGCGCCCGGTCTTGTCGCGCTGGATCAGCGCCGCCTGGATGCCGATCACCGAATAAAGCCCGGTGGCGATATCGGCCATCGCCACGCCGATCTTCTGCGGCGCGCCGGCGGGATCACCGGTCAGGTCCATCATTCCGCTCATTCCCTGGATGATAAAGTCGTAGCCCGGTCGCGGCGCATAGGGCCCATCCTGACCGAAGCCGGTGATCGAGCAATAGATGAGCCGCGGATTGATCGCCGACAGGCTGGCATAATCGAGTCCGTATTTGACGAGGCCGCCGACCTTGAAATTCTCGATCAGGACATCGCTGTCCGCCGCCAGCCGCCGCACTTCGGCTTGTCCCTCGGGCGTCGTGAAGTCGATCACCACCGACGACTTTCCGCGGTTGCACGAATGATAATAAGCCGCGTCGCGCGTGCCGTCCGGGTTGACGATGAACGGCGGACCCCAGGTCCGTGTGTCGTCGCCCGCCGGACTCTCGACCTTGATCACCTTGGCGCCGAGATCGGCCAGCACCTGGCCCGCCCATGGTCCCGCCAGGATACGCGCGAGTTCGAGCACCTTGAGGCCGGCGAGCGGAGCGGGTTTGGTCATTCGACTTCCTTGGCGCCTGATCGCCGCGATGTCACTGTCATCCAGGCGCGCTGACGCGAGATGCCTCATTGCACCCCCGCGCTCCGTTCGTCGCGGCCGCCATTGCCAAGCCGTGGCCGCCGCCCGAGAACGTGGCATGCCGAGCCCAGTCCAGACCACCTTCAGCACCCTGCGCCAGCATCGAGTCGACACCGCGCTGACCGCCCTGCTCATCCTTCAGGGAGTGACGTTGTTCGCGGTCATTCCGTTCGGCGCGCGTTCGACCGGCGGGCGGATCCTGCTCGATCTCTGTCATTTCTTGTTCGCCGCCATCAGCGTCGCCGCGCTGACGCGGCATCGCGTGGTCCAAGGCGTGGTGATCGCCGCGCTGGCGTTGCTGGCGATGGGGCCGTCGGTGTCGCAGCGGCTGGGCGCCGACCTGCACCTCGACGTCGCGGCACAACACGAACTGGTCGCGCTGATCGCCTTCGCGTTCAACGCCGCCATCACCGCGCTGATCGCGCGCCACGTCTTTTCCTCCGCGCGCGTGACCGTCCACCGCGTGCGCGGCGCGATCCTGCTCTATCTCAACGTCGCCGCGCTGTTCGGCATCGCCTGTACCGCTCTCCAGCAACTCGTCCCCGATGCGTTCCACATCGTAATACAGCCCGGCGAGGCACCCACTGCAGCCTTCACCTATTTCAGCCTGACCACGATCACGACGGTCGGCTTTGGCGACATCACCCCGCTCCACCCCTTGGCGCGCAGCCTGGCGACGCTCGAAGCGGTGTTCGGCCAACTCTTCCCCGCTACCCTGCTCGCACGCCTCGTCGCGCTGCATCTGGCACACGAACAGCAACTGCCGAAGCAAGCGATCGACGGCGGCGCCAACCAATCCTGACGATCGCCGAACGGTCGAAGCGACAGGAGATCAGCCTTTCAATAGCCTGACCGCTGCGTCGAGCCGATCGGCGTAGCGATTCAGCGCCGTCGCGGTTTTCGCGACATACTCCTTGGCATCGTCGAAATGGCGCTGCTCGATCCCTTCGCGAATGCCCGGCAGGGTCTTGGCGCCATAACCGGTCAGCGTCCCCGGTGCGTAGATCAGATTGCGGTACCAGGGACGTCCGGGCAGGCCGTCCTTGTCGAGCAGCAATTGATCGACTCCCTTCAGCACCGCCATCGCCTTGGCGACCTTGTCGGGCGAGGCGCGCTCGAATGCGGCATCGGCGGCGCGCGACGCGCGAGTCAGATGGTCTGATGCATCCTCCAGCGCGAGCATGTCGATCAGCGGGGTGACGCCTTTCTCCTCCGGCGCGGCGGTCGGGTCGACCGGGCTGGAGGTCAGCTTGAACACGTCGTCGCGGTCGAGGTCCTTGAGCGCGCGGTCCTGGTCGCGCTGGTCGGCGGCGAGTTTCTTCACTTCGCCGACATAGCGCGCGACGGTCGAGGCCATGTCGCCATAGCGCACCGGCACGCGCGGCGCCGCAGCTGCGCGCAGCACCATACGCCCGACGAACTTGGACAGGGCCGCCCCGTAAACCAGCCCTGGATCGTCGAAATTGGTGACGTGGTAAAAGCTGTCATAGACCGAGTGATATGATCCGCCGCTCGCATCCTCTCCGCCGAAGCCGAGATTGACCGAGGGAATGCCGAGATGGGCGATGAACGCGCTATAGTCAGAACCTGAGCCGAGCGCGCCGATCGGCAAGTCGCCGCCCGCCTTCGCCGCTTCGAGCGCGCCCGCATCGGCCCCACGCCCGCTGCCGGCATAAGCGCCCGCACGGATGCTGGCGCGGAGGCGATCATAGACGCTGACTCCGGTCTGCGGATCGGGTACGTCGCGTGCGATCGAGTTGACGAAATGCTGCAGCGTATGACTGCCCTCGGCGCCGAGAAAGCCGCGCGAGGTGGCGTCGGTGTTGATGTAGAGGACGGCCTTGGCCTGCAGCTCATCGGCATGCGTCTCGGCCCATTCGGTCGAGCCGAGCAGGCCGGGCTCCTCGCCATCCCAGCTGGCATAGACAAGCGTCCGGTCGGGCCGCCAGCCGGTCTTCGCCAGCACACCGAGCGCCTTGGCCTCG
Source organism: Sphingomonas asaccharolytica NBRC 15499 (assembly GCF_001598355.1). Lineage (GTDB taxonomy): Bacteria > Pseudomonadota > Alphaproteobacteria > Sphingomonadales > Sphingomonadaceae > Sphingomonas > Sphingomonas asaccharolytica. The sequence goes on from NZ_BCYU01000103.1 coordinate 8,675, forward strand.
GACATCAAGGCGACCTGGCCCGACAGCGGATCGTCGGCGCCGAATACCCAGCCGTCGCGATGATTGCCGCGGACGATCCATTCGTCGGGGCGCGTGCTGCCCTTCATCACCGCGATGACGTCGTAGAGAGTCTTCAATGACCAATCCGACTTGACCGCCAGATGCACCTTGACCGCGTCCGACCCGCCCCAATGATAGGGGATCGGCAACCCGCCGCGATCCTTGCCGGTGACGACCGGACCGTCGAGTCCCGCGAGAATTTTCGCGGCGTCGCCATAGGAGATCGGCAGCGCAGGTATCTTGAGGATCGTCTTGGCCTCGGCACGGGTCAGGCGCTTGGCGTTTTCGGTCGCGCCGACACCCGGCGTCAGCGGATCGCCCGGATAGGTGATCATATCCATCACCGACCCGCGCTGCACGCCGCCCTCGGGCCGGGCGCCGCCCTTGGGATAGACGTCGCCGTGGGCATAACCGTCGTCAGCCGGGTCCGAATAGATCAGGCAGCCGGCCGCGCCATGTTCCTGCGCCAGCTTGGGCTTCAGCCCGCGCCAGCCGCCGCCATAGCGCGCGATGACGATCTTTCCCTTGACGCTGATCCCACGCCGCGCGAGCGAATCGTAATCGTCAGGCATGCCGTAATTGACATAAACCACCGGTGCGGTGACGTCGCCGTCACCCTGATAAGCGACATAAGGCGGCAGCGCGCCGTCGAGCTTGTCGGGGCCGAGCTGCGGCTCCTGCCCGCCCAGCGTCACACGCTCGGCACCGATCAGTTCGAGCGTGGTCGAGATCGGCGTCGGGTAGAGGACCTTGAACGTCTCGATATGCGCGTCCCAGCCCCATTGCTTGAACAGTGCGAGCTCCATTTCGGCATTGGCCTTGTCGTGCGGGCTGCCGACATGGTTGGGCGCCGAGGACATGTCCTTGAGCCAAGCGAGCTGATCGGTACTGGTGATCTGGGCGTCGAACGCCTTTTCGGTGGCGGCGGTGCCGACGGTCTGGGCGCCGAGCGGTTGCGCCGCGACCAGGGCGATGGCCATGGCGGCCAACGCCGACCTGCCGCTCATCCGGACGCGACGCGCCCCCGACCGACCCCGATACTGGTCCTTCGCCATCGCGCGCCCCTTTGCTGCTGGATCAACTCCGTTGGAAACCAAGCGCACCCTAACGAAGTCTTTGGAACAGGCCAGCCTTTACCGCGTCCTGCGCAATCCTAAGCGGGTGCGGCGGTCGACCCACGGATGGCGAGCTCCGCCGGTACCACGACAGGCTCGGCGGACACAGGCTTGCCGGTACGGTCGGCAATGATCAATTCGACCGCGCGCGACGTCACCTCGGCGATCCGCTGAACCACGGCGGTGAGCGGAGGATGCGTGAAGCGGACGATCGGCGTGTCGTCGAAGCTGATCAGCGACAGATCGCGCGGCACCGCCAGCCCGCGATCGCGGGCGACCTCCAAGGTCGCCAGCGCCATCTGATCGTTGCTCGCGACGATCGCTGTCGGCGGCGGCGAGCGGCCGAGCAAGTGCGCCGCGGCGGCCCTGCCCGACGCATAAGAGAAGTCGCCGGCCGCGAGCAGGCCATCGGTGGGTAAGTCCGCCGCCTCCATCGCCGCGCGCCAGCCGCCGACGCGCCAGCCGCTCACCTCGTAATCTGAGGGGCCGGCGATAAAGCCGATCCGTTGATGCCCGAGGCCGATCAGATGCTCTGTCGCGAGCCGCGCCGCGCGCTCATCGTCCAGCGTCAGCGCGAATCCCGCGCCCGGCCGCTGCGACCCGATCCGCGCGAAGCGGATGCCGTGCGCGACCAGCAGGTCGATGATCAGCGGATTCTCCGAATGCGGCGGGGTCAGGATGACGCCGTCGGGCTGGAGCGACGCGATCGCCGCGAGCAATTCGCGCTCGATATGGTCGCTATGCGTATCGATCAGTTCGACGATCAGGCGGTAGCCGTGCTGCGCGCAAGTCAGCATGCCGCCGAGCAGCATCTGGTCGACCCAGTCGCTGCCCTCGCGCGCGCGCCAACCCTCGATCGTGCGCTCGCGATCGTTGAGCGCGAGGATCAGATAGGATCGCGACCCCGCCAGCCGCTGCGCGGCGATCGACGGGACATAACCGAGCTTGTCGATCGATTGCTGGACGCGCTCGATCATCTTGCGCCGGACATTGGGTTCCTTGTTGATGACCCGGCTGACCGTCTGCATCGACACCCCGGCATCGATGGCGACATGCTTGATCGTAACGCTCTGCCTGCGCCGCGCCATCGACCGCTCAGCGCCCGATCATCGCGGCAGCGGCCGGGCACGACACCGTTGCGCGTGGCATGTGGGCGGTCAGGCGATGGCTTCGCGGCATGATCCTTGGGTAGCTTCATATTGAAAGAGCAGGAAGCCCCGAATCCGTGCGTCTTTGGTCGCGCCCATGAGGTGGTGATCGGCCAAACCCTCCAGCCTCCGATCTAGCCGTTGCCGAGCCTCGCCCGCGCGTACATGATGCTAGCCAACCGATGTCCCGCGTCCCCGCCCCGCCAGTCGACCTACGACGCGACACGACCGGCGGCGCGGCGGCCGGACAGCGCTCGACCGGGTTCCTGTTGCTTTATGCGCTGGCCAATGCCGGCGGCGTGATCGGCTATCTACCGCTGCTGACCTTGTTGCTGGCGATCAAGGTCGAGGCGCTGGCGGGCGAGGCGCGAGTCGACCTGCTCACCGCGACCGTTATCGCAGGAGCGATCGCGGCGAGCACTTCCAACATCCTGTTCGGCTGGTTGAGCGACCGATCGGTGGCGCGCGGCGGCGGCCGGCGGGGCTGGATGGTGGGCGGCTTGATCGCGACGATCGCTGCCTATGCGGCGATCGCAGTCGCAGACAGCCCCGCGACGATCATCGCGGCAATCGTGTTCTTTCAGGTCGCGCTCAACGCGGTGCTCGCGCCATTGGTCGCGGTGATGGCTGACGAGATTCCCGACTCGCAGAAGAGCACTACCGGCGGGTTGTTGTCGCTTGGCTATCCGATCGCATCGGGCGTGCTCGCACTGGTCGTCGGCATTGCCGCGCTGAGGGAAACAAGCCGGCTGATGATCGTCATCGCAGTCGCCGCTATCTGTCTGACGCCGTTGATCCTCAGCCGCGCGCGGCCGCTGCCGATCGTCGATCCCCCGCGCGCCGCGGTCGCGATGCGCCGCCATGACCTGGCCGTGGCATGGTGCGCGCGATTGCTCTTCCAGGTCGCGGGGTGCGTGCTTCAGCTCTATCTGCTCTATTATTTCGAGAGCATCGTCCCCGATGGACCCAGGGACGAACTCGCAGCGCACGTCGGAAACCTGCTGACCATCTCGTTCATCGCACCCTTGCCGATCGCCTTGCTGTTCGGCCGGCTGTCAGACCGGCTCGATCGCCGCAAGCCGTTCCTGGTCGCC
>NZ_BCYU01000104.1 GCF_001598355.1 Sphingomonas asaccharolytica NBRC 15499
GGCCCTCAAGCGATGTAGGTGAGGAAGGCCCCCTCCACCACTCGCTTCGCGAGCGGTCCCCCTCCCCGTAAACGGGGAGGATCTCTCTGACCTATCCCCGCGCCGGATTCGCGAAAATCACCCGTTCGGGCGATAGTGTGCCGGGGAGCGAGCGGCGATGATCTCGCCATTCGCAACAGGGGGAACATCATGACTCCAACGCTTCGTTATTCGCTGATCTACGGCGGGCTCGCCAGCACTGTGCTCGCCGCGTTCATCGCGGTGATCGGTTTCCTGCATCATCGCGTGGAATGGGTCGCGACACAGACCTTTGGCTATTCCGTCATGCTGGTAGCGATGAGTTTTGTTTTCGTCGGCGTGAAGCGGTACCGCGATGTCGAGGGCGGCGGCGTAATCAAATTCTGGCACGCGCTTGGGCTCGGCCTGATGATCGCGCTAATCGCGACCATCGCCTATGTCCTGATCTGGGAACTGTACCTAGCCGCGACCAACTATCGGTTCATAGACGACTTCATCGCAGGCACACTCGCCAAGGCGCGCGCTAGCGGCAAGAGCGCGGCCGAGATCGCGAAGATGAGCGCGGACCTCGACGCCATGCGAACGATGTACGCCAACCCGCTGATCCGCCTACCGATGACGGCAATGGAAATCGTACCGGTGGCGCTGCCGGTCGCGCTCGCCTCGACGATATTCTGCAACCCGCGGCTGCTGCCCGCACGTGAGAATGTCAGAGCAGCATCACCTTCGCGGTCACGGACAGACCCGGCTTGAGCGTCGCCAGCGCAGCCTGGCCGGGATCGAGCCGGATGCGTACGCCGACGCGCTGGACGATCTTGGTGAAATTGCCCGACCCCGGCTCGAACGGCAGCAGGGTGAATTCGCTGCCCGATCCCGGCGCGAAGCTTTCGACGGTGCCGGTCAGCGTCTCGCCCAGCGCGTCGACATAGACCTTGGCCTTCTGACCCTCGCGCATGCCGCGCGTTTGCGTTTCCTTGAAATTGGCGACGACGTAGAGCGAGCGCGTCGGTACGACGGTGAACACGCGACTGCCCGGCTGGACGAAATCGCCGACCTGGACCTGGCGATTGCCGACCACGCCGTCGATCGGAGCGACGATCAGCGTATGCCCGCGATCCTGTCGCGCGAGATCCAGTGCGGCGCGAGCCTTCAGCGCCGCCGCCTCGGCCGATGCGACTTGCGCTTCGAGCACTGGGCGCCGCGCGCGCGTCACATCGGCCTGTTCGCTGGTGACACCGAGTTCGGCGCGCGATTTCTCGGCGGCCGATGCTGCACCGATCGCCGTCGCCTTGATCCGCTCGGCGTCGCGACGCGTGGCGAACCCCTGCCCCAGCAACGAATCGTAGCGTACCTTGTCGGCATTGGCACGACTGAGTTCGGCATCGGCCGAGGCGATCACCGTGCTCGCGGCGCGCACCTGCGCCGAGGCGAGGCGCTCGTCGGCATTCAGTGCCGCCAGCGACGCACGCGCGGTGGCAACGCCGGCTTCGGCATCGGCCAGCGCGGCTTGGGCAGCTTGCACCTTGGCATCGTAATCCTGGGTGTCGATGCGAACGAGCGGATCGCCCGCGCGCACGATCTGGTTGTCCTTGACCAGCACCGCGGCGACCAGCCCACCGACTTTGGGCGCGACCGCGCTCGAATCGGCATGGAGATAGGCATTGTCGGTCGACTCGCTCGATCGCGGTGCGGTCAGCCACACTATGCCGGCAATCGCCACGGCGAGCGCGATCAGCGCCATAACCAACGCGCTGCGCGGCACCGCGAAACGCTTTCTGGCGGGAAGTTCGGACGCCGCCGCGGCGTCGGTCGAACTGAAGGGAGCATTCATTTGGCAAGCACCAGCAAGGTGGATGTCGCGGTCGCCATCAGGCGCCCGTCGGCATCGCGGATATCAGCTTCGGCAAAGGCGACGCGGCGGCCGATATTGACCACGCGTCCCTCTGCGCGAACCGGTCCGGTCGTGTCGTTCATGCCGCGCAGATAGGAAACCTTGAGCTCGAGCGTGGTGAACCCCTGATCGGGCGTCAGCATCGAATGTACCGCGATCCCGCAGGCCGAATCGAGCAAGGTCGCGGCATATCCACCATGGACCCCGCCCATCGGATTGTAGTGGCGCTCGTCGGGCGTTCCCTCGAACACCGCGCGTCCGCGCTCGACCTCGACCAGCGAGAAGTCGAGAGTCCGTCCGATCGGTGGCTGAGCGCCGCGGGCGAGCAGGTCGCGAACTTGCTGTAGACCATCAGGCGCGTCGACCACATCGCTCATTGCCGCTCCTCCAGGCCATAGCGCGCGACCAGCAAGGCGTGCGCATCGGTCAGGATCGCGTCCGACTGCGCCGGATCGGCGACCGCGCGCGACAGCGCCACCGCACCGACCAGCTGCGCCAGCATCGCCGATCCTTCGGCATGCGGGTCGGCGATACCGATGCCGCCCAGCGCCTTGGCCAATCGGACGGTCAGCGCTTCCACGCCTTTGCCGAAGCGCCCGCGCTGCCGTTCGCCCGACCGCGCCAGATCCCCCGACAGCGTGGGCAGCGGACATCCCCGCTCGCGCCGATCACGATGCGCCGGACTGAGGTAGAAATCGACATAAGCCTTGAGCGCGGCGCGCGGATCGTCCGTCTGCTCGATCGCGTCGGACCGCCCGCGTGCGTCGTCGAACATCGTCCCGATCGCGTCGGCGATCATCGCGTCCTTCGACTCGAAATGCGCGTAGAAGCCGCCATGCGTCAGCCCGGCGCGCGCCATCACGCCCGCGACCGCGACGCCTTCGGGCCCTTTCGCACGAATCTCCTGCGCGGCCTCTTTCAACACGCGCTTGCGCGTCTCGGCCTTATGCTCGTTCGAATAGCGCACTTGAACGCCTCCTTTATATGACGCATATAATATAAACGCAGCCGGAGGCAAGTACGTTGGCGTCGATACCACTCTCCCCCCAGGGATCGGCGCGCGCTCCGGCTGCACCGTTCGATCCTTCCCCCCTGAACAACCGCCAGAAATATCTGATCTTCGGGGTGATGGCGTTCGGCCAGTTCATGGCGTTGATCGACATCCAGATCGTCGCCGCCTCTCTCAATGAGGTTCAGGCCGGTCTGTCTGCCGGCCCCGACGAGATCAGCTGGGTGCAGACCGCTTATCTGATGGCCGAATTGGTGATGATCCCCTTCTCGGCGTTCCTCGCCCAGGCATTGTCGACGCGTTGGTTGTTCGCGCTGTCAGCCGGGCTGTTCACCATTTCCAGCATCTTCTGCGGCTTCGCCTGGAACATCGAATCGATGATCGTGTCGCGCGCCGTCCAGGGGTTTGTCGGCGGCGCGATGATCCCGACCGTGTTCGCGACCGGCTATGTCCTGTTCGCGGGCAAGCAGCGCGCCATGATCCCCGCGATCCTGGGCATGGTGTCCGTGCTCGCGCCGACCCTGGGCCCAACCGTCGGCGGCTGGATCACCGACGCGATGGGATGGCGCTGGGTATTCTTCATCAACGTCGCGCCGGGAATAATGGTAACGGTGCTGACGCTCGTGCTGATCCGCGTCGATACGCCTAATTTGGCCATGCTCAAGCGGATCGACTGGGTTCACCTCGCCTCGATGGCGGTGGCGCTGGCGGGGCTGGAGTATGTGCTGGAGGAAGGGCCCAAGAACGAGTGGTTTACCGACATCCGGATCCAGATCGGCGCCTGGCTGTCGATCGTCGCGTTCGTGCTGTTTCTCGAACGCTCGTTCCGGTCGCGCGGACCGATCGTCAAGCTGACGCCGTTCCGCAAACCGACCTTCGTCTTCGCCTGCGCGTTCAACCTCGTCATCGGCTTCGGCCTCTATGCCGGCACCTATCTGATCCCGCTCTTCCTCGGCCGCGTGCGCGGATACAATGCGTCGGAAATTGGCAGCACGGTCGTCATCGCCGGCTGCGCGCAATTGCTCGGCGTACCGATCGCCGCCAGCTTGTCGCAGCGCGTCGACCAGCGCATCGTCATCACTTTCGGGCTGGCCCTGTTCGCCCTGGGCTTATGGCTGTTCTCGGCGATGACCCCCGACTGGGGCTTCGCCGCGTTGTTCTGGCCGCAAGTGGTGCGCAGCTTCGCAGTGATGCTGTGCATCGTCCCTTCGGTCGGTCTCGCGCTCGGCAATTTCGAGGGACCGGAATTGCGCTACGCGTCCAGCCTGTTCAACCTGATGCGCAACGCCGGCGGCGCGGTCGGAATTGCCCTGGCGAATACCTGGCTGGCCGACAATACCCGGCTCCACGCGCTACGGCTGAGCGAGGCGCTGGGCCAATCGGCCAAGGCCGCCAACGACACGGCGGCGGCGCTGGCGCGCGAGCTGGGATCGGTTACGCCCGATCCCGCGCAAGCACTGCTGATGGCGCAAGGATTGATGAGCCGGATCGTCGGGCGCGAGGCACTGACCCTGGCGTTCGACGACGTTTTCCGCCTGATGGCTTACCTGTTCCTCGCGGCGCTGGTGATGGTCCCGTTCTGCCGGCCGCCACGCGTCGGCGCGGCGCCGCCGCCGGATGCGCATTGAGCGGGAAGCAGCGATTGACCGACCGCTAGCTGTCGGCAACTGGAACGGGCTGCGTTTCGATGGAAACACAGCCCGCTCCGGCTTCTTCGTAGTCACCTGCTCGATTGCGAATAACCGGATTTCATCCACCCCAGCGGTGGGCGGACCGGCTTTGGGTTGTGTTCCTTCAAATCATCCTGGCAGGAAAGCCGAGGCGCGCCGATCGATCCAGTTGCCGACATCGTTCATAACCCGATCGCGATCGATGTCATTGAGCAAGTCGTGATAGAAGCCGTCATATAGCTTGAGCGTTTTGTCGACGGAGCCGCCGGCGTCGAAAAAGGTCTGGCTGCCCTCCGGGCGCGATGCCCGATCCGCGGTCCCGTGGAGGACCAGAAGGGGCAGTTTGATACGATCGAATTCTCGGGTCAGACGCTCGTCGGCGTGGGCGAGCGCCGCCATTGTCTGGATCGGTTGAACTTCGTCCTGCGTCAGCGGATCGCTTTCGAGATAGGCAACCCAAGCCGGGTCTCGCGAGAAATCACTCATTTTAAGGCGCACGGCGTGGACGTGCGGAACGATGTGGCTGGCGCCCTTCAACAGCGCGAGTGCGGCATTCGGCGCGAAAACGCGGTAGGCAAAGCTTTCGCTGATCAACCCGGCGATGCGATCCTGGTGATTGAGCGCATAGGTGACCGCAGTCACGCCACCGGCGCTATGACCAAGCAGATAGACGGGCAAATCGGGGTGGACCGACCGCGCCATTTCGATCGTCTGCAAAAGGTCGGCGACATAGTCGTCGATGCTCTCAACGTAGAACCGCTCCCCCTCCGACCGACCGCGCCCCCTGAGATCGGGCGCCGTTACCGCGATCCCGCGCTGGGCGAACACCTCCGCAGCCCGGGCATAATGGCCACTATGCGCGTTGAAACCGTGGCAGATAACCAGCGCTGCGGTCGGTTGGCCCTCCGCTGGCCAATGGCGGACGAAGATGCGGCCGGCTGCGCCGTCGAGCCACTTTTCCTGCGCGATGATCTGATCGGTCATTGAAGGTCTCCTGGGAATTAAGGGGCGGATCAACGCGCGGCCGGGACGGCGACGAACGCGGTGTCGCTGGGCCCCATCCCGGTGATGCGGACGACCGCCGGCTCGCCGCGTGTGAAGGCGAAGTGCGCGACGTTGCGGGGTTCAGTGTACAGTCCGCCGGCGCTGAGCGCCTTCACGCGTGCGGTCGCCGAGTTGGTGCCAAAGCCGAAAAACCAGCTGCCCGAAATTACCGTCGCGAAGCGGTCGTCGCGATGCGTGTGAGCGGCGATCGCCGTGTTGGCCGGCACTCGAATTTCCAGCACGTACGGGCCGGGCTTGGCGGGATCGCCATAGAGCAGAACGGTCTTGATTCCCGCGACCCCGGACGTGCCGGCGCCCGGACCGGTCATGATCATGGCTTGCGTCTGATCGAGCGACATCGCGGCGGCGGCGAGCCCACCCTTCGGCGCGGCAGCGGCCGAAACATCGAGGAAGTCCCGGATCGCCGCGACCGTCGCGGCGGGTTGTTCCTCCATCAGCCAATGCCCAGCGCCGGCGATGACTCGTTCCTCGACGTTGATCGCACCGGCTCTGGCATCGACGGCCATCATCGGGCCGAACGATTTTTCACCACCGATGGCGAGCACGGGCATGGTGAGCTTGCCGTGCGCGCCCAGCCAGGCGCGATTGTCGATCGCGTCCTGGTCGAACGCGGCGAACTGGGCGAAGCCGGCATGCATGCGACCTGGCGCAGCATAGAGCGCGGCGTAATGTTCGCGCTCAGCTTCTGGAAAATTGGCGGGGTTGGCGGAGAATTCGTTCCAAAAGCGGTCGAGATAGATACGCTCCCGACCCGCGACCAGGCGCTCCATGTCGGGCCCGCCGAAGCGGAAGTGCCACAATAGCGGCATCTTCAGAATCTCTTCCCACGGACCGATGCCGGGGATCGGCGCGTCCATCAGGACGAGCTGGGTGACGCGATCGGGGTTCCGCGCGGCAAGTGCGTAGGCCACCATGTTGCCGATATCGTGCGCGACCACGTCGGCGCGTTTAATGCCCAGCGCGTCCATCACGCCGATGATATCGTCGGCCTCGTTTGCCTTTTCGAAGCCTTTGTCCGCGCGCGCGGACAGGCCCATGCCGCGCAGGTCGGGCACGATTACCATATGGTTGCGGGCGAGGTCGGCCACCAGCGGCGCCCACATGTCACCAGTGTCGCCATATCCGTGCAGCAGGACGACAGCTGGGCCCGATCCGGCGATGCGGACGTGCAGAACGGTGCCGTTGGTGGCGATTTCCTGCAGCCGGACCGCACTGGTCGCCGCCGTGTTGGTCGTCGGCGTAGCGGCCGAGGCGTCGAGGCTGACAAGGCTGGTGGTGAGGGCTGCCGCGAGGGCGAGCCGGCGGGCGAAGGAATTGATCTTCATGAGCGGTCTCCTGTTCGACGCTTGAGTGCGTGAGGCAAAAGCTAGACAAGGCCGCGTTCAATGATTAGCCGGGGCGTAAGCGAATAATTTTTGATTAGGAGTCAAAGATGGCCGTGTTGGATCGTGCGAAGGACCTGGCGGTATTTGCTGCGGTGGCATCGAGCGGGAGCTTTTCCGCGGCCGGCCGCCAGCTCGACCTGACTCCTTCGGGCGTCAGCCGCACGATCGATCGGATCGAGGCGCGGTTGGGCGCGCGACTGTTGCTTCGCTCCACGCGTGCGCTGACGCTGACCGCCGAGGGACGCACCTATCTGGGCGGCGCCCGGCGAATCCTGTCGGACATAGACGAGGTGGAGCAAGCGATCGCCGATCAGGGTGCGCCGCGTGGTCGCGTCCGGGTCAGCGCGTCGGTGGCCCATGGGCGCGTATGCATCGTGCCGCTGATCAAGGGGTTCGTCGAGCTACATCCCGGCATCGTCGTGGATGTGAACTTGTCCGACGAGAAGGTGGACATCGCCCAGGGCCAGGCGGACGTCGCAATCCGTTCCGGGCCGTTGGCCGACAGCCAATTGATCGCTCGGCGGCTGGGCGACAATGGTCGAACGATCGTGGCGTCGCCGGACTATCTAGCCGCCCATGGCACGCCGCAAACGCCCGAGGATCTGGCTCGGCACAATTGCTTGAACTTCAATTTCCGTCGTGCCGAACCGGTCTGGCCGTTCCGACGCGACGGAGAGAATGTCACTATGACCGTGAAAGGATCGGTCGAGGCCAATAGCGGCGAAACGCTCCTCCAGCTTGCGCTCGACAGTGTTGGCATTGCTCGTCTCGGCAATTTCGGCATCGGCCGCGCGCTTGCCGACGGCAGATTGGTTCCACTGCTGGAACCATTCAATCCCGGCGATCGAGAAGTATTTCAGGCCGTGTTCGTCGGTGGCGCGAATATGCCCGCCCGTATTCGACTATTCGTCGACTATCTGGCTGATCATTACGGCGAGCGTGAAGTTGGTTGAGCTACCCATTTAGACCCCGATCGATCGCCCAAAATGCCCTATCCCCAGCGGTGATCGTTCCGCAGCGCCCCACCGGATGTCGATCGGGATCGACGATCGCCGCCAGTGTAGCGCGGTCGTCGGGCGCAACCGCCGCCATGGTTCGCGCGCCGTCCCCGGTCCGCAGGATGACCACACCGTGACCGACCGTGCCGTCGCGGCGATAAAGGATCGTCGCCGTTTCGAGCGTCGCGGCGCCATTGGCCGGCATCACGGTCGGCGGGACCACGCCGCGCCGCTTGTTGGCATCGCCCGCAACCGAATAGTCCTGGTCGAGCGCGCGGTCGGGCCGCCCGGCGCTCAGCGCCAATGCGTGATGCTTGGTGACGAACTCGCCCTGCCCATAGAGCAAACCGGTTCCCCCGTCGGACCGCAACCGCCGCACCATCGCCGCGGTCGCATGGAGCATATAATCGTTGAGCGGCGCGCCGAAGAAGGTCAGCCCGCCGGCCACCGTCGGCACGACATCCGGACCCAGGCCCAATGTCCGTCGCGCCATCTTGGGCACGCAAGGGAAGCAGCTGTAGAGCTCGACCGCATCGAACGGCAGGCCATCATTCAGCGCGCGCAGTCGGGTCAGCACGGCATCCTGCGCCGGGCTGGCCGCATAGCCGTCGCGCGCCAGGTAATCGCGCGGCTCATCGGCTGCGGCGCCTCCGATCGGATGGATCATCGCCGCCGGATCGATCCCGGCCGCTTGCGCAACGGCCAGGCTCGTCACGATCACCGCCGCGCCCTGATTGACCATCGGGTTGGCGACCATCAGCTTGGTGTAGGGCCAGGCGATCAGCCGGTTGTCGGCCGTCATCCGCGCAATGTCGTCGGCAGTGTATCGGCGCCTGAGCCAGCTGGACGGATTGTCGGCCGCGACAACTGCATATCTCGCCCATAATTCAGCAGATTCCGCTTGCGCGTTGGCGGGCGTCTGGCCCCAGGCATGCGCGCTCGCCATCTCGTAGAAAGGGTAGACACTGACCGGCATCGACGCGCCCAGCGCGATTGCCAGCGGATGGAGATAGGTCGCGCGCTCGACCCGCGCCGGCGCGTCATGCGCGAAGGGCGGCCAGGGAAGGTCGGCATTTTCCTTCTGCGCTCGCGCCACGCTGTGCTGCGCTTCGCCGCCCGCTACCAGCGCGACTTGCGCCTCGCCACGCGCGATTGCCAACGCCGCTTCGTGCAGCAATTTGGTCGGCGTCTCGCCGCCGATCGCCGCATAGCTTCGCGACGGCGGCGCGATACCCAGCCGCGCCGCGAGCTCGCCGGGCGGGTCGGCATAACGCCAGCTCACCAGATTGACGACGTCGAGCCGGTCGACCCGGTGAAGCAAGCCACCGCCGGCATCCGCGTCCGCTCGCCGCGCGGCGAGCGCCATCAGCCCGATCGGATCGAGCGCGTGACTGAGTGCCGCCGGACGATCGACCGCCTCGCCGCATCCGACGATGACGGGCGTGCGATCGTCCGGCGCCACGCGCCTCACCAGACGTGGACGCGGTCGCCCGGCGCCAGATAGCGCTTGTCGCCCGGCTTGATCCCGAACGCGTCATACCAGGCGTCGAGGTTGCGCACGGTTTCGACCCGCAGCGGCGCCAGGGCGTGGACGTCGGTCGCGATCCGCGCGCGGATTGCGCGATCGCGCATCTTGGTCCGCCAGCTCTGCGCGAAGGCCAGGAAGAATCGCTGATCGCCGGTCAGGCCGTCAATCACCGGCGCCGGCTTACCGCCCAGCGACGCGTGATACGCCTCGTACGACGCGGTCAGCCCCGCGGTGTCGGCGATGTTCTCGCCCAGTTCCTGCGCCCCGTTGGCATAGAGGCCGGGGAGCACTTCGTACTTGTTATACTGGTCGATCAGCGCCTTGCCCGATGCCTCGAACCGCGCGAGGTCGGTCTTGGTCCACCAATTGTGCAACCGCCCGGTCGAATCGAAATCCGATCCGAGATTGTCGAACGAGTGGCTGATCTCATGCCCGATCACCGCGCCGATCGCGCCGTAATTGGCCGCCGAATCGAAGGTCGGATCGAAATAAGGCGTGTTGAGAATCGCCGCCGGGAAATTGAGCGCGTTCTGCAGCGGGAGATTGACGGCGTTGACCGTCTGGGGCGTCATCCACCATTCGCCGCGATCGGGCGCCTTGGCGAGCTTGCCGATCTGGTAGCGGTAATTGGACAGCCTGGCACGCAACAGATTGCCCGCCGGATCGGTCGCGCTGACCGCGTAATAAGGGCGCATCGGCCAAGTGTCGGGATAACCGACCCCGACCTTCAGCACCGACAATTTCCTGCGCGCTTCGGCCTTGGTCGCGGGCGCCATCCAGTCGAGCGCGGCGATGCGCTTGTCGAACGCCGCGACGATGTTCTTGACCATCGTCTGGATCGCCGCCTTGGACGATGCCGGGAAATATTTGGCAGCATAGATCTTGCCGACCTCATAGCCCAACGCACCGTTGACGGCGCCGATCGAGCGCTTGTCGCGCGGCTGCTGCGCCGGTGTGCCGGTCAACTGTTTGTTGAAGAAGTCGAACTTCGCGTCGTCGAACGCCCTGGGCAATGTAGAAGCAACTTCGTTTATGCGGTGGAAGGCTAGCCAGTCTTGCCACGACTGCATAGGCTCGCTGGCGACGAGGCCTGCGAGCTTGGTCGTCGTCTCCGGGTTCCAGACGATGAAGTTCTGCTGCTTGGGCAGACCGGCCGCGGCCCAATAGGAGTTCCAGTCGATCCCCGGCGCCTTCTTGGCGAAGTCGGCGCGGGTCCAGGGATTGTCGCCCTTATGCGCATCCTGCGCGGTGATGATGTCGGTCTGCGCTTGGGCAATCTTCGTCTCGAGCGCGAAAACGCGGCCGGCGCGCGCCTTCGGGTCACTCATCCCGGCGAGCGTGAAGACCTTCTCCAGATAGTCCTTATAGCCGTCGCGGAGCTCGGCCATCTCCTTCTTGTCGGACAGATAATAATCGCGGTCGGGCATGCCGACGCCACCCTGCATCAGATAGGGCGCATTGATCGCCGGCTTGTTGAGGTCTTGCCCGACGAACAGCCCGAACAGATTGTCGGTCGAGGCGTAATTGTTGTTGTTGAACGGATCGGTATCGGCCCGCATGCTGGCGCCGAGCATGGCCGACAATTGCGCGCGCGTCTTGAGCGCGTCGATCGGCGCCAGGATCGGTTTCAGCGGGGCGGCGCCGCGTGCCTCGATCGCGGCGGTGTTGTTATAGGCGTCGTAATAATCGGCGATGCGGCGCAGGTCGCTGCCGGGCTTTGCCTTCGATGCTGCGGCACTCTTGATGATGTCGGCATTGCGCGCCTCGGCGACCTTGAACACGTCGAGCCCGACCCCGATCGACGAGCGGTCGGCGGGGATTTCAGCGGTCTTCAGCCAAGTGCCGTTGGCATAAGCGTTGAAATCGTCGCCGGGCTTGGCGTTCTGGTCGATCAGCGATTTGTCGACGCCCGATTTGGTCCCCGTCACTGCCTGGGCGAGAGCGGGAGCCTGCCACATGGCGAGTCCGCCGGCGGTGGTGGCGAGCAACATTGCGGCGAGAATTGAGCGCTTCATCGGGAACCCTCTTTTTTTGGTGTATGACTCGCTGGCTACACCAACACAGTTTACCGCGCTAGAGGACCGCGCGGCTTCCCAATGCCAATCCGCGCGGCTAGTCAGGGCGGTATGAGCGCACCCGTTCTCGACACTCGCCTTTCCCCCGACAGCGACCAGTTCCGTGCCAATGCTGCGCACAATCGGGCCCTGGTCGAGCGCCTGCGGGCCGACGTCGCCAATGCGGCGCTAGGCGGCAACGAGAAGAGCCGCGAGCGCCACACGTCGCGCGGCAAGCTGCTCCCGCGCGATCGCGTCGAGCGGTTGCTCGACCCGAGCTCGCCGTTCCTCGAGATCGGGCAACTCGCGGCGTGCGACCTGTATGACGGCGAAGTCCCCGGTGCGGGGATGATCGCGGGCATCGGCCGCGTCTCTGGCCGTCAGGCAATGATCGTGTGCAACGACGCCACGGTGAAGGGCGGCACGTATTACCCGATGACGGTCAAGAAGCATCTCCGCGCGCAGGAGATCGCCGAACAGAACCGCTTGCCGTGTATCTATCTGGTCGATTCGGGCGGCGCCAATTTGCCGCACCAGGCCGAGGTGTTTCCCGACCGCGATCATTTCGGACGGATCTTCTTCAATCAGGCCAATATGTCGGCTAAGGGCATTCCCCAGATCGCCTGCGTGATGGGCAGCTGCACGGCGGGCGGCGCTTATGTCCCGGCGATGTCCGACGAGAGCGTGATCGTCCGCAACCAGGGCACGATCTTCCTCGCCGGCCCTCCGCTGGTCCAGGCCGCGACGGGCGAAGTGATCAGCGCCGAGGATCTCGGCGGCGGCGATCTGCATGCGCGCAAATCGGGCGTGGTCGACCATCTCGCCGAGAATGACGAGCATGCGCTGACCATCGTCCGCGACATCGTCTCGACGCTGCAGCGCGATCGCGGGCACGATATCGAGCTGCGCGAACCGCGCCCGCCCAAATTCGCCGCCGAGGATTTGTACGGCATCATTCCGCAGGATGTGCGCGCGCCCTACGACGTGCATGAGATCATCGCGCGCCTGGTCGACGGATCGGAATTCCAGGAGTTCAAGGCGCTCTATGGCAGTTCATTGGTGTGCGGTTTCGCGCATATCTGGGGCATGCCGGTTGCGATCCTGGCGAATAACGGCGTGCTGTTCAGCGAGAGCGCGGTTAAGGGCGCGCATTTCATCGAGCTCGCGTGCCAGCGGCGCATCCCGCTGCTGTTCCTGCAGAACATTTCGGGCTTCATGGTCGGCGGTAAGTACGAAGCCGAAGGGATCGCGAAGCACGGCGCCAAGCTGGTCACGGCGGTCGCCACCGCGAGCGTGCCCAAGGTCACCGTGCTGATCGGCGGCAGCTTCGGCGCGGGCAATTACGGCATGGCCGGGCGCGCTTATTCGCCACGCTTCCTGTTTACCTGGCCCAACAGCCGGATCAGCGTGATGGGCGGCGAACAAGCCGCGTCGGTGCTGGCGACCGTCCACCGCGATGCCTCGAAATGGACGCCGGAGGAAACCGAGGCCTTCAAGCAACCGATCCGCGACGATTACGAAGCGCAGGGCTCCCCTTGGCACGCCACCGCGCGCCTGTGGGACGACGGCATCATCGACCCGGCGCAGACCCGCGACGTGCTGGGCCTCGCTTTCGCCGCCTGCCTCAACGCCCCGATCCCCGAAGCCCCGCGCTTCGGCGTATTCCGGATGTGATGACGGGAACCGAACAAAACCCTCCCCGTCACGGGGAGGAATATAAGGAAGAACGATGATCCTCCTCCCACTTCTTCTGCTCGCATCCGCCGCCGATCAAAAGGCGAGCGACAAGCTCCCGCCTGCCAACCCCC
>NZ_BCYU01000105.1 GCF_001598355.1 Sphingomonas asaccharolytica NBRC 15499
TCTTCTTTCTTCCTCCGAGCGAGGAAGCTGAAAAAGAAGAAAGAAGACCCTCACCCAACCCTCTCCCGCAGGCGGGAGAGGGCTAAGAGTTGGTCGGGACATTAAACCGCACGGTTGACATTCCCCGCGAACCACAATATAAAACCATATGGTTGAACGACTCGATCTCACTTTCGCGGCCCTCGCCGATCCCACCCGCCGCGCGATGCTCGCCAGTCTGGCGCTGGGCGAGCGCTCGGTCGGCGAACTTGCCGCGCCGCACGCGATGAGCTTTGCCGGCGCCGCCAAGCATGTCGGCGTGCTCGAACGCGCCGGGCTGGTCGAGCGCCGCAAGGCCGGGCGTCAGCAACTGTGCCGGTTGAAGGCGGAACGGCTGCGCGAAGCCGACGAATGGCTGCGGCAATGGGAGCGCTTCTGGCTGTCGACGCTCGATCGGCTGGAGGCGATCATCGTCGAGGATCAGGCGAAGCTGAAATGACCGACGCCACGCCCTTTTTGATGTTCGAGGGACGCGCCGAGGAAGCACTCGACTTCTACGTCGCGACGATTCCGCAAAGCCGGATCGAACATGTCGATCGCTATGGCGCCGGCGAGCCTGGTCCGGAAGGATCGGTCCGGCTGGCGCGAGCGCTGGTCGCCGGGCTGCCGATCCTGGCCAGCGACAGCTTCGTCCACCACGCCTTCACCTTCACCCCCGTCGATCTCGTTCATGCTGACTTGTAAGGATGAGGATGAGGTCGAGCACCTCGCCGCTGCATTGGGCGAGGGTGGCGGCGTGTTGATGCCGCCGGGCAATTACGGGTTCGGCCGCAAGTTCGCCTGGGTGAACGACCGGTTCGGCGTCTCCTGGCAGGTGAATCTACTATGACCGATCCCATCATTCTGACCGTCCACCGCGACATCGCCGCCTCGCCCGAGCGCGTGTTCGATGCCTGGCTCGATCCCGCGATCGCGCGGCGTTTCCTGTTCGCGACGCCCGACGGCGAAATGCTGACCTGCGAGATCGATGCGCGAGTCGGCGGGCGCGGCCTGATCGTCGAGCGGCGGCCGACGGGCGATGCGCGCCACCGGTTGTTGTTCGAAGAGATCGACCGCCCGCGCCGCCTGGTCTTCCTGTTCGCCGCCGATCCGGCGGAGGAAGGGCAATGGACTCGCGTGACGATCGAGATCGCGGCGACCGCGGACGGTGCTCGGCTGACACTTACCCACGAAATGGATCCGGCCTGGGCCGCGTATGAAGACCAGACGCGGCACGGCTGGACGATGATCCTCGGCACATTGTCCGATACGATTGGAGACAAAGAATGACCGATAGCTTCACCGCGACCGAATTGCGCTTCGAGCGCCTGTTGCCCGCCCCGGTCGAGACCGTGTGGAAATATCTTACCGAATCCGAGCTTCGCCGGCGCTGGTTCATGGCCGGCTCGCTCGATGGCCGCGTCGGCGGCGAGATCGAATTCGTGTTCGATCACGATCAATTATCGGATGACGACGTGCCGATGCCCGAACGCTTCGCCGGCAATGTCGGCCGCCGCTGGAGCGAGAAATTGGTGCGCTATGAGCCGCCGCACGCCATCGCCTATACGTTCGGCAGCGACGCCGACAGCATCGCCACGTTCGAACTGAAGGACGCCGGCGACTGCAAGACGTTGCTGACCCTGGTGCATAGCGGCATCAAGAATCGCGATCAGGCAGCCAATTTCGGCGGCGGTTGGGCATCGCATTTGGCCGTGCTCGAAGCGCGGCTTGACGGGCGTCGGGTTCCCGATTTCTGGGCGCTGCACCGGGAAGCTGAAGATCACGCCAAGGCGGCGCTGGCCGGCGCGGACGCCTGAGCAACTTTCGTCATGCCGGGCGCGTCCCGGCATCCACCGGGCGGCTGGCCGAGAAGCGTGGGCCTCTTGTCCCGCCGTCCGCTGGACGCCCTCAATCAAGAAGCTGCTTTTCCGCCATGTCGGGCCTTCGAACGGTAACCTGCATGCTATAGGCCGGGGCTCCAACGATAATGGAGGCGAGGATGGCGCGAGAGGTTCGGTTCGAGAATGCGGCGGGCGTGGCGCTCGCGGGATCGCTCGAACTGCCGCCGGGGCGGGTCCGCGCCATCGCCCTGTTCGCGCATTGCTTCACCTGCACCCAGGCGAGCCATGGCGCGCGGCGCGTCAGCACCGCGCTCGCCGCGCAAGGCATCGCGACCTTGCGGTTCGACTTCACCGGGCTCGGCAAGAGCGAAGGCGACTTCGCCGACAGCCATTTCGGCGCCAATGTCGAGGACCTCGTCGCCGCGGCGGCCCATCTCGAGGAGACGATCGGTGCGCCGTCGATCCTGATCGGCCATTCGCTGGGCGGCGCGGCGGTGATCGCGGCGGCGGCGCACATCTCCTCGTCGCGCGCCGTGGTTACGATCGGCGCGCCGTTCGACCCCGCGCATGCGCTGCATCATATCAGCGCGGAAGACGCGGCGCGGATCGAGGCCGAAGGGGTCGGTACGGTCGCGATCGGGGGACGTCCGTTCCGCGTCGGGCGCGACTTTCTCGATGCGGCCAAGGGCCAGGATCAGGCGACGCGGCTGGCGCACCTCAAAAAGGCGCTGCTCGTGCTCCACGCGCCGACCGACGAGGTGGTCGGAATAGAGAATGCCAAGGCGATCTATGACGCCGCCAAACACCCGAAGAGCTTCGTCGCACTCGACGGCGCCGATCATCTGCTGACCGATGCCGAGCGCGCCTCCTATGCCGCGTCGATCATCGCCGCCTGGGTCGAGCCCTTTCTGCTGCCCGCCAAGTCGCCAGACATGTTGCCCGAAGGCTGCGTGCGCGTCGGCTCGGGCGAGGGGCCGTTCGTCCAATTGGTCGATGCATCGGGACATACGTTCCTGGCCGACGAACCGTTGCGATCGGGCGGCAGCGACCTCGGTCCCACGCCCTATGACCTGCTGCTCGCGGCGCTCGGCACCTGTACCGCGATGACAATCGAACTCGTCGCGCACGCGGAGGGCATCCCGGTCGAAGGCGTCGAGGTGCTGCTCCGCCATGAACGGCGTCATGCCGACGATTGCGCCGCCGCGGCGGGCGGGCGGCCGCGGCTGGAAGTCCTCCACCGCGACATCCGGCTGGAGGGCAACCTCACCCAGGAACAGCGCGACCGCCTGTTGGTGATCGCCAATAAATGCCCGGTGCACCGGACTCTGGAAAGCGGCCCGGCCGTAGAGACTCAGTTGGTGGATTGAATCCTCCCCAAGCTTGGGCGGGTCGCGAAATACGGTGCCGACAAGCCGGAAGCGACAAGCTAGAGGGTGGCGATGACCGTCCTCAAACTCGGCACGCGAGGGTCCCCGCTCGCTTTGGTCCAGGCCAATATGGTGAAGGATGCGCTGGCGGCGGCGCACGATATCGCCTGTGAGATTCACATTATCCGCACCACCGGCGACCGCGTCCAGGACCGCGCGCTGGCGGAGATCGGCGGCAAGGCGTTGTGGACCAAGGAGCTCGATCGCGCGTTGCTCGATGGCGAGATCGACCTTGCCGTCCATTCGATGAAGGATGTCGAGACGATCCGACCCGACAGCATCGTCATCGCCGCGATGCTGGAGCGCGCCGATGTTCGCGATCGGCTGGTCGGCGCCGACAGCCTCGCCGCGATCCGCGAACATGGCGTGCTCGGCACGAGCAGCCCGCGGCGGCGCGCGCAGGTGTTGCGCGCGCGGCCCGACGTGTCGGTGGTGCTGTTTCGCGGCAATGTCGATACGCGGCTGGCCAGACTGGCGGCAGGCGAAGCCGATGCCACGTTGCTCGCGGCGGCGGGGCTCGACCGGCTGGGGCGCGACGATGTCGGCACGGCCTTGGCGGTCGAGGAGATGCTGCCGGCCCCGGCACAAGGCGCCGTGGGGATCGAGTGCCGCGCCGGTGACGCCATGACGGCGTCCCTGCTCGCGGCGATCGACCATCAGGCAACGAGCCGCGCGGTGCGCACGGAGCGGGCGTTCCTCGCGGCGCTCGATGCGACTTGCCATTCGCCCATCGCCGCGCTGGCGACGATCGCAGGTGATGTCGTGACCCTGCGCGCCGAATTGCTGTCCGAGGATGGCGACGAGCATGTCGCGGGGGACGCCTCAGGGCTGGATGGCGAAGCACTGGCGCGCGACCTGGCGAGTGCGCTGTTCGAGCGCGCAACGCCGGCGATTCGCGCAGGGTTCGCGGGATGAGCCGCGCCATCGCGGTGCTGCGCCCCGAGCCGGGCAACACCGCGACCGCTGCGGCGATCGAGGCGCTCGGGCTGACCGCGATCCGGCTGCCCCTATTCGAGGTACGCGCGATCGACTGGGTCGTGCCCGACTCATCGCGCTTCGACGCGCTGCTGCTGACCAGCGCCAACGCGCCGCGCCATGCCGGGTCGGGGCTTGCCTTGTTGAAGGGGCTGCCTGTTCACGCCGTGGGCACCGCGACCGCTGCAGTAGCGCGCGAGGGTGGCCTCACGGTTGTCGCGGTCGGCGATCGTGACGCCACGGCGTTGGTCGCCGCTGCAGCGGCAAGCGGCGTATCAAACGCCTTGCTGATCGGCGGCCGCGATCGCGCAATGGACGAACATCCGATCATTGCCGAAACGATCGCGGTCTATGCGAGCGAGCCAATTGCCGTCGCGCTCGAGGCGCTCGATCAGCTCGCGGGGTCGGTGGTGTTGGTCCATTCGGCCCGCGCGGCCCGCCGCGTCGCCGACCTGGTCGACCGCGCCGGGATCGATCGCCGGACGATACGGATCGCAGCGATCAGCGCCGCGGTGGCCGACGCCGCCGGCCGCGACTGGGAGCGCATCGCCGCGGCTGCTGTTCCCGACGATGCCACGCTGATCGCGCTCGCGCGCAGCCTGGCCGATTGACCGCCCCCGCGCCGCGGCGGATAAGGACCCTATGACCGACATCGCGCCGAGCCCCTCGCAGCCCGCCCGGCAACTGACTCTGACGGCGACCGCCGGGATCGCGCTGGTGACATTCGTCATCGGCCTGCTGATCGCCGGCGCGATCTTCTGGCGGATGACCCCCGCGCAACCCACGTCGCAGCCCGAAACTGTGGTTCCCGCCACCAAGGTGATCGTCGCGCCGCCGGTGGCGAGCGACCCTGCCTCGCTATCGGCGCGCCAGCAGATGCTCGCCGCCGAGCTCTCCGCGCTCGAGCAGCGCACCGCCGCGGTGACCGGGGAAGCCGCCAATTCCTATGGCAATGCGACCCGTGCCGAAGGCATGATGATCGCCTTCGCCGCGCGCCGCGCGATCGATCGCGGATCGTCTCTGGGCTATATCGAACAGCAATTGCGCGACCGGTTCGGCACGACGCGCCCCAATGAGGTCGCCGCGATCATCGACGCCGGGCGCCACCCGATCACGGTCGAGGATCTGCGGCTCGGGCTCGACCAGATCGGATCGCAGCTGGCATTGGGGCCGGCCGGCGACGGCTGGGGCGGGTCGTTCGTCCGTATGCTCGGCAGCCTGGTGGTAATCCACCCGCGCAACGCGCCCTCTCCGGTGCCTGGCGAACGGTTGGCGCGGATTCGCCGGTTCCTCGCCCAAGGACAGGTCGAGGCCGCAGTAGAAGAAGTGAAGCGTCTGCCCGGAGCGGCGCAATCCAAAGCCTGGCTCGACGGCGCGCAACGCTACATCGCGACGCGCCAGGCGCTCGACACGCTCGAAGCCGCGGCGCTGCAGGGAAATGCCGCCGCGCCGGCGGCGGTGAGAGGGTAGTAAGCTTCAGTGCACCTGCGAAAGCAGGAGCCTAGGGTCACGGAGGAAAATCGCTTGAGGTCCGGGGCTCCTGCTTTCGCAGGAGCACGGGCATTGCAGGACCTAAACCCGCGCGATCAGAGCCTGCGCCGCAGCAGGCGCGCGAACCTTGGCGCCGTTGATCATGAAGATGAAGGTGTCGCGCTGCTTCTTCGGCGCCGGATCGGCGACATAAGGCAGTCCCTCAGGCGATCCACCCGCCGCCCAGTCCCTCGCCACTGTCGCCCAATGGTCCAGCGCTTCGGACGAATAGCCCTGCGGTTCCGCTTCAACCGCATTTTCCAGCCGGGCATAGACGAAGTCGCCGGTCACATCGCCGATCGCCGGATAATCGGCCGATTCGGCATAGACGATCGCGACCCCAGCCTTGCGGCAAAGATCGACGAATTCGGGGACGTGGAAACTGTCGTGCCGCACCTGCACCGCGTGGCGTAGTGCGACGCCTTCATGGCTCGCCGGCAGCAATTTCAGGAACGCGCCGAAATCGTTGGCGTCGAATTTCTTGGTCGCCATGAACTGCCACAGGATCGGGCCGAGCTTGGGGCCGAGCTCGACGATGCCCTGGCCGACGAACCGTGCGATCGATTCCCCGCCCTCGGCGAGCACCTTGCGGTTGGTGCAGAAACGCGATGCCTTCACCGCGAACACGAAGTCGTCTGGCACGACTTCCGCCCAACCCGCGAAGGTCGCCGGCTTGAATCCCGAATAATAAGTGCCGTTGATCTCGATCGCGCTGAGCTGGCGCGAGGCATATTCAAGTTCGCGTTTTTGCGGCCATTTTTCCGGAAAGAAGGTCCCGCGCCACGGCTCATAGGTCCAGCCGCCGATTCCGATTCGTATAGTCGACATGAGCGGGAGGATATCGCTCAACGCCGCACGAAGCGATAGCGGTCGCGGATGCGGCGGTTGAAGAATCCGCCCTTGGACGTCGCGCGGCGCATCGCCTCGACGACGCGTTCGGGCACGTCGAGATACGAATAACGGCGCCCGCTGACGAAGCGGATGTCGAGCCGGTGCGCCTCGGCATCATAGTCGAAGGAGCGTATCACGCTGGACGGCATGGCTTTTCAACGCATTGGCCGCGATTTGCGTTTCATCGTCGGACGGGCGCGCCGCTTGAAACGCACTGCGCGCTGGTGCACACCCGCGACTCGGGTGCGGGGGGTGCCTGTCGCCGCAACTCCGCGGCTGCGCGCGCCACCGACCCGCCAGGTGAGGGGTGAGGCGTGTTGCGTTTGATGAAGTCCCGGATTGCACCATTGCTGGCCGCTTTTGGCGGCATGATCAATGCCAGTGTCGCTTATGCGCAGGATTCGCTCAACGACCCCGCCGGATCGGGCGTGCTGGTCTCCGCGGTGCGCTGGCTGCAGGGCACGTTGCTGGGCACCGTTGCCACCGTGGTTGCGATCATCGCGGTCGCCGCGGTCGGGTTCATGATGCTGACCGGGCGGATCAACTGGCGCTACGGCGCGACGGTCATCGTCGGCTGCTTCATCCTGTTCGGTGCCGCCTCGATCGTCGCGGGAATCCAGTCCACCGCCACGCTGGGCAATTGAGCCATGGCCGGGGGGCTCGATCGCGATCCCTTGTTCGTCGCGTTGACGCGGCCGCAAATGTTCGCGGGCGTGACCTATAGCTATTTCGTCGTCAACGGCGTGGTCGCGACCGAATTGTTTCTGATCTTCCACTCGATCTGGGTGCTGGCGGCCGCCGCCCTGATCCACGTCGTCGGCATGATCCTGTGCGTGCGCGAGCCGCGCTTTTTCGACTTGTGGCTGGCCAAGGTCAGCCGCTGTCCGCGCGTGCGCAATTATTCGATCTGGCGATGCAACTCCTACCGCCCCTGACCAACGACCGGCGGGCCGTCGCGCGGGAGAAAGCGGCCGGGGCGCATCTTCCCTATGCGCGGCACGTCGACGATCACACGATCGAGACGCGCGATGGCCTGTTGATGCAGGTGATCCAGCTGCGCGGGCTGTTGTTCGAGACCGCCGACAGCGACGAGATCAATTACCGCAAGTCGCTGCGCGACGCGATGTTGCAGGCGATCGGATCGTCGCGCTTCGCGATTTATCACCATGTCGTGCGGCGCGAGGCCGATGCCGAACTGACCGACAAATTCCCCGACGATTTCTCGACCCGGCTCGACGCGGCATGGCGCGCGCGGCTGTCGGCGCGGCGGCTCTACGTCAACGACATCTTCCTGACGCTGGTACGGCGCCCGATGCAGGGTCGCGTCGGGATCGCCGACCGTATTCGCGGCTGGTTCGGCAGCACCGGGGTCGATCCCGACATCACCCGCAGCCACGAAGTGCACCAGCTCGACACCGCGCGCGATGCCTTGCTGGCGCAGCTCGGCAGCTACGATCCTCGGCTGCTGTCGGTCTATGAGACCAAGGCGGGCTTCTGCTCCGAGCCGCTCGAATTCCTGTCCGCGCTGTACAATGCCGAGATGCGCCCGGTGCTGATGCCGATGCAGGATGTCGGCGCCTATCTGCCCTATCGGCGGATCAGTTTCGGCGAGGAGACGGTCGAGCTCGGCCCGGCGGGCAATACCGATCGCAGCTTTGTCGGCATGGTGTCGATCAAGGATTATCCCGCGCAGACCGCGCCGGGCATGCTCGACGAATTGCTGCGGCTGCCGTTCGAGATCACCGTGTCGCAATCGTTCGGCTTCGTCGATCGCCAGGCCGCGCTCGGCAAGATGAACCTGGCGCTGCGCCGGATGCGCTCGGCCGAGGATGAGGCGGTCAGCCTGCGTGGTGAGTTGTCCAACGCCAAGGACGACGTCGCCGCCGGCCGCGCCGGGTTCGGCGAACATCACATGACCGTCGCGGTCCATGGCGACACGATCGACGAGGTCAATGCCGGGGTCGCCGAAGTGCAGGCCTCGATGTCCGATCTGGGGATCATCGCGGTACGCGAGGAAATCGCGCTCGAACCCGCTTTCTGGGCACAGTTCCCAGGCAATTTCAAATATATCGCGCGGCGCGGCCTGATCTCGACCGGCAATTTCGCCGGCTTCGCGTCGAGCCATAATTTCGCGCTGGGCAAGCCGGAGGCCAACCATTGGGGCCAGGCGGTCAGCCTGCTCGAGACGACCGCGGCGGGTCCCTATTATTTCAATTTCCACCAGGGCGACCTGGGCAATTTCACCGTGATCGGCCCATCGGGGTCGGGCAAGACGGTGGTGCTCAACTTCCTGCTCGCCCAGGCACGCAAATTCCATCCGCGAATCATCTTCTTCGACAAGGACCGCGGCGCCGAATTGTTCATCCGGGCGATCGGCGGGCGCTACGACGTGCTGCGGCCCGACATGGCGGCGGGGCTCAACCCGCTCCAGCTCGACGACAGCCCGGCCAACCGCCAGTTCCTGATCGACTGGGTCGCACAGCTGGCGGGCGGCGCCGATATCGACGAGACCGCGCGGATCAAGGACGCGATCGACGCCAATTTCGCCCAGCCGATCGAGCATCGCCGCCTGCGTCATCTCGCCGAATTGTTCCGCGGCGGGTCGCGGCCGACCGCCGCCGATCTCTATTCGCGGTTGCGGCCGTGGTGGGGTGACGGCGAGCGCGCCTGGCTGTTCGATAACGAGCGCGACCTGACCGATCTGTCGGCCACTTCGGTCGGGTTCGACATGACCCAGATCCTCGACGATCCCGCCGTGCGGACGCCGGCGATGATGTATCTGTTCCACCGCGTCGAGGAACGGCTCGACGGCTCAGCGGCGATCATCGTCGTCGATGAGGGGTGGAAGGCGCTCGACGACGAAGTGTTCGTCCGTCGGATCAAGGATTGGGAAAAGACGATCCGTAAACGCAACGGCATCGTCGGCTTCGCGACGCAGAGCGCGCAGGACGCGCTCGAGAGCCGGATCGCCAGTGCGATCATCGAGCAGGCCGCGACGCAGATCTTCATGACCAATCCGAAAGCGCGGGCGGCCGATTATATCGACGGCTTCGGGCTCACCCCGCACGAGTACGAGATCGTGCGGACCTTGCCCGACGACGCGCATTGCTTCCTGATCAAGCACGGCACCGAAAGCGTCGTCGTGCGGCTCAACCTGACCGGAGAGCGCGACCTCCTGACGATCCTGTCGGGACGCGAGCGCACGGTGCGCCTGCTCGACGAGATCCGCGCGGAAAAAGGCGACGATCCTGCCGACTGGATCCCGCTGTTGCTGGAGCGCGCGTGATGCAGGTGGCGTGCCCGGCGATCAGCGATTCGCAATTCCTGTCGAGCGTGCTCGGCCATATCGATTGCCAGGCGCAGACCTTGGGCGCGGCCGGATACCAGGCGATGTCCGCGGGTGGATCGGCGTCGTCGCTGATCCTGGGCGGCGTGCTGACGGTGTTCATCGCCTTGTTCGGCTATCGCCTGATCCTGGGCGACACGCCCGATGCGCGTACCGCCATCCTCACCGTGATCAAGCTCGGCGTGGTGCTGCTCTTGGCGACGAGCTGGCCGGCATTCCGCACGCTGGCTTATGACGTCGCGCTCAAAGGGCCGGCGGAGCTTGCCGGCGCAGTCGGCGGCGCCTCGGGGCTGCCCGGCGCCGGCGGCGGATTGGTCGCGCGGTTGCAGGCGGTCGACGACGAGATCGCCGAGCTCAACGTGATCGGCACCGGGCGACCGCCCAATACCGATCTGGTCGCGGGGCCGACCACGCAGCCTTTGACGCCTGAACAACAGGCGCAGGAACGCCGCCGGCTGCAGGACCTGGCCAGCCATGCGCGCTGGGACCCGGCGCGCGACCTGTCGCTGCTGGGCAGCGCGCGGACCTTGTTCCTGGCGGGCACGATCGCCGCCTTCGCCAGCGTCCGGCTGATTGCCGGGCTGTTGCTTGCGCTAGGGCCGCTGTTCGCGATCTTCCTGTTGTTCGACGGCACGCGCGGGCTGTTCGAGGGCTGGGTGCGCGGGCTGGCCGGCGCGGCATTGGGCGCGCTCGGCACCGCGATCGTGCTGGGGGTCGAGCTCGCCTTGCTCGAACCCTGGATGGCCGCGGTGATGGACTTGCGGCACCAGGAGATCGCGACGCCGGCGGTGCCGGTCGAATTGCTCGCTTTGTCGCTGATCTTCGCGGTGACGTTGATCGCGGTTTTGGTCGCGGTCGCCCGGGTCGCGCAGGGATTCCGCATACCGTCGGGCTGGAAACAGGTTGGCGAGCGGGTCGCCACGGGCTTTGCCGACCGCGTGCCGGTGGTTGCCGGCGCACGCGGCAATGAGGGGACGATCACGGACCAACGGTCGCGCGCGATCGCGATCGCCGATGCGGTGACCGCAACCCAGCGGCGCGAAAGCCATGCCAGCCAGCCGCCCGCGGCGTCGCTGGGACGGCCGGGGATCAATCCGACCAGCACTCGAGAGATCGCCGTTGCGGCTGCCGTGCCGCTCGGCCAGAGTTTCAGGAGGCGGACGCGGGGGCGCGTGTCGGCCGGGGCAACACGGCGGGATAGCAACAGATGAAACAGGCCGCGCGCGAATCGCTCGACGCTTATTATCGCGAGGCGGACAGCTGGGCCGACGATCGCCAGGACATGCTGCGCGCGTCGCGCCGCACGGCGTGGATCGTCGCCGGTGTCGCGGTGGTCATCGCCTTGTTCGAAGCGATCGCGATCATCGTGATGATGCCGCTCAAGACGGTCGTCCCCTATACGCTGCTGGTCGACAAGCAGACCGGCTATGTCCAGGAGTTGAAGCCGCTCGACGCCGAGAAGATCGCGCCCGATACCGCGCTGACCCAGTCGTTCCTGGTGCAATATGTCATCGCGCGCGAAAGCTACGATGCGGGCACGGTCCAGGCCAATTATCGCAAGGTGCAGACCTGGTCGGCCGAGGTCGCCAAGGCCGATTACGTCAACGGCATGCAGGCAGCCAATCCGGCCAGCCCGCTCAGCCGCTATCCGCGGTCGGTCGTCGATACGCGAGTGAAGAGCATCACCTCGATGGGCGGCAATGAAGCGCTGGTGCGGTTCGATACAATTCGCCGCGATCCCGGCGGTCAAGCTCAGCCGGCCGAATCCTGGGTCGCGGTGATCAAATACCGCTTCTCGACCGGGCCGATGCGCGCCGAGGACCGCTTCGTCAATCCGCTGGGTTTCCAGGTATTCGGCTATAATCGCAGCCAGGAAAATCTCGCGCCTCAGCCGGCGCCGGCCGTCCCCGCGGCGCCGCTGTCGGGATCCAGCCAGCCGCAGGTGCTGGCGCCGGGCGCGCCACCGGCCTCGCGTCCGGCGCAGAATCCAACTCCCGAAGTACAGCTTTGAAACCTGTCTTCCTCCTGCTTGCGGCAATCGCCGCCGCCATCGCCATACCGGCGATGGCACAAGTGCGGCCGCAGCCCGGCGCCGGCGATCCGCGCATTCAGACGGTGCTATACGATGCCGACCAGGTGGTTTCCCTCCAGGTGCCGGGCGGGTACGAACTGACGGTCGAATTCGCCCCCGACGAGCGGATCGAGAACGTCGCGGTCGGCGACAGTGGGGCGTGGCAAGTCACGCCCAACAAGCGCGGCGACCGCTTGTTCCTCAAGCCGCTGCAAGGCGTCACCACCAACATGACCGTGGTGACCGACGCGCGCAGCTATGCCTTCGAACTGTCGCCGGGGAGCGCCGGAAGCGCGCCGTACGTCGTCCGCTTCCGCTACCCGCCGCCGCCCGCGCCGGCCAATGCCGGACCCGCGCCGGTCGAGCCCGGCCGCTACAAGCTTGCCGGATCGAGCGACGTGCGCCCAGATGCGATCTCCGATGACGGGTCCAAGACCTTCATCATGTGGCGCGACAGCCAGACTTTGCCCGCGGTCTTCGTGATCGACCGCGACGGCAAGGAGACGCTGGCCGATGGCGCGATGCGCGACGGGCGCTATGTGCTCGACAGCATCAACAACAAGCTCGTGTTCCGGCTGGACAAGAAGATGGCGAGCGCGACGCGCGTGCCGCAGGTGGCGCGCTGATGGCGGTGGCGGGAACCGATCCGCGCGCGAGCCTGCCGCCGCCGGCCGACGTCGAGCCGAGCGCGCGACCGGTCGTCG
>NZ_BCYU01000106.1 GCF_001598355.1 Sphingomonas asaccharolytica NBRC 15499
TGAGGGTCTTCTTTCTTCTTCTGTTTCAGCACAGGCTGAAGAAAGAAGACCCTCACCCAACTCTCCCGCAAGCGGGAGAGAAGAAAGCAATCAATCCGGCTTGGCCATGTCGGCTTCCATGTCCCTGATCGAGTCGTCGATGCTCTCGAGCGCATCGCGCTTCGCCTCGGCCCCCATCCGTTCGTCGGCAGCAACGCGCTCGCGGGCGCGGTGGAGACCTTCAAGGGCATGGGCATAAGCCGAGCGCTGGATGTCCTTGGACTTTTCGAGCTTCGCGGCGCTGAGCGTGACGACGCGTTCGATGCGATCGTTGCAGATGATCATCACGCGCCTGTCGCCCTGCCCCTTGTTGATGACCATTTTCTTATCGCCATCAGGACCGGCGTTTCCGCAATTGCCAGAGCGAACGTTGATGTTCACATTTGCCTGCGGGAAGGGGCGCGGATCCGGCCCGGCCATCGGGCCTACCCAATCTTCGGTGACGGTCTTGCCGTCCTGGGTCACGCGAACGATCTTGAAGCGCTTCCCGGGCTTGTCGCTGACTGCCACGCTCATCGCATCGGATGGCGGCGGAGGCGGCGTGTCGGCGCGCTCCGGCGCTGCTGGCGGCGGCGGTAGGTCTGCGCCTTCGGGCTCAGCGGCAGGCGCAGGCGCGGCCGGCACCGACTGCAATTTCGCCGCGACACGCGCGTCGATCGCCGCGATGTCGATCCCGGTGGCTTTCTCAACTCCGGCGCGGACGGTGGCGGCGGCGGGCGTGCCGCTGGCGGTAACGGCCAGGCCGCCGATCATCAGCGCCGTGACGGCGGTGCCGCCCAGCGTCAGTCGAAGCCGTGAACGGCGTCCGGTGGTAAGCATCCTCAAACGTCCTTTCAGATCTTGTATGGTGTGGAGATGGCAGGCCGCCGACACCGCGCCGCCATGCGCCGCCTTGACGATCGCGCAGGCATAAGTGTGACGGTCGATCGCCGAGCGGCCGGCGAGCACCAGCGCGTCGTTGGCCATCTCCTGGTCGGCACGGAATGCACGGAAAGCGCGCCACGCCAACGGGTTGAACCAATGGAGAGCGAGCACCGCCAGCGCGACCCAATTGGCGATCAAATCGCCGCGCTGATGATGGCCAAGCTCATGCAGCAGCGCGAGTTCGCGCTCATCGGCGTCGTAACGCTCGGCGAAATCGCGCGGGAAAGCGACGTAGCGGCGAAAGATGCCGAAGGCGAGCGGCCCCGATGCCGCCGAGGTTTCGATCACTTCGATATCGCCGGCGCGCTCGGTGGAGACGCTCTGGTCGATCATCCGGCGACAGAAGCGCCAATGGCCAAGCGCGTGCCAGGTCAGGAATGCCGCCGCGCCCACGCCCCACAGCACGGCAAGGGCCAGGCCGAGAGAGGAGTAGAGCGACGTGGGCGCGGCGGCCGAGCCTCCGAGCGGCTCGATGACGTAAATAGTGACGGTCTGGCTTGCCTGGTTGAGCAATTGCGGCGCCGCGCTGTGCAGCTGCGGCAACGGGGGCAGCAACAGCCGGACCGCGGGAAGCGCCCATAGCGCATAGGCGATTCCGGGTCCGAACTGACGCCGGACCGGCGCGCGGATGACGAGCACTACCGCCATCAGCAGCGTGGAGGCGAGCAGCGCCTCGATCGCCCAGGCGATCACGCCTTGAGCTCCTTCAGGATGGCCTCGATCTCGGCAATATCCTGCGCGGTCAATTGGTCGCGGTCGGCGAGATGCGCGACGAGCGGGGTCAGCTTGCCGCCGAACAGGCGATCGATCAGCCGCTGCGATTCACCCGCGACATAATCCTCACGCTCGACGAGCGGACGATAGAGGTAGCGCCGCCCCTCTTCCTCATGCGCGATCGCGTTCTTCGCGAGCAGGCGCCCGAGCAGGGTCTTGACGGTATTGGCGCTCCAGCCGCGCTCGGTCGGGACGCGCTCGGCGACGTCCTGTGCCGTCAGCGGGCTTTCCTCCCACAGCACTTCCATCACCGCATGTTCGGCATCGCTGATGCGTTCGGCCACGACTCGCTCCTCGCTATGACTACGGATGTAATCGCACCGATTACGGATGTAGTCAATAGTGTGGAATTCTCGCAGCTCCTTCGTCACCCCGGCCTTGTGTCGGAGTCTGCCCTGCAACAGCGGAAATCATGACTTGGTTGCGCGGCGGATCCCGGGACAAGCCCGGGATGACTGTTGGGAAGTAGAGCAACCGTCGGATTTTCTTACACAAGCCGCCGCTGATCGAGGGCCATTAACCATCGAGCCCCCCAGAAATCCGTACTTGGCACGGACTGGCACGCCCTCTGCAAAGTATCGCGTGCCCGAGCGGTTTCCCGCTTCAGCAGGGCGGACCGGTCGCTCCCCCGATCTCGCGCCGGTCCGCCCTCACCCGGCTTCCCACCAGATCAAGCTTTGCTCGCAGTCACTCGGCAGCGAGCGGTTGCGGCTCCCGGACCCCGCCAAACCACCCGCTTTTCCGGGCGGTCGCGCGCGCAGCGCTATGCGCCATCGCCTTGGGATAGATGTCGCCGAGTAGGCGCTCGAAGGTGCGCTTCCAGCTGAAGTTGGTTTCAACGTGATGGCGCGCCTCGATACCGATCGCCTGATGATCGTCGCGCCAGATCTTGAGCACGTTCGCCGCCATTGCCCTCGTGTCGTCGACCGGACCCAACAGGCCGAGGCCCTGGGGCACGCGATCGGGCATCGCGCCCGACGCGACGCCGACCACTGGCAATGCGCAAGCCTGCGCCTCGAGCACCGAGATGCCGAACGTCTCATCGGCCATGGCCGAGACGTAGATGTCCGACGAAGCCAACGCACGGGCAAGTTCGGCGCGGTTCTTTTCGAACCCCGGGAAAGCGACCGGCAGGCCCCTCGCCTCGGCTTTGAGCCGGTCCATCAATTTGCCGTCGCCGATCATCACCATCGCGGCGTCGAGGTCGCGGGGCAATTGCTTGAACATGGCGACGAGGCGGTCGGCACGCTTCTCGTTGTCGACGCGGCCGGCATAGACAAGCAAAGGACCGCGGAAATCGAAACCGAGTTCGTGGCGGAAGGCGGGATCGCGCTTGGCGGGCGAGAACATGTCGATATCGACGCCCAGCGGCAACACATCGGTTCGTTTGATCCCGTGCCCCGCCAGCACCTGCCGGGCATCCTCGCTTAGCGTGTAGACCCAGTCGAACTCGCGATAGGTTAGCTCGGCATAACCATAACTCAGCCATTGCAGCCCGCGGCCGATCGTCTCGCCGAACTTGTCGCGGCCGACGCGATAGACATGCGCGTTGGGGAAATCGGTGCGATAGCCGGCGACCAACGTCGTTTCCGGGAATTTCCTGCGATGGTTGATGGCGGTCCAGGGCAGAACCCAGGGACACAGCGACTCGATTACGTCGGGCCGGTATTTCGCCAGGATGTCGCGGACCACGGCGGTACGAAGGATGAAGCGATAATTGGGGCTGCCATGCACGCGTGGAGCTGCCACTTCCGCGAAGATGTGGCGGCCATTGACGGTGATCTTGTCTTCCGGACCCGGCACGATCTGCAGCAGATGATGCGGGGTGTGAGTCAGCACATAATCGCGCTTTTCACGCAGATAGGTGCTGATACCGCCACCGCCCGAAGGCGCGTAGCTTTGAGTCAAATCGCATAGGATCAGCGGCGCACCGCTCTCTCCTGCGCGGCGCGGGGGGTCGCCTTGCAGCAGCATGTTTATTCCCTTTTTACGCGCGCACCGGTCAGGCGGCGGGAGTAGCTCCTTGTTCGGCGAGAAGCTGGGACAGCTCCCCACTCTCGTACATTTCCATCATGATGTCCGAGCCGCCGACGAATTCGCCCTTCACATAGAGCTGGGGGATGGTCGGCCAGTCGCTGAATGCCTTGATCCCCTGACGGACCTCCTGATCCTGGAGCACGTCGACACTGTCGAACTCGACCCCAAGATGCTGGAGAATCGCCACAGCACGGCTCGAAAAGCCGCATTGCGGGAATAGGGGGCTACCTTTCATGAATAGCAGTACGTCGGAACGCTGTACCAGTTCCGCAATACGCGCCTGCGCGGCGTCGGTCATTGTCTTCACTCCTTCATTCGGCGGCGGTGGTGAGCTGGAGCGCATGGAGCACACCGCCCATGCGTCCGCCCAACGCGGCATAAACCGCCTGATGCTGTTTCACGCGTGACAGGCCGCTGAACGACTTGCTCACCACACGTGCAGAATAATGGTCGCCGTCGCCGGCCAGGTCGGTGATCTCGACCCGCGCGTCGGGAATATTCGCCACGATCAACGCGCGTATGTCATCGGCCGCCATCGGCATTTTAGTTGGATTCCATCAATTGCCGGCGCGCTTCGACCATCCGGTCCTCGATCGCCTTGCGGACATCGGCTTCCTCGACTTCGATACCGGCAGCGGTCAGGTCGCCGTACAGCTTGCGCACGACATCCTCATCACCGGCTTCCTCGAAATCGGCCTGGACGACAGCCTTGGAATAAGCGTCGGTTTCTTCGGGGGTTAGCTTCATCAGCCCGGCCGCCCATTGGCCTAGCAGCCGGTTGCGACGGGCGATCACGCGGAACGCCATCTCTTCATCGCGCGCGAACTTGGTTTCGAAAGCGCGTTCGCGGTCGTCGAAGGTGGTCATGGCTACTCCCTGGCGTTCGTTACGCCTGGGGAGATAGGGAGGCGAAAGGAGGTTGGGAAGAGGCGGATGGCTCGCGCGTCACCGTGTTCGGGATCGTGTAGTGGTTGCGCCATCCCCGCACGCCTCTTTACGAAGCAGCGGACGCCCAATTGTTTATCCGCTGATAGCAGTAATGCGCGTCGGCGGGCGTCGCACGATCTTCGCGGCTTCGTGTCTTTGTGCGATAAAACGACCTCGCACAAAGACGCAAAGCCACGAAGAAGAAGGCTTGCGCTACGCGCGGAACGCTATTCTCTAAGCAGCAATCGCAGATTACGCTGCGACCTTGACCACCAGCTTCCCGATCGCGCCGCGCGCCGCCATCTTGGCAATGGCGTCGCCACCGCGTTCGAACGGGAAGACTTCGGTCACGCGGGGCGCGATGCTGCCGTCTTTCCACAAACGGAACAGGCGATCGACATGGGCGCGATTGGCCTGGGGATCGCGCGCGGCGAAGGCGCCCCAGAACACGCCGCAGACGTCGCAGCTCTTGAGCAGGGTCAGGTTGAGCGGCAATTTGGGGATACCGGCCGGGAAGCCGACCACCAGATAGCGCCCTTCCCAGCCGATCGAGCGCAACGCCGGTTCGGCATAATCGCCGCCGACCGGATCATAGATGACGTCGGCGCCGCCGGCCCCCAGCACCGCCTTGAACTGATCGGCGAGCGCCTTCGACTGATCCTTGTCGAACGGCGCGCGGCCATAAATGACGACATCATCGGCACCGGCGTCTCGGCAGGCCTGAGCCTTCTCCTCGGACGATACCGCGGCGACCACGCGCGCGCCGAACGCCTTGCCGAGCTCAACCGCCGCCAGCCCGACCCCGCCCGCGGCGCCCAGCACGAGCAAGGTCTGCCCTTCCTTTAGGTGGCCGCGATCGAGCAACGCATGGATGCTGGTGGCGTAAGTCAGTAGCAAGGACGCCCCTTCTTCGAAACTGCGTTCGGCGGGGAGCGCGTAGAGCGACGCGGCGGGGACCGCGATCTTCTCGACCAGGCCACCGGCGCCAGTGGTGCACAAGACGCGGTCGCCGGGCTTGAAGTCGGTCACGCCCTCGCCGACGCTCTCGACCACGCCCGAAACCTCGCTGCCCGGGGCGAACGGGCGCGGCGGTTTCATCTGGTATTTGTCCTCGATGATCAGGACGTCGGGATAATTGATGCTGCAGGCCTTGACCGCGACGACCACCTGACCCGGCCCCGCAACGGGATCGGGCAGATCGTCCATCACCAACGTTTCAGGTCCGCCCGGCGCTTTCGACAGCAAGGCCCGCATAGTCCATCTCCCGGCTCAACCACGGCCGTTCTGACGAGACCGCGGATTCGTATTTCGAAATCGCGGTATCCCTTGCCAGCGTCAATCCCACCTCGTCCAGCCCTTCCATCAGGCACTGGCGTCGAAAAGGGTCGATGGAGAATTCGAAGCGGTCCTGGAACGGCGTGGTGACCGTCATTGTTTCGAGATCGACGGTCACCTCGTCGGTCTTGGCGACCTCGACCAGGCGGTCGATCGCGTCCTGCGGCAGGACGACCGGGACGATGCCGTTCTTGACCGCATTGCCCGAGAAGATGTCCGAATAGCTGGGCGCGATGATCGCCTGCACGCCCATGTCCATCAGTGCCCAGGCGGCGTGCTCGCGGCTCGATCCGCAGCCGAAATTGTCGCCGGCGATCAGGATCGGCGCTCCGGCATAGCGCGGATCGTCGAACATATTGCCGGGCTGGGCACGCACCGTTTCGAACGCGCCCTTGCCCAGGCCGGCGCGGCTGATCGTCTTCAGCCAGTGCGCCGGGATGATCACATCGGTATCGACGTTCTTCGCGCCCCAGGGATAGGCGCGGCCTTCGACCTTACGGACTGGGGTCACTTATTTGGGCTTTTCGCTTGGTTTTTCGGGAGGGGCAGGCATCGCCATCGCGGCATAAGCGGCAATCCCGCTCAAGATCGAACCGGCGACCAGCAGAACGAGTACGCGTTTCATTGGCGATCCCCCATCAATTCGCGAACGTCGGTCAGCCTACCAGTAATCGCTGCCGCCGCCGCCATTGCCGGGGATAGTAAATGTGTTCTCGCCCCGGGACCCTGCCTTCCTACGAAATTCCGATTCGAGGTGGAAGCGCATCTTTGACCAGGCGGTACTTTATCGGGGTTCATTGCCAGGCACATCGAGCATCCAGGCTCACGCCATTCGAATCCGGCGGAAATGAAGATGCGGTCGAGCCCTTCGATTTCCGCCTGCCGCTTGACCAGGCCGGACCCCGGCACGACCAGCGCGCGAACGCCGTCGGCAACATGGCGGCCGTTCGCCACCGAGGCAGCGGCGCGCAGATCCTCGATACGGCTGTTGGTGCAGCTGCCGATGAAGACCTGATCGACCCCGACATCCTGCATCGCAGTACCCGGAGTCAGGCCCATGTAATCGAGCGACTTCTGCGCGGCGGCGCGCTTCGACGGGTCGGCGAAACTGTCGGGATCGGGCACGTGGCCAGTGATCGAAACCACGTCTTCCGGGCTGGTGCCCCAGGTCAGCGACGGCGCGATGTCGCTTGCCGACAGACGAACGGTAGCATCATAGACCGCCTGGGCGTCGGTCGGCAGCGTCCGCCACCAGGCCACGGCTTTGTCCCATTCCTCACCCGACGGCGCCATCGGGCGCCCTTTGAGATAGGCGAAAGTGGTATCGTCGGGCGCGATCAGGCCAGCGCGCGCGCCGCCTTCGATCGACATGTTGGCAACCGTCAGCCGCCCCTCGACCGACAGGTCGCGGATCGTGTCGCCGGTATATTCGATGACATAGCCGGTGCCGCCAGCGGCGCCGATCCGGCCGATGATCGCCAGCACGACGTCCTTGGCCGAGACACCGAAGCCGAGATCGCCGTCGACGCGGATTTCCATCGTCTTCGATTGCTGGAGCAACAACGTCTGGGTGGCGAGGACGTGCTCGACCTCGCTGGTCCCGATGCCGAACGCCAGCGCGCCGAGCGCGCCGTGCGCCGAGGTATGGCTGTCGCCGCAGACCAAGGTGGTGCCGGGCAAGGTGAAGCCCTGTTCGGGGCCGACGACATGGACGATGCCCTGCGCCGCGGCCAGCGCGTCGATATAGGGCACGCCGAATTCGGCGACGTTGTAGCGCAGCGTCTCGAGCTGGTTGGCGCTTTCGGGATCGGCGATCGGGATCGCGTGCCCGGCCGAATCGACGCGCGGCGTGGTCGGCAGATTATGATCCGGCACCGCAAGCGTGAGATCGGGCCGGCGCACCGCGCGTCCGGCGGCACGAAGCCCCTCGAACGCTTGCGGGCTGGTGACTTCGTGGACCAGGTGGCGGTCGATATAGATCAGGCACGTGCCGTCGTCGCGGCGTTCGACGACGTGGGCGTTCCAGATCTTCTCATAAAGGGTCTGCGGGCGGGGGGTCATGGCGGCGACTTACTCCCTCCGCGCCCGATCGCAAGCAACAAAGGAAAACTGTCTGCCGATCAGATTGAAAGAAACGGCGAGGCATGACAGCGTCATTCCTTCGGCGAGACGTAATCCGCATCGTGGTCGAACGGTATGTCGTCACCCGCACGCATCGCTGCGAGGACCGCGGCGAAATCGGTCGCGCAGCGGAACCCGAGGCCGCGTTCGAGCGCGGTGGCGTCGTAGACCCGGCCGATGCTGGCCGGCAGCGACCAACCGCGCGCCGCGAACAGATCGGCCGCATCGGGAAACAGCCGCGCGATCACCGCGCGGGCATCGCGTTTCAGCTCGACGACATCGTCGCGCGAAAACGGCGTCGGCGCCGAGGCAATATAAGTGGCAAAGCCGATCGCCGGGGCGCGGTCGAGCGCGGCGATATGCGCCCGCGCGCAATCCTGGACCGTCAGGCGGCGGTTGAGGAATTCGTTGGCCTTCATATTCTCGCCCGACAGATCGCGATGCGTGTCGTCATCCTCGGGGAAAAAGCGCGACGTGCGTAGGATGATGATCGGCAGCCCGGTGTCGGCATGGCCCAGGCGGCACACTTCCTCGGCCGCGCGTTTGGTCACGCCATAGATGTTGCGCGGGCTGAGCGGCCCACTGCTCTCGTCGAGCCACACCGCCTCGTCGGCCGTTTCGTCACGGATCGCCTGGGTGATCATCAGAGACGTGGTCGAGGTGAAGACGAACCGGTCGGCCCCCGCCGCTATCGCGCATTCGAGCAGGTTCAGCGTGCCCGTCACGTTGACGTCGATGAACGCCTGGCGCGGATAGCGCACGATATCCGGCTTGTGCAGCGCGGCGCCGTGAATCACGCCCTCGATGCCATGGCTGAACATCACGCGCTCGACCAGGCAGCGATCGGCCACGCTACCGACGACGCGCGTGTCGGGGCCCGCAGCGACGTCCATGCCGACCACTTCGTGACCGGCGGCGCGCAGCATCGGCGCGAGATGGCGGCCCAGCCAACCGGTCGATCCCGTCAATAATATCCGCATCTAGGATCCGTAAACCTCAGGCCGCTGCCTTTTCCCGACGGCGATCGGCATAGACGGTCGAGCGGGTGTCGGACAACAGGTGCAGATCCTCGGCCTCGACCGGCGTAATCGCGCGGTCGACATAGTCGAACCGCTTCGGGTCGCGCATGATGCGGCGAAGCATCAGCCGAAGTCGGGCGTAAGTGAGCAACGTGCCACCCAGCGCGGCCACGCTGTGTGCCAGATACTTGGCGTGGAACGGCACGAACATCTCGACCGGCAAGTCCGATCGGCGCTGCTCGCGACGCTTGATACGAAAATAGCCCGATTCGAGCTTGGCCACGCCTTCGAGCCGTACCGCTTCGCGATAGGCGACCAATCGATTGATCGTGGTGAAGCGCTTGTTGGATCGCAACGCGACCAAGCGTTTCACCACGCGTTCCATATGCTCCCAGCTGTAGAAGCTGCGATGCGCGTCGCGATAGGCCCGTTCCCATTCTTCGTCGCTCATCCGCGGATGATGCGTAACGCGGTGGTTGAGATCGTATTTGGTCAGATCGGGATCCATCCAGGTGCCGGCATTGTGGAGCCGGCGGTGATCCTCGCTCCCCGGCAGCGGCGTCAGATAATTGAGATAAATCGTGTCGACCGCGAGTTCGTCCTTGAGGATCTCGATATCGCGCTGGATCGACTCATAGGTATCGTTGGGAAAGCCGATGATATAGCCGCAGGTGATGAAGATCGGATGGCGCTTCCACGCCAGGAACATCGCGCGATAATCCTCGACGCGGTTTTGCCGCTTCTTGGCGCCCTCCAGACTGTCGGCATTGACGTTTTCCAGCCCGATGAAAATCTGGTCGGCACCGGCGGCAACGCATTTGTCGATGAAGTTCGGGATTTCGTGCGCCAGCGTGTCCACCTGAATGATCAGGCGGACGGGAAAGCCCTGGTCCTTGAGTGCAATCAGCCGATCGCAGAATGCTTCCCAATTGCGGTTGCGGGCGAAATTGTCGTCGGTCAGGAAGAAACGATCGATCCCCTGCGCGGCGTTGGTCCGCACGATCGCCTCGAGATCGTCGGCCGAGCGAAACCGGCTCTTGCGCCCCTGGACGTTGATGATCGTGCAGAACGAACATTCGAACGGGCAGCCGCGGCCGAGGTCGAAGCTGGAATAGCGCGTGATGTTCTTGGCGACCTGGCCTTTCGGCATCAGCGGGATCGGCGCGCCGTCGAGATTGGGTGTCTCCTTGAGATGATCGTAGAGCGGCTTCATCTGGCCGTGCAGCGCGTCCTGCAGCACCTCATCGATACGGCCGTCTTCGGCCTCCCCGGCAAACAGGCCGATGCCGAGCGTCTGGGCCTCGACCAGTTCGGGCGGCAATTCCTTGAGCATCGAGATGCAGCCCGACACGTGGAAGCCGCCGATCGACACCGGCAGCCCCGCTTTGCGGAACTCCCGCGCGAGGTCGAGTGCGCGCGGATATTGGTTGGTCTGGACGCCGACCAGGCCGATGAACCCGCGCCCCCCGTGACGGCGGATATCGCGAATGATCCGTGCGGGATCGACATGATCATGGATCTCGTCGATCGAATGGACATCGGCCGGGATGTCGCCAAGTACGCCGCGGGCAAGCGCGTCGCCGACGATGCCGTTCAGACAGGCTAGCGAGTTGGAGGGAATGATCGACCGCCACCATTGCAGCGGATAGCCGTCATCGTCGTATCGCGTCGGCTTGATCAACCAGATCTGAAAGCGTCCCGTCCCCATAGACACCTCGTTCCCGCAAGGGGCGAAGCCTATCCGATTCGGTCCCGGGGTAAACCCTCATTCGCGCGCACGCGGCAACGGCGCGGTCCTGATCGCGAGCCGATCAGTTTCGCGCGGCCGCCGGGTGCTACGTCACGCCGTGGCCAGCGTCTCGTATTTCGCCGTCGTCTTGGCCGCCACTTCGTCCGCGGTGACGCCGGGCGCGAGCTCGACCAGGCGGAAGGGGGACTGGTGGTCGGGGCGCTGGAACACGCACAGATCGGTGATCACCATGTCGACCACGTTCTTGCCGGTCAGCGGCAAGGTGCAGGCCGGGATGAACTTGGGATCGCCGTTCTTGCTGGTATGCTCCATCACGACGATGATCTTCTTGACGCCGGCGACCAGATCCATCGCGCCGCCCATGCCCTTGATCATCTTGCCGGGGATCATCCAATTGGCGATGTCGCCATTCTCCGCGACTTCCATCGCGCCGAGCACGGTCAGGTCGATATGCCCGCCACGGATCATCGCGAAACTGTCGGCAGAGGAGAAATAGACCGATTGCGGCAGTTCGCTGATCGTCTGCTTGCCGGCATTGATCAGGTCCGGGTCTTCCTCGCCGGCGAACGGAAACGGGCCGATCCCGAGCATGCCGTTCTCCGACTGCAAGGTCACTTCGACGCCGGCCGGAATATGGTTCGCAACCAGGGTCGGGATGCCGATTCCCAGATTCACATAATAACCGTCGCGCAATTCCTTGGCGGCGCGGGCGGCCATGTCGTCACGTGTCCAACCCTTGTTTTCTTGGGCCATCAATCTTCCTTTCTGGCGACCACCACAGCGGGCGGCAAAGCATCGTCTTCGGTCGGAGCGCCGCGCTCGGCATCGAGCCCCATCCAGATCCGTTGGAGCGCCTCATCCTCAGGCACGCCGATGGCCTTGGCATAGGTCGACGCGGCGTTGCGGATGACATCGACCATCGCGATGCCGAACAATGCTGGGTCGGCGCCGAGCGGACGCGGATTGACGAAGCACAAGGTTCCGCCATCCTTCGCCCAGACACGCAGAACTTCGTGACCGCCGCCGAGCGCTTCGGCGAAGGGGACGAGGTCGATCGGGATCGGTTTATCGGTCATATTGTCACGGGCGGGGCGGCGGACGCCGCCACAGGTCGGGGCGCGCGGGCGCTGTGGCTGCCGGCGCGGGCATAGTGGGCACCGGAGCGGCAACGGGAACGGGCGCGGTCGCGGGGACGGGCGCGAGCGGCTGCGCGCCGGGATCGGTCCAGCGCCGGTCCTTCGGGAAGACGTCGTCGATATCGCCCTTGAGCGCAGTGCCGTAGACCGGGTTGGGCAATACGAACCAGCCATGCCCCCACAGCATCCTGAGCTTGGGCGAACTGGTCTGCGAGCGGCGTTGCGCGGGCGTCATGCCGGGTGCGTTGAACAAATCGGTGAAATCGCCGAGCTGGTCGCCGACCATCGCGATCACGCAATATTTGCCCGAAATCGCCCAGCGGCGGGCATCCTTGCCGCTCCCGCCAGTCGCGTCGTCGCCTTTC
>NZ_BCYU01000107.1 GCF_001598355.1 Sphingomonas asaccharolytica NBRC 15499
GGGTGGGGCGCAGTAGGAGCGCCGCCAGTTTTCCATGCGTTTTTGCGACCAGAGCGGCCCAAGAATGCTGCTGCCCTGGTGACGTCCGACGGATCGTGTGCCGGGTGCGATCAACTGCGCGGAGGCGTGCGTCCTACCGCAGATTTTAACCTTTTGTTAACTATCTCCGGTCACTTTTAGGCAACATTCTGAAATCTAGCTTGTTTAGCCGAAGAGAGGGGGCAGAGATGCGCTGGTCCTGGGTCGGAGCGGTGGCGCTTGGCGTCGCGCTGGCCGGATGCACAACGGGTCCGAAGGCGGTGGTGACCGTTGCCGCCGGGGCCCCTGTCGAACAGCCGACCGGCTGGCGGGCGACCGCGACGGCCGACGATCAAGCGCGGATCGAAGGGCTGGGGGATCGCATGCAGCGCATGCTGTCGGCGGTGCCGGCTGGTGCCCGGGCGCGCGTCGCGGCGGAGATGCCGTTGCTTGATCCCAAGTCGGCGCTCGACGCGCCCGCGCTCTCGCCCGGGTCCTATCAGTGCAGGCTGGTCAGGATTGGCGGTCGGCGCGGTGTGGTCAGCTACAAGTCCGATTTCTGCTATATTGCCGTCGAGGGAGGAAAACAGAGCTTCACCAAGCAGACCGGTACGCAATTGCCCGGCGGCTGGTTGTTCGACGACGATAAAGGCAAGCGCCTGATCTTCCTGGGCACGCTGCGTCCGCAGCAGGCCCCGTCGGCGCCGCCTTACGGGCAAGTACGGCAGCGCGACGTCGCCGCGGTGATCGAGCGCATCGCGCCGTTCCGCTGGCGGATGGCGCTGGTCAAGAATGACGGACAGGGCGATCAGATGCTCGATATCTACGAACTGATCCCGGTGGTGAACGGGTCAAGCTGACGGCGCGCGGCAGCGTTCAATTCGGGACAAGTCACCCCTTGTAAAGCGCGTCCAGCCGCGGGCCGTAGACTTCCTTCAACACATGACGCCGGATCTTCAGGCTCGGCGTCATCTGCTGGTTCTCGATCGTGAACGGTTCGTCGGCGAGGATGAAGCGGCGGACGCGCTCGGTGACCGACAAATCCTTGTTGACCCGCTCGACCGCGGCGAGCAGCGCGGTGCGATAGTCGAGATCGTCGGCCAGCGCCTTCGCGTTACACGCGGCGCCTGTCCTGGCGCACCATTCCTGAGTCCATTCGGGATCGGGAACCAGCACCGCGACCATATAGGGCCGCCGGTCTCCGGCGATCATCGCCTGGCCGATCTCGGGCTGCAAGGTTAGCATGCCCTCGACCTTTTGTGGGCTGACATTGTCGCCCTTGTCGTTGATGATCAGGTCCTTCTTGCGGTCGGTGATCTTGATCCGGCCCTTGTCGTCGATCATCCCGATGTCGCCGGTGTGCAGCCAGCCGTCCCTGAGCACGCGCGCGGTTTCTTCCGGATTGCGCCAATAACCGTGCATGACGAGTTCGCCGCGAACCAGAATTTCGCCGTCCCCGGCGATCCTGACCTCGACCCCATCGAGCGGCGGGCCCACGGTATCCATCTTGAGGCCGGCGCGCGGGCGGTTACACGAAATGACCGGCGCCGCCTCGGTCTGGCCATAGCCTTGCAGGAAAGTCAGGCCGAGCGATTGGAAGAAGATGCCGATTTCGGGATTGAGCGGCGCGCCGCCCGATACCATCGCCTTGATCCGCCCGCCGAAGCGTTTAGCGATCTTGGGCATCAATAGCGATTTCACGATCAGATTCATCGGCTGGTCGTAGAACGGCACGCCACCCGCCGCCTTCTTGCCGCCGATCGAGACCGCGCGGCTGAGCAGGTAATTGGACACCGCGCCCTGTTTCTCGACCGCCTTGGAGATACGCGTCCGCAGCACCTCGAACAGGCGCGGCACGACGACCATGATCGTCGGGCGCACTTCCTCGATATTGCTGGCGAGTTTGTCCAGTCCTTCCGCATAGTAAATCTGCGCGCCGAGCCCGATCGGGAAATGCTGGCCGCCGGTATGCTCATAGGCATGGGAGAGGGGCAGGAAAGAGAGGAACACTTCGTCCTCCCAGCCGAAATCCTCGGCGATCAGGGTGCAGCACGCCTCGACATTGTGCAGGATCGCACCGTGATGCTGCCGCACCCCACGTGGCGCGCCGCCGGTGCCCGAAGTGTAGATGATGCAGGCGAGGTCGTCGCGGCTCGCGGTGATCGACACATCGTCGGGCTGCGCCGGATGGTCGGCGATCAGCTTCGACCAATTGTGATAGACGAGGTCGGTCTGGCCGACGCGCAAATCCTCCAGTCCGATCACGATCTTGGCCTCGCTGGCGCGGGCGGCGGCGGGAAGCAGTGGGCGGGCGAGTTTGGCGGTCGAGACAATGATCGCGCGCGCGCCCGAATTCTCGATGATGTGGCTGTGGTCGCGCTCGGTATTGGTGATGTAGGTCGGCACCGTCACGCAACCCGCGGCCATGATTGCCAGGTCGCTGATGCACCATTCGGGACGGTTCTCGCTGACCAGCATGACGCGATCGCCGGGCTGCAGCCCGATCGCCTTCAGCGCAGTGGCCAGACTGGCAACTTGCCGCGCCGTCTCCG
Source organism: Sphingomonas asaccharolytica NBRC 15499 (assembly GCF_001598355.1). GTDB lineage: Bacteria > Pseudomonadota > Alphaproteobacteria > Sphingomonadales > Sphingomonadaceae > Sphingomonas > Sphingomonas asaccharolytica. The sequence continues at coordinate 2,571 of NZ_BCYU01000107.1, forward strand.
CCCAGCTGAGCGGCGCCCAGGCGTCACCTTGCTTGTGCCACAGGAAAGGCTGGTCGCCCCCGGCCCGGGCGCGGGTAAAGAACATAGCGACCAGGTTGGGGAATTTCTCGATCTGCCGCATCCGGTCCTCTCCCATATGGCGCGCCGCGTTCGGCTGCGCCATTCAGGCCGACGTTATTCGGATGGGCGGTTGGGCGCCATCCCCATCCGTCTGATCGCGGTCATCTTGCCATCCTGTCCCATCGCGACACCTTCGCTGCGCGGATCGGCGGCGCCGACCCATTTGCCGCCGACGCGCTCGATCGCATTGGCCTTGAGCCCGAGCGGGCCGACCATGATCTTCTCACCCAGCGCGCGCAGTTGCGGCGCCATCGTCTCGGCCTGCGTGCCCGATTCTGCAACCGCCGTCTGGCCGGGTGCGTAGATGAGCCCCAGGCCGATCGCGTCCTGCGCGCTCATCTTCCAGTCGACCACGGCGACGATCGCCTTTGCCACCTGGGCGATGATCGTCGATCCGCCGGCTGCACCGATCGCCAGCCGGACCTTGCCGTCCGGGCCATAGACGATGGTCGGCGCCATCGAGCTGCGTGGGCGCTTGCCGCCCTGGACGCGGTTGGCGACGAGATAGCCGTCCTTGTCGGGCACGATGTCGAAATCGGTCAGCTCGTTGTTGAGCATGATCCCGTCGACCGACAGGCCAGATCCCCATGGCCCCTCGATCGTCGTGGTGACCTCGACGACATTGCCGGCCTTGTCGGTGACGACGAGGTCGGTGGTGCCGGGGGTTTCGCTTGCCGGCACGCGCCTGCGCGGCGGGGCGCCCGGCGGGGTGCCCGGTGCGACATCGGCGATCGACTTGTCGGGGGAGATCAACGCCGAGCGCGAGGCGATGTAACTGCGGTTCAGCAGACCGGCGAGCGGCACACTAACGAAATCGGGATCGCCGACAAACATGTCGCGGTCGGCGTAAGCGAGGCGCGAGCTTTCGGCGAACAGATGCCAGGCAACCGGCGACTCCTTGCCCAGCTTCGCCATGTCGAAACGCTCGAGTTGCTTGAGGATCATCAGCACGGTGAACCCGCCCGATGAGGGCGGGCCCATGCCGCAGATGCGGTAGGCGCGATAGGTGCCGCACAACGGCGCGCGCGGCTTGGCGCGATAGCTGCCGATGTCGCTGATCGTCATCTTCGACGGATTGCGCTGGGCGTTGTTGACCGCCGTCACCAGCCGTTGGGCGGTACCGCCGGTATAGAAGGCGTCAGGCCCGAGGCGCGCCACGCGGTCAAACAACTCGGCTTGTTTGGGGTTCTTGATGATCGTGCCCGCCGGCCATGGCTTGCCCGACGCATCCATGAAGATCGCGCGCCCATTCGCATCCATGTGGCCGGAATATTGCACCAGCGCGTTGGCCAGCCGCGGCGACGCCTCGAAGCCATCGCGCGCCAGCCGGATCGCCGGCTGGAACAACCGCGCCCAAGGCAGCTTGCCCGATTGCGCATGCGCCATCGCCATCACGCGAAGCTGGCCGGGCACGCCGACGCTGCGGCCGCCAGGGACTGCGGCGAAGTGCGACAGCGGCTTGCCGTTGGCGTCGAAGAACCACTTGTCGTTGGCGGCTATCGGCGCGGCCTCTCGTCCATCGATCGTGTTGATCTTGCCGCTCGCGGCGTCATGGCGGACGAAGAAGGTGCCGCCGCCCATGCCGGAGCTTTGCGGCTCGACGACATTGAGCGCGAGCATCGTCGCGATCGCCGCATCGGTCGCGCTGCCGCCGGCGTTGAGGATTTCGACCCCGGCCGCCGCCGCGCGCGGATCGGCGGCGCTGACCATGCCGGTGGCGGCGGGTCCGGCGGTAGTGACTGTCCTGGCGGTCTGTCGGGCGGAACCCGACGCCGCCAAGGTTGAAAGGACGATGGCGGCGGCGACGAACAGCTTCTTCATGCAAGCGACCCTAATGACATGGGAAAAGGTGACAAGCCGCGATTGCGGCACGACCTATAGACGACGGTTACGGCGCAGCGCGCGGACCATCGCGGCGATCACCGCAATTGGTACCAGCAGGAAGATGGCGAGGAAGAAGAGGTGGGCGAGTGCGAAAGCCATGTGATTCGTCTATTCCTTCTTCAACCACCCCGGCGAAGGCCGGGTCCCAGTCAGGTGATCGGCTATAGTGACGGGATGCGCTCGTATAGATCGCTCCAGTCGGCGTTAAGCCCCTCGATTTCGCGAATCTTCCACGCTCGCTTCCATTCTTTCATGCGGCGTTCGCGAAGCCTTGCTTGTTCCAGGCCATCGTGGACCTCATACCAGACGAGTAAATGGCATCCGTAGTCGCGCGTGAAGCCAGGAACGACATCGTTCCGATGTTCCCAGACACGCCGTAGGAGGTCGGTTGTCGACCCGATATAGATTGTCCCGTTGCGCCGACTGGCCATAATATAAACGAAGGCCTGTCCCATCATCGCCTATGTCCCGAAATTGGGCCCCGGCCTTCGCCGGGGTGGGAATTGTTAATCCGTGCCGATAGCGTCCGCGACCTGCACGAAACCATCGCGCCGCGTCAGTGCGTCGAGGTCCCGCAAGATGCGTCCCGGCAGCGCCGGCCCGCCATAGACGAGCCCGGTATAGAGCTGAACCAGGCTCGCGCCGGCGCGGATGCGGGCATAGGCTTCGGCGCCGCTGTCGATCCCGCCGGCCGCGACGAGCGGGAGCGCGCCGGCGGTCGCCGTCCTGAAATCGCGCAGTCGTTGCGCGGCGAGCGTCGCCAGAGGCCCGCCCGAGAGGCCACCGCTCTCGCCGGCATTGGGTGAGGAGAGGGGCGGACGACTGACGGTGGTGTTGCCGACGATCAGCGCGTCGATACCGGCATGGATCGCGGCGCGGGCGATCTCGTCAATCTGCGCCGGCTCCTGATCGGGCGCGACCTTGAGGAATAGCGGCGTCGTTCCTCGCGCCATGGCGGCGCGGGTGAGCAAATCGGTCAACGCGGGGCCGTGCTGTAGGTCGCGCAGGCCGGGCGTGTTGGGCGAGCTGATGTTGATCGTGACATAATCGGCGATCGGCGCGGCGGCGGCCACGGCATGCTCGTAATCGGCGATACGATCGGCGGCGTCCTTGTTGGCGCCGACGTTGATGCCGAGCATGCCGGTGCGTTTCGCGGCCCGGACCCGCGGCAGCGCCGCGGCCAGCCCACCATTGTTGAACCCCATCCGGTTGATCACCGCGCGATCGGGGACGAGGCGAAACAGGCGGGGCTTGGGATTGCCCCCTTGCGGTAGCGGCGTCAGCGTTCCGATCTCGACCGCGCCGAAGCCGAGGCCGAAAAAGCCGGCAATTGCGCGGCCGTCCTTGTCGGCGCCGGCGGCCAGCCCCAGCGGATTTGGGAAAGTGAGCCCCGCCACGGTGACCGGCAGCGACGGCGGCCGCGCGGCGAGCGGCGTTCCTACCGCTCCCCAAGCCGCAAGCATATCGACGGTAAGGCAGTGCGCGGTTTCGGCGTCGATCGCGAACAGAAGCGGGCGGGCGAGAAAGGCCATGACGGCCGCCATGGCAGGCAGTGCCGTCAGGGTCAAAGCCCCTAACGTTACGGAAACCGTCAAATATCGCGATACGGCGAATCCGTCCAATACGACTCGGGAATGAAGGGCCTAGGACAAGCATGCGACCCGAAGGGCCCCTGGGAGGGGGTTCTTTCCCTCGACGGCCCGGTTTTCGAAAGAAAATCGGGCCGCTTTCTTATGTTAAGCGAAACCGACGATATACTCATTTTGGGTGGCGGTTTGACCCGGAATGGTATAAAAACAGCGCAACGAAAGAAAAATACAGGGGCGCAACTTTCGTGTCGGATATCCAACTCGATTATCGGGTTCCTTCACCCGACCTCGCGGATCATGTAACATTATTCTATAATTTTCGCGCCGACATGCCGTGGTTCGAAGATATGGAACGGGCTGACTATGCCCAGTTCCGCTTTCGTCTGAGCCCCGGTTTCGCGTGTTATTATTTCCCGACCGGCGAGAAATATGCCCATCCGATCCACGTTGTCGGCCCCACCAGCGGCGCGACCAGGTGCCGCGTCGAAGGACCGGTGCGGCTGTTCGGCTTCGGTATCACGCCGGCGGGCTGGGCGGCGATGCTCGGCGGCGACGCCTCGGACATGCTCGACGATACGATGGAAGTCGGGCCAAGCCTGCGGCCGCGTGCCGAAGCCACGTTTCGGGCGATCGCGAATACGGAGAATATGGACGAACGGGTACTGATTGCGGAGGCGCTGGTCCGCGAGCTTACCTGCAGGGCGACGCGGGAATCGGTCAGTTTCGCGCATCAGGTGGATGAATGGCTGGAGGGCAACACGTCCCCCGATATCGACGACCTGATCGCGGTCACCGGGCTGTCGCGCCGTCAGGTCGAACGCAAGTGCAACGCCCTTTATGGCGCGCCGCCCAAGTTGCTGGCGCGCAAATATCGCGCGTTGCGTGCGGCGGTCGCGATGTGCCGCGGCGACATCAGCTTCGATGACGCGGTCGGTCGCGGCTTCTACGACCAGTCGCACCTGATCCGCGAAGTGAAGCAATTCACTGGCCTCACACCGAAGCAGATCCGCGATCGCCCGACCGCGCTGGCCGAGATCACGGTACAGCAACGGCTCGCAATGTCCGGGCTGGTGAGGCCGCTGATCACGAGTACCTGACTCCCTTTTCCACAAGGGAAGGGGGAATTTAGGTGGTTGACGTTCCTAGCCCTCGCGCCCAAATGGCAATCGGATCGATTTGATCCGATTTGAGAGTCGTTCGCAACTATGCGTCTTTCCAGCCTGGCCGATTATGCCGTGGTGATGATGTCCGCCGCCGCACGCCATTGCGGCGGGGCGGGGCGTCTCAACGCGACCAGCCTGGCGGAGGAGACGGGGTTGCCGTTGCCCACCGTGCAGAAGCTGGTCAGCAAATTATCGTCTGCGGGACTGATCGAAAGCCAGCGTGGCACTGGTGGCGGGTTTCGCCTGTCGCGACCGCCCGCAGCGATCAGCCTAGCCGATATCGTCGAGGCGATCGAGGGACCGATCGCGATGACCGCGTGTGTCGAGCATGGCGCGCACGATTGCTGTGTCGAGGAGAGTTGCCGCGTGAAGCCGCATTGGAATGCCGTCAACCGTGCCGTCCGCGGGGTGTTGGCCGGCGTGAGCCTCGCCACCCTGTCCGCCGCTCCTGTGCTGGAGGTGCAAGCTTGATGCGCGAAGCGCAAACTATCTTCCTTCGTGGCTTCGTGTCTTCGTGCGAGTCTATTTTTCTCGCACAAAGGCACAAAGCCACGAAGATTTTTGATGGCCGCTACGCGGCTGGGGACTTCTGATGGCGACGAAGAACGCAGAGGCGCTGGCCGCCGCGAACAAGAAATACGAATGGGGCTTTGCCTCCGACGTCGAACAGGAGTTCGCGCCCAAGGGGCTGTCAGAGGACACTGTTCGCTATATCTCGGCCAAGAAGAACGAACCACAATGGATGCTCGACTGGCGGCTCAAGGCATTCCGCCTGTGGGAGACGATGGAGGCGCCCGACTGGGCCAAGCTCGACATCGCGCCGATCGATTACCAGGACGCGTATTATTACGCCGAGCCCAAGGCGAAGAAGACCATCGCCAGCCTCGACGAACTGGATCCCGAAATCCGGCGGACCTATGAGAAGCTCGGCATCCCGATCGAGGAGCAGAAGGTGCTCGCCGGGGTCGAGGGCGCGCGCAAGATCGCGGTCGATGCGGTGTTCGACAGCGTCAGCGTCGCGACGACGTTCCGCGCCGAGCTGAAGGCGGCCGGCGTCATCTTCCTGTCGATCAGCGAGGCGATCCGCGAATATCCCGAGCTGGTGAAGAAGTGGCTGGGCAAAGTTGTGCCCCAGCACGACAATTATTTCGCGACGCTCAATTGCGCGGTCTTCTCCGACGGCACCTTCGTTTACGTGCCCGAGGGCGTGCGCTGCCCGATGGAGCTGTCGACCTATTTCCGCATCAATGCCGAGAATACCGGCCAGTTCGAACGCACGCTGATCGTCGCCGACAAGGGAGCCTATGTCTCTTATCTTGAGGGTTGCACCGCGCCGATGCGCGATGAGAATCAGCTCCACGCCGCGGTGGTCGAACTGGTCGCGCTCGACGATGCCGAGATCAAATATTCGACCGTCCAGAATTGGTATCCTGGCGACGAGAACGGCCTGGGCGGGATCTACAATTTCGTCACCAAGCGCGCGCTGTGCCAGGGCAGGAACAGCAAGGTGTCGTGGACCCAGGTCGAGACCGGGTCGGCGATCACCTGGAAATATCCGAGCTGCGTGTTGGCGGGCGAGAATTCGGTTGGCGAATTCTATTCGGTAGCGGTGACCAACAACCACCAGCAGGCCGATACCGGCACCAAGATGATCCACCTCGGCAAGGGATCGCGCTCGACCATCGTGTCGAAGGGCATATCGGCCGGGCGGTCGGACAATACCTATCGCGGGTTGGTGCGCGTCGCGCCGACGGCGGAAGGTGTGCGCAATTTCACCCAGTGCGACAGCCTGCTGCTCGGCTCCGAATGCGGCGCGCATACCGTGCCGTATATCGAGGTGCGCAACCCCTCGGCGCAGATCGAGCATGAGGCGACGACCTCGAAGATCAGCGAAGACCAACTCTTCTACGCGATGCAGCGCGGCCTCGATCAGGAAGCGGCGGTCGCGCTGATCGTCAACGGCTTCGCGCGCGAGGTACTGCAGCAACTGCCGATGGAGTTCGCGGTCGAGGCGCAGAAATTGCTGGGGATTTCGTTAGAGGGGAGCGTGGGGTGATTGCTGCCTTAATCATTAGTCTGCTGGTTCAGAGCACTCCAGTTGCCGTCGTCAGGACGAGTGAGCGAGCCGGGCCAGTCGAAATTCCGGACGAGATCGCGCCGGCGGTGATCCCCTATTTCCTCTGTCTTAATGAGCGGTCTAATGCCGCAATTCAGGGGACGATGAAGCGCGACAAGGTTAGTGGCCTCGATGGCTCTGGACTGCGTGAAGCGAACAAGCTGGCTCTCACAGACTGTAAGGCGGTACGCGACACTTCAGTTGCCAATGCCAGCAAGGCGCTCAACACGCGCGAGATCGGCGACGCTGCCGCGCGAACGAAGATGATTGAAGATACGCTGACTGGCTTCGAAGCGAGCATGACGGCGAATGCCGATAAGCTCGACGAATTCAACAAGGCGCACGCTGCGTCGGGAAAATAAGAATCATGCTTCAAATCAATAACCTCCACGCCGAAGTCGACAGCAAGCCGATCCTCAAGGGCCTCTCGCTCGCGGTGAACGCCGGCGAGGTGCACGCGATCATGGGGCCCAACGGCGCGGGCAAGTCGACGCTGGGTTATGTTCTCGGCGGGCGGCCCGGCTACGAGGTGACCGAGGGATCGGTCAGTTTCGACGGCGAGGATCTTCTGGCGATGGCGCCGCACGAGCGTGCCGCCGCCGGGCTGTTCCTCGGCTTTCAATATCCGGTCGAGATTCCCGGCGTGTCGAACGTCCAGTTCTTGCGCGAGGCGCTCAACAGCCAGCGCCGCGCACGGGGCGAGGGGCCGCTGTCGGGCGGCGATTTTCTCAAGCTGGCGCGCGCTGAGGCAGCGGCACTGTCGATGGATGCCGAGATGCTCAAGCGGCCGGTCAATGTCGGCTTTTCGGGCGGCGAGAAGAAGCGCAACGAGATGGTGCAGATGGGGATCATTGCGCCCCGGCTGGCGATTCTCGACGAGACCGACAGCGGGCTCGACATCGACGCGTTGCGCGTGGTCGGCGACGGCATCAATCGCATCATGCGTGCGCCCGACAAGGCGGTCGTGCTGATCACGCATTATCAGCGGCTGCTCGATTACGTGAAGCCCGACTTCGTCCATGTGCTCGAGGCCGGTCGGATCACGCGGACCGGCGGGGCCGAGCTGGCGCTCGAACTCGAGCGCGAAGGCTATGGAGCGGTGGCGGCGTGATCGCCCTGTTCGCCCTTTTCGCGGCAATGCAGACGACGCCGGACGCCGTGCCCGCGGACCAGCCCGATATCGTGGTAGTCGCTGAGCGATTGAAACAAGTGACCGTAACGGTCGGCCGAGATCCACGCGGGCGTTCGACCTGCGCGCTCAGCCGGTCCACCGGCAGCGCGAGTCTGGATGGTCAATTGTGCAAGACCGCTGCCAAATGCGTGAAGTCGGGCGCGGTCGCGCCAGCCGCCATCGCCGGATGCATCGACGCGCGTAAGCCAGCCCTCTTAGACGATTTGCGCCGTTCATTGGGGAAGGGTCGCTCATGACGTTACTCGCGCTCCCGACCCGCCGCGATGAGGCGTGGCGCTATAGCGACCTCGACGCGCTGGCCGAGGCGTGGCCGCTCAATCCGCCCGAGGCGATCCGCGTCGCCGCTGGCGAGGAGATCTCGCGGGTCGTGGTGCAGGATTCTCCGCCCGGATCGGTGGCGGTCAAGGATATCGCCATCGTGCTGGAAAAGGGCGCGCGGGCGACGTTCCACGTGCTCAATATCGGCGGCAAACTGGGGCGCGTATCGATTGACGTGACCTTGCACGACGGCGCGCATTTCGAGCTTGGCGGGGCGATGCTCGGCGGCGGCGAGCAGACGCTGGAGATCGTCACCACGCTCAACCATATCGAGCCCAATGCGACCTCCAACCAGGTCGTCCGCTCGGTGCTCGGCGGTAAGGCTACCGGCAGCTATCTCGGCAAGGTCGCAGTCGCGCGCGATGCGCAGAAGACCGATGCCAGCCAGTCGGTCAAGGCGATGCTGCTCACGCGCACCGCGACCGCTAATGCTAAGCCCGAGCTGGAGATTTTCGCCGACGACGTGAAGTGCGCGCATGGCGCGACCGTAGGCGAGCTGGACGCGATGGCTTTGTTCTATCTGGAAAGCCGGGGCATTCCGACGGCTGATGCGAAGAAGCTATTGTTGCGGGCATTCGTCGGCAGCGTGTTCGACGATATCGCCGATGAAGGCGAGCGGACGCGCGTAGAAGCGGCGGCGCAGGCTGCGCTGGAGCGGATGCTATGAACGAGACGGCAAAAATCCTCCCTGGGACGGGGAGGGGGACCATCGGCGCTGCCGATGGTGGAGAGGGCCCGCGATCTAGCGATTCGCCGGCGGCGGGCCCCCTCCACCACGACGCTGCGCGTCGCGGTCCCCCTCCCCGTGCC
>NZ_BCYU01000108.1 GCF_001598355.1 Sphingomonas asaccharolytica NBRC 15499
CCACCCCCAGCCCCTCCCCTAAAGGGGAGGGGAGCAGGTAGGGCATATGCTCGGAACCACCTTCATCCTCGCGATCCGCTCGATCCGGCGGCATTTGCTGCGGTCGTTCCTGACCGTGCTCGGCATCGTCATCGGCGTCGCGGCGGTGGTGGCGATGGTGACGTTGGGCAAGGCGACCACGCTTCAGGTCCAGAAATCGATCGCGAGTCTGGGCACCAACGTCCTCCAGATCCGCCCCGGCCAGGGCTTCGGGCGCGGCGGCGGCGGACCGCGGCCGCCCGATTTCGACCCGCAGGATGTCGAGGCGATCGGCAAGCAGATCACCGGCGTCACCGCGGTCGCGCCGCAAGCGCAATCGACCGGCACCGCGATCTATGAAGGCCAGAATTGGTCGACCACGATCAACGGCACCACCGACGGCTATTTCCAGGTCCAGCCCTGGCCGCTCACCACCGGCCGCTATTTCAGCCCGGCCGAGGAAGCCTCGGGCAAGGCGGTCTGCATCATCGGCAGCACGGTCTACACCAACCTCTACAAGACCGCGCCGGCGATCGGCACGCGGATGCGCATCGCCGGCATTTCGTGCGACGTGATCGGCTTGCTGACGACCAAGGGCCAGTCGGGTTTCGGCGGCGATCAGGACGATGTCGTGATCATGCCGATCAAGGCGGTGCAGCGGCGGATGACCGGCAATACCGATGTGCGGCTGATCCTCGTCGGCGTCGACGAAGCCTATTCGACCGCGCAGGTCCAAGCGTCGATCACCGACCTGCTGCGCGAACGCCGCCATATCACCGGCGGCAAGGACGACGATTTCAACATCTTCGACACCAAGCAGATTTCGGACACGCTGAGCAGCACGACGACCTTGCTCACCAACATCGTCACCGCGGTGGCCGGGATCAGCCTGATCGTCGGCGGCATCGGCATTATGAACATCATGCTGGTGTCGGTCACCGAACGCACGCGAGAGATCGGCATCCGCCTGGCGATCGGCGCGGTCGCCAACGAAGTGCTGATGCAATTCCTGGTCGAGGCGGTGGTGCTGTCGTGCCTGGGCGGGTTGATCGGGCTGCTCTTGGGTCAGCTCGCGGTGATATTGTTGTCGGTGCTCGGGCAATTGCCGTTCATCTTCGACGTCCAGATCAACGTCATCGCCTTCCTGATCTCGGGCGCGATCGGCGTGGTGTTCGGCTTCTTCCCGGCGCGCCGCGCCGCGTCGCTCAACCCGATCGACGCCTTGCGGCACGAATAGGATAGGGCGATAGCCCGCCCCAACCCGTCATCCCCGCGACAGCGGGGACCCATCTCCAACCTTATCCGCTCACAATGCGGGTGAGATCTTGCTGCTCATCCGGGAGCTGGGTTCCCGCTGTCGCGGGAATGACGAATCAGATTTGCAGGCGGGTGCGGATCTGGCCGAACTTGGCCATAAGCTCGTCGAGCTCTTCCTCGGTATCGACATCGATCAGCTCGTCGGGATGGGTGACGACATGGCGGCCGGCGAGGATGAGGTCGCGCGCGCCGGCATCGCCGTCGAGGCTTTCGAGCGCGTCGAAGCGGTTGGCGCCGAACAAAGCAGGCGGCTTGGGGTGCACACCGTCGCTCGATGCGACGATCGTGTCGGGACCGGTCGCGGCGTGGAACAGGCGATAGATTTGCGCCGCGGTCACGCGCGGCATGTCGGCGAGCGCGATCAGCACCGCTTCGATCCCCGGACCGCGCGCCGCCGCGACGCCCATCTTCAGCGACAGCGACAATCCCTGTTCGGGGTGGCTATTATGCACCTCATGATAGCCGCGCGCGGCATAATCGAGCTGCACCCCATCGCGCACCGCCACGCGCCGGGCGAACGGCACCGCGTCCAACGCGGTGACGACATGCATGCCGAGCGGCTGGCCCAGGAACATCTCGGTCAGTTTGTCGGACAGGCCGAAGCGCGCCGACTTGCCCGCGGCGAGCAGGATCAATGCGGTGGTTTCAGGTGCGATCATGCAACGCTCCCACCATGCCGGCGGCGATCGACAAAGCGATCTCGGCCGGGCCGACCGCGCCGATGTCGATCCCGGCGGGTGCATCGATGCGGTCGAGGTCGGAGTCTGAAACGCCCAGCGCGCCGAGTCGCTCCCGCCGCGCGACATGACTGCGCCGCGATCCCAAGGCGGCGATATAGCCGGTCGGTGCCGCCAGCGCGGCGGCGAGCGCGGGGTCGTCGATCTTGATGTCGTGCGACAGCGTGACGACCGCGGTCGCCGCATCGGGCTTGAGCGCGGCGACCGCCTCGTCGGGCCAGCGATCGTCGAGCGTCACGCCGGGGAAGCGCTCGGCGGTCAGAAAACGCGCGCGCGGATCGATCACCGTCGTCGCGATGCCGAGCTCGCGCGCCAGCCCGGTCAGCGCCTGGGCGATCTGCACAGCGCCGACGATAAGCAACCGGCGCGGCGGTTCGTAGCGATTGACGAAGGCGGCGCCCTCGCCACCCATCAAAATGGCATTTTGATGGGACCCATCAAACGCACGCAGGCTCGACTGGCCGGTGTCGAGATTGGTGACGACGTCGAGTGCCGTGCCGCTCGCCCGCGCCTCGGCGATGCGGTCGAACAATTCCGGATCGAAACCGTCGGCGGCGACCGGCTGGACCATCACCGCGATCTCGCCGCCGCAGGGCAGGCCGACTTCCCACGCCGCGGCATCGGCCACGCCATAATGTTTGAGCTGGAACGACGCCCCGGCGATCACCTCGGCCGCGGCGGTCATGATGTCGGTCTCGACGCAGCCGCCCGACACCGATCCCTCGAACCGCCCGTCCTGATGGACGATCATATGGCTGCCGCGCGGACGCGGCGCCGAACCCCAGGTCGAGACCACGGTGGCGAGCGCCATCGGGGTACCGCGCCAGGCCAAAGCGGCGGCGATGACGGCGTCGTTATCGGCCATTCGCCGTCACCCCCGCGAAAGCGGGGGCCCATCTCGTGAAGGTGCCACCTGCCGACCGGGCGGGAGATGGGTCCCCGCTTTCGCGGGGATGACGGTTGGAGAGAATCGACCTCATACCGGCGGCAACCCAGGCAGCAGCTTGTCCAACGTAATCGGGAAATCCCGCACCCTCGCCCCGGTCGCGTTGTACACCGCATTCGCCACCGCGGCGCCGGCTCCGGAAATCCCCAGCTCGCCCACCGCCTTGGCCCCGACCGGATTGGCCTGGTCGTCGACCTGTTCGATGAAATGGCATTCGACCGCCGGCGCGTCGGCATGGACCGCGACATGATATTCGCCGAAATCGGGGTTCACGAACTGGCCGGTGCGGGTGTCGACCACTGCCTCCTCGCTCAGCGCATAGCCGATGCCCCAGATCATCCCGCCGACCATCTGGTTGCGCGCGGTCTTCTCGTTGAGCACGCGGCCGACATCGAACACGCCGATCAACCGGCGGACGCGGATCTCGCCGGTGACCGCGTTGACCGCGACCTCGGCGAATTGCGCGCCATGGCTGGCCTGGCTGGTGCGGCGGCTGACCTGGCCGGGGCCGGTCTTGCCATGGGCGGCAATCGGCTTGCCGCGGACCAGCTCTGCGATCGGCGAGGACCGCCCGCCGGCGCTGACCACGCTGTCTTTGAGCGTCAATTCCTCGGGCGCCGCGTTCATCCGCCGCGCGAGTTCGGCCAATATGTCCTCGCACGCCAGCGCCACCGCAGAGCCCGAGCTGCCCGCACCGAACGATCCGCCTGATCCCGCGCTGACCGGCAAGTCGCTGTCGCCCAGCCGGACATCGATCGCCGCTACCGGCAGCCCGAGCATCTCGCCGGCGACCTGGGCCAGCACGGTATAGGTGCCGGTGCCGATATCGGTCATGTCGGTCTCGATCACCGCGCGGCCCTCGGCGGTCAGCGTGACGCGTGCTTCGCTGTTGACGGTGAAATTGCCGCGCAGCGCCGCCGCCATGCCGTGGCCGATCAGCCATTCGCCCTCGCGGTTCTGCCCCGGCACCGGATTGCGCTGGTCCCAGCCGAAGCGGCGCGCGCCTTCCTCATAGCATTGCAGCATCAGCCGCGTCGAAAACGGCTTGCCGCTGGTCGGATCACTCTCGGGCTCGTTGCGGCGGCGCAGCTCGATCGGATCCAGCCCCAGTTGCTCGGCCAATTCGTCCATCGCGCATTCGACCGCGAAAGTGCCGACCGCCTCGCCCGGCGCGCGCACCGCGCCCGAGGACGGCAAGTCGACGATCGTCAGCGCGGTGGTGAAGCGGCGATGCTTGCCGGCATAGAGCGGGATCGTGCCGAAATGGACCGGCTCGAGAAATCCCTTGTCCGGTTTCTGCGAGGTCACGCTGTCATGCGCGAACGCGGCGATATGCCCCTCGGCGTCGCAGCCGATGCGGATGCGCTGCACCGTGTCGCCGCGATGATGGACCAGGGCCGAGGTCTGGCGGCGCGGCAGCGCGATCTTGACCGGGCGCCCGATCTCCCGCGCGGCGACCGCGGCCAGGATCGTTTCCGGCCCGACACCGGTCTTGCCGCCGAACCCGCCGCCGACATAGGGCGCGAGGATGCGGACCCGCGCCGGATCGAGCCCCAATTGATTGGCGATCGTCTCGCGCGCGCCGTTCAGGACCTGAAGCGAGGCGCGCACGACCAGATCGTCGCCTTCCCACCAGGCGGTGGTCGCATGCGGCTCGAGCGCGGCGGGGAAATGCGGCGGGGTGGTATAGCTCTGGTCGAAGCGCACGTCCGCCGCCTCGATCGCCGCATCGACATCGCCGATGACGATATTGGGCAGGAAACCGATCTTGTGGTCGACGATTGGCGTCTGCTCGGCGGGATCGAACCGACCTTCGCGCGTTTCGTACGTCACCGCGACCGCCAACGCGGCGTCGCGCGCGATTTCCAGGCTTTCGGCGACGATCAAAGCGATGGGCTGGCCGAAATGATCGATCGCGTCGGTCCAGTCGCTCATCGGCTCGCGGCTGCTGCCGCCGCTCGACGGGAAATCGGGATGCTCGACGATCACCCTGACCACGCCCGGCATGGCTTCGGCGGCTTTGGTATCGATGCTCAGCACCTTGCCCGCGCCGATCGCCGCGCCGACGATATGCGCATAGAGCGTGCCCTCGGGCGCGCCCTCGACCGCATAAGGCGCGGTGCCGCTGACCTTGAGCGGACCTTCGTAACGATCGATCCCCTTGCCGATCAGGCCCTGCACACCCTTGTCGAGCGCCGCCGGGCGATAGGGGGCGTCCATGGCATGGTCGTTCATCGTCGCCTCCCGGTCACAAAACGCCGATAGGGCGGGCGTTCGTTGATAGAGGAATCGGGTCGCGCATGACGGTTTTCAAGCGAATTCGCGTTGTAACGGTGCTGGCCATCGCCGCGCTGGCATCGTCGGCGATGGCGGGGCAAGGTGGAAAGATGAAGCCGCTTTCCGATCCCATCGTCATCGGCCATCGCGGGGCGAGCGGCGAACGCCCCGAACACACCTTGGCAAGCTACAATCTCGCGATCGACGAAGGCGCCGATTTCATCGAGCCTGATCTCGTCCTGACCAAGGACAATGTCTTCGTCGCGCGCCACGAGAACGATATTACCGGTACCAGCGACGTCGCCGATCACCCCGAATTCGCCGGCCGCAAGACGACCAAGCTGATCGACGGCGAGAGTCATACCGGCTGGTTCACCGAGGATTTCACCCTCGCCGAGCTGAAGACGCTGCGCGCCAGGGAGCGCCTGCCGCAATTGCGCCCGGCCAATGCCGCCTATGACGGCAAGTTCGACATCCCGACGCTCGCCGAGATCATCGCTTTGGCCAAGCAACGCTCGAAGCAAGTCGGCCGCACGATCGGCATCTATCCCGAGACCAAACACCCGACCTATTTCGCCTCGATCGCCAAGCCGATGGAGCGCCAGCTCGTCGCCGAGCTCAAAAAAACTGGCTGGGATTCGGCCGATGCGCCGGTGTTCATCCAGAGCTTCGAGGTGAACAACCTCAAGCTGCTCCATTCGATCACCAGGATCCGCCTGATCCAGCTGATGGATTCAACCGGCGGCCCCGCCGACAAAGCCGCGCCGAGCTATGCCGCGATGATCACGCCCGAGGGGCTCAAGCAGGTCGCGACCTACGCCTGGGGCATCGGCCCCAACAAGGACATGGTCGACAAAGGCGAGGGGGAGCCGTCCGCGCTGGTCGCCGATGCCCATGCCGCCGGCCTGCGCGTGCATGTCTGGACGTTCCGCGCGGAGAATTTCTTCCTGCCTGCGTCGCTCCGGAAAGGGGCCGATCCCCGCGCGCATGGCGATGTCGACACGGCGATCCGGCGCCAGCTTGCGGCGGGCATCGATGGCTTTTTCACCGACTTTCCGCTAATTGGATCAACCGCGCGCGCCGCCTATCGGGCCGGCGCGGGCAAATGACCCTTGGGGACGAGTAGATGCGTAGGATCTTGATCGCCGCCGCGGCCGCCTTGCCGCTCCTGACCGGCGGGTGCCTCGCCAAGACCGCGGTCGACGTCGCGACTCTGCCGGTCAAGGCGACGGGCAAGGCGGTCGATTGGACCACGACCAGCCAGTCGGAAGCCGACCGCAATTACGGCCGTAAGATGCGCAAGCAGGAAGCGCGCGAGGGCCGCGAGCGCAAGAAGGCGGCGGAGGCGTGCAAGAAGGACCCGTCGCAATGCGGCACCTATGACGGCTACCGCGCGGACGGTTCGGGATCGCGGAACTGAGTTCTTTCTAGCCCCTCCCCTTCAGGCGTCCCGGGTCGGTTGTGCCCCCGGCACAACCTGAACAGTCCGGGGGACTGTTCACCCGGAACGGGGTTGGGGTGGGGCAGTCACGGGCGATGCGCTCTGCGAGGCATCCCCCACCCCCTACCCTTCCCCTGAAGGGGAGGGGCTTGAATTGATTTCGTCCCCCTTTTCCCCGCCCAGCACCCCCGCGACCGCGCGCAGCGTCTCCGGGTGCATCTGCACCCCCATATGGCTGCTGACGATCTCGATCTCGCGGCATTGCGGGTCGTGGCACAAATGGCCGTTGACCAGCCCGTCGCTGGCCGACCAGATCGCGGTCGAGGGCACCGGCAGCGGCTGGGCGATCTCCTCGCGCCGCGCGACGACGCCGGGCGAATCGACCTTCTCGCCGGTCAGCCATTCGAACGCGCGCCAGACATTGGTCGCGTGCGGATCGCCGGCAAAGGGCGAGCTGACGGTGATCACCTCGCGCACCATCTCCGGCACGCGATGCGCCAGGAAGCGTGCCATGATCCCGCCCAGGCTGACCCCGATCAAGGTCACCGGCTCGCCCGCGTCGCGATGATAGGCTTCGAGCCGCGCGAGCAATTTCTCGCCTTCCGATCCGATCGCTCTGGCGCCACGATTGCGCCCCAGCCGCCACCCTTGGACGCGATAGCCGAGCGCGGTCAGATAGCGCTTCATCACCACATTCGACCGGTCCGAATTGAACAGGCCGGGCAGCAGCATGATCGGCCGCCCGTCGCCCGCCGGCGCCTTCATCAACTCGGGCCACGCGCCGGGAATACTCGCGATCGTTCCCACCATGCGGGGGAATTCCGCTGCCCATTGCGCCTTGCTCGGCGGGGTCAGAACCATGCCATCACGTCGATCGGAAAGGGTGTCCATACGCCTACTCTCACGCCTGCCGCTCTAAGCGCGCCACCGGTCCATTCGTTGCATGTCCGGATCGCGCTGTACGATCCGCGGCCGTCATAGAAGACGTCGTTGACGTCATATCCGCCCGCGACCTTGCCGCCCGGCCCGCGGGTCGCGCGAATATAGGCGGCCAGCCGGCGATATTGCTCCTCGCTCAGCACGATCGCGCGCGTGTCGGACCTGAGCGGCGGTTCGTCGACATGCTCGACATGGAGCACGGTGCGCGTACTGCCGGTCGCGGCGCGCAGCACGGTGAGCGGATGGACGTCGCTCCAGGTCGGCGTCTCGACATAGAAAGCGCGATCGCCCCAGCCGATCGCGACCCAGCCGAACCGGGCATAGCGCGGGTCGGCGATGTCGCTCGCCGGGAAATCCTGGGTCCAGTCGATCCGCGCGGCGCGTACCGGCAGCACCAGCCCGGTATGGATGCCGTTATCCTCGACCAGGATGCGGACGCCCTGCGCCGGCGGTGTCCAGCCGGCATTGGCCGGGATCGACCCGCCAACCATCCCCGCCGTGGCATAGGCCAAAATGACGAAGACCAGCGCCCGGCCGAACCATCCCAGGACGCTCGAGGCGCGCGACACGATTTCTTTCCCCACGGTCCTCGTGATAGATGGTTTCAATGGCAACTGAAACGCACGTTCTCGATTCTCCGCCGCCCGGTGCCGCGTCCGACTGGACGATTCCGCAGGACTGGCAGCATTATACGCCGGACGAGCACGCTACCTGGGATACTTTGTTCGCGCGCCAGGCGAAATTGCTCCCCGGTCGCGCGTCCGAAGCCTATCTGCGCGGGCTCGACGTGCTCAAACTGTCCAAGCCCGGCATCCCCGATTTCGAGGAATTGTCGGAGCGGCTGATGACACTGACCGGATGGCAGGTCGTCGCCGTCCCCGGCCTCGTCCCCGACGACGTGTTCTTCGACCATATGGCCAATCGCCGCTTCGTCGCGGGCAATTTCATCCGGCGCCCCGACCAGCTCGATTATCTCCAGGAGCCCGATGTCTTCCACGATGTGTTCGGCCATGTGCCGATGCTCGCCGACCCGGTATTCGCCGATTATCTTGCCGCTTATGGCCGCGGCGGCCAGCGCGCCTTGGGGCTGGACGCGTTGAAATATCTCGGCCGGCTCTATTGGTACACGGTCGAGTTCGGCCTGATCGCCGAGCCCGAGGGGCTGCGCATCTATGGCTCGGGGATCGTCTCGAGCTATGCCGAAAGCCAGTTCGCGCTCGACGACCCCAGCCCCAACCGGATCGGCTTCGACCTCGCACGGGTGATGCGGACCGAATATCGCATCGACGATTTCCAGCAGAATTATTTCGTCATCCCCAGCTTCGACGAATTGCTGCGCGTGACGGTGGAGACCGACTTCGCGCCGCTCTACGAGCAGTTGAAGGCTCAGCCCGACATTCCGATCGCCGACATCCTCCAGGAGGATGAGGTGATCACGCGCGGGACGCAGCATTATGCCAACGAAAAGGCATCGGCATGAGGTCGTTGCTTGTCATGGTCCCGCTGTGCTTGCCATGCGCGGCATTGGCGCAGACCTTCACCAATCCGCCGACCGTCGCTGCGCCGATCGCCAACTATTCCCACGTTGCGACAATTCCCGCCGGATCGGACCTGCTCATGCTGGCCGGCCAGGTGGGCAATGCGCCCGACGGCACGCTGGCGACCGGCGTCGAAGCGCAATATGAGCAGGCGCTCGCCAACATCGCCGCGATCCTGAAGAGCCAGGGCGCGACGCCGGCCAATCTGGTCAAGCTAACCATCTATCTGGCCGAGCCGATCGATCCGGCCCGCGCCAAGGCCGCGCGCGAAAAGGCGTTCGGCAAAGCCGCCCCGCCCTCGACCCTGGTCTATGTCGTCCGGCTCGCGCGGCCGGAGATCAAGGTCGAGATCGACGCGATGGCGGTCCGGCCAAAACGCTGAGAACCTAGCTCACCGGATGCTCGCGCATGCACTCACCGGCATAGCGCTTGGTGTCTTCCTGCGACGGGCCGGTCATCAGCTCGCCGACGCTCTTGGTGGCGATCAACTTGTCGGCGACGCAGCCGCACACGACCGAGAAGTCCTTGGTCGAGCCCGACGTCTTCTGCGCGCCCGCCTGGCACTCCGCGATGAACTTGGGCCGGAACGAATCGACGAACCCCTTGTCGAAGCTCGAACTCGAATTGCCGGCGGGCCCGCCCCCGCTGCAACCGGCGAGGATCAGCATGGCCAGGGTCAGCGGAACAGCACGAATCATAAAATCCCCCTTCGAGAATCAGATATCTAACGCCCAGCCGTCACGGCCCTTGGGATCGAATGGCCTGGTCGGCACATAGCGGACCCTGCCGGCTTCGAGCTTCAGGATCGTCCAGTCGCCGCGCCGGTCAGTCTGTAGCAGAGTGCAGCCGCAGGCGGCATAGGCTTCAACCACTTGATCGCGCTGCGTCTCGAGCAGACCAGCGAGCACGATCGTCGCCCCCGGCGTCGCGATCGCCGCGAGTTCGGGCGCCATCGACACGAGCGGCCCGGCGAGCACATTGGCGATGATAAGATCATAAGGCGCGGCCGCGGTGATCGCATCGTCGAGCGCGCCGTCGGCAACGATCAGCTCGACGCCGGCAATCGCGTTGGCCTCGGCATTCTCGCGCGTCACGTCGATCGCCATCGGGTCGATATCGGTCGCCATCACTCGCGCCCCTGGCCACACATGCCGCGCGGCGAAGGCGAGCAGGCCAGTACCGGTGCCGATATCGATGATATTGGCGAAGTTCTGCCCGGCCATCGCGTCGAGCATCTTCAGACAGCCCGAGGTGGTCGCATGGTGTCCGGTGCCGAACGCGCGGCCCGCATCGATCAGGAAAGCGCGCCCGCCCGCCGGCGGATCGATCGGATGCGCGCTGGTATGGACGACGAAGCGGCCCTCGCGGATCGGCTCGAGCCCGGCCTGGCTCAAGGTCACCCAATCCTCGTCATAGAGCGGCTCGACCAGCGGCGCGACATCGGCCGCGCTCGGCACCAGAGCGCGGATCGCCGCGATCATCGCCGCGTCGGGCTCGGCCTCGCTATAGGCATCGAGCCGCCAGCGTTCGACATCGTCCTCGACTTCCTCGGTCGTCATCAGCACCGCGTCGATCGCGATCTCGGCGGCATCGATCGCCTCGGCCTCGGCGCGCGTGCACGGCAGGGTCAGCCGCCAGCTGTCGATCGTGCGCTCCGCCTCAGCGGACATAGCTGGCCCCGTTCACGTCGATCACCGCGCCGGTCATCGAGGGCGGCGCGGAAGTCGCGAGATAGGCGACCGCATTGGCGACTTCCTCGGGATCGGCGACGCGGCCGAGCGGGATGTCGGCGAGCAATTTATCGCCGCCGCGGCTTGCCAAATACTCCTCGGCCATCCCGGTCATGGTGAAGCCCGGGCAGACCGCGAAAGCGAGGATGCCCTGGGCGGCATAACCGCGCGCGATCGACTTGGTCATCGCCACCATGCCCGCCTTGGACGCGGCATAATGCCAGTGTTGGGGGCTGTCGCCGCGATAGGCGGCGCGGCTGGCGACGTTGACGATCCGGCCGCCCGATTGGCGCTCCTGCCAATGCCTGACCGCGAACCGGCACAATTCGGCGCTGGCGGTCAGGTTGATCCGCATCGTGCGCTCCCAACCGGCGACCCAGTCGTCGTCCGAACGGTCGATCGGATTGTCCTCGAACACCCCGGCATTGTTGATCAGGACATCGACGCTGCCGAGCTCGGCCAGCGCCTTGTCCCACAATTGGCGCGGGCCGGCGGGGTCGGCGAAATCGGCGGCAATGCCGCTCGCGGTGCCGTGGCCGATCAGGCGGACGCCGTCGCCGGCGGAAAGCACCTGCGCGATCGCCGCGCCGATGCCGCGGCTGCTGCCGGTCAGGAGGATGTTGGTCATAGGCTCGCGATTACGGGGTGGGCGGTTCGCCGGCAATGCCCCGGGAGAGGGGGTATTCAAATCCTCCCCGGAACGGGGAGGGGGACCATCGCGCAGCGAT
>NZ_BCYU01000109.1 GCF_001598355.1 Sphingomonas asaccharolytica NBRC 15499
GACCCGGTGCACCCGCAAGCGGGAGAGGACTAGAGTTCACGCCGCGAGCGGAAACCGCAACAGCCTATCCGCCAGCGGCACCAACGCCTCGCCATAGCGACCGACCGCTCGGACGATCTCCGGGTGATGGACATCGAGGCCGCCGGTCAGCGACCCGAAGGCGGGGAGCACCAACTTGGTCCCGGTCGCGACGAAACAGCGCCGCGATACCAACCGCCCACGCACGCGGACGCGCAATTTGGGGTGGAAATGTCCCGATAGCTCGGGCCGCAGGTCGCGCGGGTCGGCTTCGTGCCGCAGCACCAGTCCGTCGATGTCGGCCTCGTCGACGATCTCGCCACCGCACGGATCGGCCATGGCGTGGTCGTGATTGCCGATCACCCAGACGAAGCGATGCGCGGCGGTCAGCGCGCGCAGCCGGTCCTGTTCGGCGGCAGGCAAGCGCTCGCATCCGCGCGAATCGTGGAAGCTGTCGCCAAGGCACCAGATCTCGACCGGATCGGTCGCCGCGACCGCCTGTTCCAGCCCCGCCAGAGTCGCCGCGCTATCATAAGGCGGCAGCATCTGGCCGAAGCTCGCGAACCAGCTCGCTTTCTCGAAATGCAGGTCGGCGACGATCAGCGCACGCCGCGCAAACCAGAATAGCGCGCCGTCGGGCAGCGCGGCAAATTGATGGCCAGCGAACGAAAAGGGAACCATTCCTCATCCATGCCGTAATGGCAGGGCGCGATCAATGGCTTGCGGCAGTGCAACAAAAGCCGCTTGATCGGCGCGCCAACAGGCGTAAAGCGCGCCGTCCTTCCCGGCAGGCCCATCCGACTCCATGTCAGCAGCCACTTCCCCCCAACAGACGATGTCGAAAAAGGCGCTGGCCGCGCTGACCATCGGCGCGATCGGCGTGGTGTTCGGCGATATCGGCACCAGTCCGCTTTACGCATTTCGCGAAGCGCTCGGTCAGGCGGCGGCGGACGGACTGACCGCCGACGAGATATTGGGGGTGCTCAGCCTGGCCTTATGGTCGCTGATCCTGATCGTCTCGATCAAATACGTCACCTTCCTGATGCGCGCCGACAATCAGGGCGAAGGCGGCGTGCTTGCGCTGGCGGCGCTGGCGCGACGCGCGCTCGGCTGGCGCTCGCGCATCGCCTTGGTACTCGG
Organism: Sphingomonas asaccharolytica NBRC 15499; assembly: GCF_001598355.1. Classification (GTDB taxonomy): domain Bacteria; phylum Pseudomonadota; class Alphaproteobacteria; order Sphingomonadales; family Sphingomonadaceae; genus Sphingomonas; species Sphingomonas asaccharolytica. The sequence continues at coordinate 1,159 of NZ_BCYU01000109.1, forward strand.
CGCCGCGGGCGCGGCGTTGTTCTACGGCGACGCGATCATCACCCCGTCGCTGTCGGTGCTGTCGGCGGTCGAGGGTCTGCGCACGATTCCCGGCGGCGCCGACGCGATCGGCGAGCACACCATCCTGGCGGTCACCATCGCGATCCTGATCGGGCTGTTTATGATCCAGGCGCGCGGCACCGCGCGCGTATCGGTATTGTTCGGCCCGGTCTGCGTCCTGTGGTTCATGGTGATCGGCGGTCTGGGCCTCTATCATATCAGCGACGAGCCCGGCATCCTGTGGGCATTCAATCCTTATTACGCCGGAGATTTCCTGGCGACGCACGGCGTGCTCGGACTGTTTGTGTTGGGCGCGGTGTTTCTGACGGTGACCGGCGCCGAGGCGCTGACCGCCGATATGGGACATTTCGGGGCGAAGCCGATCCGGCTCGGCTGGTTCCTGCTCGCCTTTCCCGCTCTATGCCTCAATTACCTGGGACAAGGCGCCTACACGCTCAACAAGCTCGAGGCGGTGCAGGCGACCGGGCAGAAATGGGAGAATGCCGACTGGTTCTTCCTGATGGCGCCCGAGACCGTTCGACCCTTGCTCGTCATCCTGGCGACCCTGGCGACGATCATCGCCAGCCAGGCGGTGATCACCGGAGCCTATTCGCTGACCCAACAGGCGGTCCAGCTTGGTTTCCTGCCGCGGCTCAGGGTGCGCAACACATCCGCTGATTATGCCGGGCAGATCTATCTGCCGTCGATCAACTGGCTGCTGCTGGTCGGGGTGCTGGTGCTGGTGATCCAGTTCCGCACCTCGTCGGCGATGGCGGCGGCCTATGGCATCGCGGTGACGGGCACGATGGTGATCACCACCCTGCTCGCTTATGTCGTGGTGCGGCACAGCTGGCATTGGCCGCGCCATTTGGCACTGGCGCTGATCCTGCCGTTCCTGACGCTCGATTTGATCTTTTTCGGCGCCAACATTCTGCGCGTGATCGAAGGCGGCTGGGTGCCGCTGGTGATCGCCGCATTGATCGGGTTGGTCATCTTCACCTGGGTGCGCGGCAAGGCGATCGTCAAGACGTTCGAGCAACGCCAGAGCGTCCCGCTCGCCGACCTTGCCGCCGCGCTCGCGCGCCGCGCGCCCGAACGCGTCGAGGGTACCGCGATCTTCCTGACCGGCAATCCCGACAGCGCGCCCGGCGCGCTGCTCCACAACCTCAAGCACAACAAAGTGCTGCACGAGGTCAATCTGATCGCATCGGTACGCACCGCCGACCGGCCGCAAGTATCTCCCGAGGAAAGGTGCGAGGTCAGACGAATCGACGACAATTTCAGCGTCATCATCCTGCGCTATGGCTTCATGGAGACACCCGACGTGCCGCGCGCTCTTGCCGACGCGACCGAGGCGGGGCTGATCAACCTGCACCCAATGAAGGCGAGCTATTTCATCGGTCGCAACACGCTCAAGCCCGATGCCGAGGTCGGCATGCCGTTATGGCAGGATCGCATCTTCATGTTCCTGCAGCGCAACGCCAGCGATCCGACCGACTTCCTCCACATCCCGCCGGGCAAGGTGCTCGAGCTTGGCGAGCAGGTGACGGTGTAGCCAGCGCTCTCTCCGTCACCCGGCGCATCTGGCGGATTTTGTCTGACATAATCTGAATTGACTTACCGGACCTCAATCGCCACCCGCGTGGCCAGCGCGCCTGGACGCGCATTGAGGGAGGAGCGAGCAGTGGACGCAATCCGGCTGGCGGTATCGAGCAGGGAAATGGCAGCATGAGCGGCCCGACGATCGACCGCCGCGCGCTGTTGCTGGGAACCGGCGCGGCGGCCGCGGCACCGGCTATCGCACGCGCCGGGCGCGTCCGCCGGAGCCTTCTGCTCGCGCCCACGCCGCCAATGGGGTGGAATAGCTGGAACAGCTTCGCCACGACGATCAACGAAGCCCAGGCGATCGAGACCGCGGAGATCATGGCGGCCAAGCTGAAGCCGGCCGGCTATGACATCTTCACCATCGACATTCAGTGGTACGAGCCCGGCGCATCGAGCTACACTTATGCCGCCAAGCCAGTGCCGACGATGGACGGCAATGGTCGCCTGCTTCCTGCGCCCAATCGATTTCCGTCGAGCGTGGACGGACGCGGCTTCGCGCCGATCGCGACGCAAGTTCATCGACTGGGGCTCAAATTCGGCATCCACTTGATGCGCGGCATCCCGCGGCTGGCGGTCGAGCGCAATTTGCCGGTGCTCGGCACGCGCTACACCGCGCGCGATATCGCCGACACCGCCAGCACCTGCCCGTGGAATCCCGACATGTACGGCGTCGATATGACTCGGCCGGGCGCGCAGGCTTATTATGACAGCGTCTTCCGGCTCTATGCGTCGTGGCGCGTCGATTTCGTCAAGATGGACGACATGAGCCGCCCCTATGATGCCCATGCGCCCGAGATCGAAGCTGCGCATCGCGCCATCCTGGCGACCGGTCGGCCGATCATCCTCAGCCTCTCGCCCGGCGAAACGCCGGTGGTCCGCGGCGATCATGTCCGCCGTTATGCGCAGATGTGGCGTATCTCGGACGATTTCTGGGACGAATGGCCGCTGCTGGAAGCGCAGTTTACCCGGCTCGAAAATTGGAACCCGCACCGTTCGGCGGGATGCTGGCCCGATGCCGACATGCTGCCGCTGGGCCGTCTCGCGCTCGGACAGCGCGACACCAAATTCACGCCCGACGAACAACGCACGCTGATGACCTTGTGGTCGATCGCGCGATCGCCGCTGATCATGGGCGGCGACCTGCGCCACCTCGACCAGGCGACGCTCGACCTGCTGACCAATCCCGAAGTGATCGCCGTCAACCAGCAGTCGCGCGACAACCGTCCGCACTTCATTGCCGACGACACGCGGATCTGGTCGGCGCGCCATCCCGGCGGCGATACCTATCTCGCGCTGTTCAACACCGCCGGGAAAGCGCGCGATGTGTCGATCGCGCTCAGCCAGCTCGACCTGCGCGGTACGGTGCGGGTGCGCGATTGCTGGTTGCGCGCCGATGCCGGGACGACGACGGGCCGGATTGTGCGGTCCGTGCCTTCGCATGGCGCGGCGCTGCTACGGCTGAGCGGCGATAATCGGCGATGACCTAGAGACGAATACGATCAGATTTAGCCGTCATGCCGGGCTTGTCCCGGCATCCACTGCGCAGGTTAGCGCATAGCAGGAGCTTCTTTTCCCGGGCTTGCCGCCCGGTGGACCCCGGGACAAGGCCGGGGTGCCGATTCAACTCGGTCGCATTCGACCTGAGTTACCCCGCATACGCCTTCACCAGATCGTAGAGATAATCCCGGCCGACATAGAGCGACTCGACGCGGATGCGTTCGTTCAGCCCGTGGATGCCGCTGAAGTCGGATTCGATGAACACGCCCGGCGCGCCATAGGTCGGGATGCCGATCGCTTCGAAGAAGATGCCGTCGGTGGCACCGGTCGACATGCTGGGCAGCATCGGCACGCCGGGGAAATATTTGTCGGCCAGCGTCTTCATCGGTCCGACGATTTTGGGATCGAGCGTCGGCGGGATGCCGATCGGGCGGACCGGCTGGTTGGCGGTGACCGTCACCTTGGGGCCGGCCAGTTCCTTCAACTTGGCGAGCGTTCCGTCGACGCTTTCGCCCGGGAAGATGCGGCAATTGACGTTGGCGGTGGCCTTTTGCGGCAGCGCATTCTCGGCATGGCCGGCGCTCAGCAAGGTCGCGACGCACGTGGTCCGCAGGGTCGAGTGCATCGCTTTGTCGAGCGAGACGATCTTGTCCGCCTCGGCATCATTGGGATCGGCGAGCAGCCGCTTGACCGCGGCGGCCATCGGCGCCGGGGTTTGCGGCGCGCCGGCGACGGCGGTGAAGAAAGCGCGGGTCGTATCAGTGAACTTCACCGGGAATTCGTAGCCGCGCACTTTCTCGAGCGCGTCGGCAAGCTCGTAGATCGCGTTGTCGGGCACCGGCTGCGAGCTATGTCCGCCGGGATTGGTGGTGGTGAAGGTGAAGTTCTGCGCCGCCTTTTCGCCGACCTGGATCGCCAGCATCTCGCGCTCGCCTTTGGCGTTGTAGCGCCCGCCGCCACCTTCGTTGAGCGCGAATTCGGCGGCGATCAAATCGGGCTTGTTCGCGGCCAGCCATTGCGCGCCGTTGAACGCATACGTGGTCTCCTCGCCGCAGGTCAGCGCCATCTTGATCGTGCGCTTGGGCTTGTAGCCGCTCTGCTTGAAGCGGATCATCGCATCGGCCCAGATCGCGGCCATCGCCTTGTCGTCGACCGTGCCGCGGCCGTAATAAAAGCCGTTCTCCTCGATCAGCTTGAACGGATCGCGCACCCAATCCTCGCGCTTGGCGGCGACGACGTCGATATGCGCGAGCAGCAGCATCGGCTTGGCCTTGGTATCGCTGCCCTTCAGGGTCGCGACCAGCCCGCCATCCTTGGGATGGTCGGGCACCGAAAATGGCGTCAGCTCACTGTCGCTATAGCCCGCCGCCTTCATCCGCGCGGCGATCTGCGCGGTCGCCTGGGTGCAGCTGCCGATGTCGACCACCGTGTTGGTTTCGACCAGTTCCTTGTAGAGGCCGAAGAACGCCTGCTGGTCGGGACGGAGGTCGGCGCCCCGCGCGGCTGCCGCTCCGACCATTGGTTGCGCGACGAGACCCGCCACGATGATCCACCCCAAAGCGCGCATGCCGACCCCCGATTGTTGCGATGATTGGGGAGACTATACCCGGTTTCAGCAAAGCTGAAACGATTGCTGCACCAGCCCGCTCCTCCACCCGTCCTCTCAATCAGGATATTCTATGGGAGGCCGGGGGAGGGCTGGTGCCGTCTCAGCGTAGCTGCAAACGACAACCACGCGCGAAATCGGGCGGCTGGCAACCGCGCCAACGAGTCGTCGATTACGTTATTATCGAAAGCGTGCCGGCACCGCGTTGACCGAGCGCGGCAGGGTCAGGCGGATTTCGCGATTGGCGAAATCGATCTGGACGCGGCGGAACAGCCGCAGCGAGTCCATCCCCAGCATCAATGCCGGCGTATTGCTCAACCCGAACCGGTCGAACGGAACGGCGTCCGCGAACGCGATCGGCAGTTGGTGAAAGCCGACCCCGGCGATGTCGAGCGAGTCGATCACGCGATAATCGGCGTTGAGATATTGACCGGTCACCGTGAGCAGGGCGACATTGCCCAGGGATTTTTCCGTCTTCACCAGCTTCAGCAGCGCGAGGTTGCCGACGGTGACCGGCGATCCGGTGTCGATCACGACCGAGATGCGCTTGCCGCGATAGCGCGCATCGGTGACGATCAACTGGCCGTAGAGGTTCTTGGCGCGGATCACGATGTCGTCGGGGCTGCCGCCCATGCCGCGCCGCTTCGACGCGCGAACTTCCATCACGTTCTTGTCGAAATCGATGGACACCGAATGGCCCTTGAGCGCGTCGATTCCCAGCATGCCTGGCGCACCGAGATTGGTGGCGTCGACCGCCGGCGCCTCGAGCGTGTCGGGGGCGATCATGTTCACGCGGAGATCGGAGAGCTTATAGGTGCCGAGCTCGCTCTGTCCCGCCATCGTCGTCACATGGACACGGCGTCCGGTGGCGAGCTTGAGAATGCTCGCCAGCTCGCGCGACACGACGGTGCGCTCCGACCCGGTATCGATGATGAACGGATAGGGGCCGCTCGGGCCGATCGACACCGGAACGGTCATGCGCTGTTCGGCATTGGTGAAACCGAGCAGGTCGGTTGCGGTCGCCGCGGTAGTCGCGCCGGTCGCCGGAACCACCGGTGGATCCTGGGGAACGCCGCTATCGGCCGACGACGGAGCACCCGTCGCGCCAAGGGCCAATACCAGCAAGGGGATAAACCCGCGCATGGCGCGAATATTACGCCCGTTCCGGTATTGTACCAAGCGAATTCGTGCGGACTCAGAGTCGGTTTGGAAACGCGCTGGGGGCGCGTTTCGCGGCACCAGCCCAAGGTTCCAACGATGCAAAGCGTCGATAGAATGGCTGCGGAGGATGGTGCAGCCTCAAAACTCGCTCCTTCGCGAGTTTTCAAACAGACTCTCAGCGCCACTCGGCATCCCCGTCCGGCACAGGTTCAAGCGCCCGCGCGACCGGCCGCGCGATCGCCAGCATCAGCAGCCCGCCGACCAATCCGATCGATCCGTCGAGCGCCCAGAACGCGGCGGGACTCATCGTGTCGTAGAAACTGCCAACCCAGCCCATGATCACACTGCCCAGGAAGAACGACAAATATACCCCGCCCATCATGGTCGCGGTGACCTGTTTGGGTGCGGCCTGGCTGATCAACGCGAGCAGCACCGGCCAATAATAGAGGAACGCGATGCCCATGCCGAAGAACCCGGCGAGCGCCCACCATACGTCGGTCTTGCCGTCCGGCCCTGCCAGCAACGCGCCGGCGACCAGCACGAACGCCGAGACGCCGGTCAGCAGAGCGCCGATCCCGATCTTGACGACGTCCGACGACTCGCGCCCGCGCTTGGCCTGCCACGCCCAGAGCGCCACCAGCGGCGGCACCGCGACGACCGAGGCGAACGGATCGATCGAGTTGAACCAGGACGGCGGGACATCGCCCCATGGCGTCCACAGGCTGACATGCTGGTCGACCCACAGCACGCCGATCCCCCAGATCATCGGATAGGCGACGTTGGGGAACAGGGTCATCGCGGCGACCAGGATCAGCAACCACATCCGCTTGCGCTCGGCCGCAGTCATCGGCGGCAGCGCGACGCGGTCGGCGCGCGGGCTGTGACCGGTCAGATGGCGCTGGCCCGCGAGGTAGATGACCAAGGCGAGCAGCATCAGCCCCGCCGCCGCGCCGAACCCGGCATGCCAGCCATAAGCCGCGGCGAGCGCACCGCAGGCGAGCGGCCCCAGTATCGCCCCGACATTGATGCCCGCCGAAAAGATCGTGTAGCCCTGCGTCCGCCGCGATTCCGCTTCGGCCGGATAGAGTTCGCCAACCTGCGCCGAGATATTGCCCTTGAGGCAGCCCGAGCCGAGGATCAGCATCAGCAACGCGAGCAGGAACGAGGCGTCGAACGCCATGGCGAGATGCCCTGCGCACATCAGCAACGCTCCGATGATGACGGTGGCCTTCGCGCCCAACCAGCGATCGGCGATCCAGCCGCCGAGGATCGGGGTGAAATAGACCAATCCGCCATACCAGCCGTAGATCAGCGAGGCGAAGGCGACATCGCTGAGCGCGCCATGCCAGCTGAACAATGGCCGCAATGCCGCCAGCCCCAGCACATGCTCGGCATGACCCGGCAGGAACAATTGCTGGACCATGTAGAGCGTCAGCAGCGAGGTCATGCCGTAATAGCTGAACCGCTCCCAGCATTCGGTGAAAGCGAGATAGGCGACCCCGCGCGGATGCCCGAAAAAAACGGTGTCGGCGCGAGCGGCTTCGGTCATGCACGCGGTGGTGCCGCAGAGTTTGACCCGGGGCAAGCGGCGGGTGGGGATTTCGCCTGTGAGTGCATCGACAGCTTGTTCGAGGCATTGATTTTCTCACGCGGTGGCGCGGAGGCGCGAAGAAGGTTCGCGCAGAGGCGCAGAGATGATGGATCGGCCTCGCCCTGCGAGGCCCTTGATCAGGTCAATGCATTTGCCCCGCCATCTCATTGCGCAAAACATCTCTGCGCGCTCTGCGCCTCTGCGCGAAAAAGTTCCGCTTCGCGCCTCCGCGCCTCCGCGTGAATCATATAGGACCGTCCGCTGGGCTGATACCCGACCTACCCATTGCCCCAACCGCACCGTCGCCTTAGCCTCGACCTTTCGAGTGGGAGCGGGTGGGTGACGATCGAAGAACCGGATGCCGGGCCACGGCCCGTCGGCGCGACGCATCGCCGCGAGTTCCTGGGGCACCCCGTCGGCCTGCCGGTCATCGCCTTCACCGAGGCGTTCGAGCGTTTTTCCTATTACGGCATGCAGACTTTGCTGGTGCTGTACATGGTCAAGGCGCTGCTGCTGGCGCCGCATGTCGAGCAGATCGTCGGGTTCGGCTGGTTCAGCCACGTACTGGCGGGGATCTACGGCGCACCGCCCAACACCCAGGCGCTCGCCTCGCACATTTTCGGCACCTACACGATGCTGGTCTATATCACCCCGATCCTCGGCGGGCTGCTCGCCGACCGCTGGCTGGGCAAGACGCTGACGGTGACGATCGGCGCCTTGCTGATGGCGGCGGGCCATTTCCTAATGGCGTTCGACGTGTCGTTCCTGCTCGCCTTGCTGCTGCTCGTGCTCGGTGTCGGCTGCCTCAAGGGCAATCTCGCGAGCCAGGTCGGCGCGCTCTACGCGCCGGGCGACGGCCGCGCGACCGATGCGTTCCAGATCTATTATATCGGCATCAGCCTCGGCGCCTTCTTCGCACCGTTGGTGTGCGGCGCGCTGGGCGAGGAAGTCGGCTGGCATTGGGGGTTCGGCGCGGCCGGCGTCGGGATGGTGATCGGGCTGGTCATCTATCTGGCGGGCCGCCGCCATCTGCCGCCCGATCCGCTGACCGAGCGGCGAGCCGCGAGCGCATCGGCCGCGCCACGCGCGGCGATGACGCGGCGCGATATCGTCGTACTTGTCCTGCTGCTGTTCATGGTCCCGGTGCTGGCGGTAAGCGCGATCGGCAACCAGCAGATGTTCAACGCCTATCTGGTCTGGGCCGACCGCTCTTACGAATTCATGCTGCTCGGGCACCGCATGCCGACCTCGTTCCTGGTCTCGTTCGACGCCTTTACCGGGTTCGTGACGCTGGCCGGGGCAGTGGCGTTCTGGCGCTGGTATGCGCGGCATTGGCGCGAACCCGACGAGATGAGCAAGCTGATCATCGGCTGCCTGATCTCGTCGTCCGCGTTCCTGCTGGTGATGATCGTTGCCAGCCGTCACGAAGCGACCGGCGTCAAGCCGGCTCTATGGGTCGCGCTCGCGGTCAACACGCTCAACAATCTGGGGTTCGCCAACGTCTTTCCGGTCAGCCTAGCGCTTTATTCGCGCGCCGCGCCACGGGCGATCTCCGGGACGGTGGTCGGCATCTATTATCTGTTCCTGGCGCTGGCCAATTACCTGGTCGGCGTGGTCGGCGGCTGGCTGGAGATCATGCCGGCTGGGCGCTTCTGGGGAATCCACGCCGCCGCGATCCTGGGCGCGGCGGCGGTGTTCGTGGCGATCAAGCTGGTGTTCGGGAAGTTATTGTTGCCGGAGCGGGTCGAGACCTGAGCCCCGCCGCGGGCAAAGCCCGCGTCGTCGGACGGCGCTTGAGCGCCGCCGGCCGGGCTGGCCTTGACCTCGATTTCAGCTCCGCTGAAAACTTCGGCGGCCAGCCTCACTCCGCCGCCAGCAGACTCTCCGCGCCGCCCAGGTCGACCGACACCAGCCGGCTGACGCCGCGTTCGACCATCGTCACGCCGAACAGGCGGTGCATGCGGCTCATCGTCACCGCATTGTGGGTGACGATCAGATAGCGCGTCGCGGTTTCTTCGGTCATGCGGTCGAGCAGGTCGCAGAAGCGTTCGATATTGGCGTCGTCGAGCGGCGCGTCGACTTCGTCGAGCACGCAGATCGGCGCGGGGTTGGTCAGGAACAGGCCGAAGATTAGCGCCACCGCGGTCAGCGCCTGCTCGCCGCCCGATAACAGGGTCAGTGACTGAAGCTTCTTGCCGGGCGGCTGCGCCATGATCTCCAGCCCGGCTTCGAGCGGATCGTCCGAATCGACCAGTTCGAGCCGCGCCGCGCCGCCATTGAACAGGGTCGTGAACAGCCGCTGGAAATGGCCGTTGACCGCCTCGAACGCGGCGAGCAGGCGCTGCCGCCCCTCACGATTGAGCGTGCCGATCGAGCCGCGCAGTTGCGCCACCGCCTGGCCGAGTTCGTCGCGCTCGGCGGCGGCATCGGTGTGCTGCGAATCGAGTTCGGCGAGCTCGGTTTCGGCGACCAGATTGACCGGCCCGAGCCGTTCGCGATCGATCAGCAATTTGTCGTGCTTGACCGATTCGTCCTGCGGATCGCCGACATCGTCGAGATCGAACCCGACGCGCTCGCCGAGCAAGGGCGGCGGGCAGGCGAAGCGCTCGCCCGACAGCCGTGCCATCTCGACGCGGCGCAGATCCTGGTTCTCCGCACGCGCGGTCGCCCCGGCGCGCGCCTCGCGCGCCAGCGACAGCGCCTCGGCGGCGATGCGGCCCGCCTCCTCAGCCGTGCGGACGCGCGCTTCGGCCTCGCGCTCGTCGACCGCCGCGGTCTCGGCGG
>NZ_BCYU01000110.1 GCF_001598355.1 Sphingomonas asaccharolytica NBRC 15499
ATCGCCGCGCTCGCGCCCGCCGCCGCGCCTGCCGCGGCCAGCCGTGCGCTATCGCCGACCTCATCGCTGCTGGCGCCGACCACGAACCGCACGCGACCGGCAACCGCGCCGCCGACGAGCGCGATGGCCTCTTCGCGCTCATCGAGCGTCAGCATGTCATATTCGCTGGCAAGGCCAGGAAAGACGAGGCCGTCGGCGCCCGATGCGACGACATACTCGACGACCGATCGCATGCCGTCGGGGTCGATATCGCCGCGGTCGGTAAAGACGGTCGGCAGCACCGGAAAGACGCCGCCGAAGGAAGACTGGCTCATTGAAATCCTATCGGGAGAGGCGGAGGAGACAGCCGAGCCGCCTCACCCCGAGCGAACCAAGGAGGGCGAACCGAACGCGTCAGAACTTCGCGTTGAACCCGAGCGAAAAGCGACGCCCCTGAATGCCGTAGAAGGAGGTCGCTTCGGGCGATTCCACGTAGCGGCGCTGGATCTCGTTGGTCAGGTTCGTGCCGTCGGCGAAGATCGTGAACCGGCCGAATTCATAGCGGATCGATGCGTCGACTGTCCGGAACGGCGCATAATAGATTGCCGTGCTGCCCGGCCCGACGCTGTCGAAGAATTTGTCGCGGTAATTGTACGCGACGCGGGCGCCGAAGCCATATTTCTCATAATAGGCGACCAGATTGTAATTGACCTTCGACAGGCCCTGGAAGGGCAAAGATTGCCCCTTGCGATCGAGCAGGCTGGTCGAGCTGTCGATATACGAGAAATTGGCGACGACGCCGAAACCGTCGAGCGGCGAGGGGAGGAAAGAGAACGGGGTCTGGAACAGGATCTCGACGCCCTTCACCTTGCCGCCGGCGCCATTATAGGGCCGCGTGATCAGATAGCCTTCCGGCTGACCCGGCGGTGCGACTTCCCCCGGCGGGATCTCGTAGCTCGCCCTGCTGTAGATGAAGGTCTTCACGTCCTTGTAGAACCCGCCGACCGTGAACGCCGCACCGGGGGCGAAATACCATTCGAGCGAGGCGTCGAACTGATCGGCGCGCAACGGCTGGAGCCGGGGATTGCCGGCGTTGCCATTATAGGGCGTCAACCGGTTGAGCGTCAGGTTCGGCGACAGATCGATCGAGTCCGGCAGGCCCAGGACCTTGGCGTAGCCCGCACGAAGCAGGAGCTTGTTGGTGATCTCGAGCTTGGCGACCGCGCTGGGCAGCCAATCGACCGATTGCGTCTTCACCGTCAACGGATCGGCCAGACCGCTCGCACGCTTGATGGCGCCATTGGCCTCGCGCGTCGTGTCGGTATAGCGCAGACCGACATTGCCGGTCAGCGGCATCGATCCCAGCCGTGTTGCGAAATTGACCTTGGCATAGGCCGCCATCGTCTTCTCGCCGATGCGGAAGGATTGCAGCGGATCGACGAAGCCGGCGGGACATAGGCCGCTATTGGGCGCGATCGTCTTGCAGGCTCCCCCGATCGGAAGCGCCCAGGCATTCGCCGCGAGATATTTGGTGGCGATCGACGGGGCGTTGCCACCGAGCAGATCGGCATAGTCCCGCACGCCATAGATGGACGGACCCGATGACAGCAGGAACGTGTTGGCGGGCGTGGTGCCGGCAAAGGCGACCTGATTCTGGACCGTCTGACGCGTCGTGGTCAGCGCGGAGTAGCGCACGCCGGCATCGATCTCGGAAATGAACGAATTCTCCGGCTTGAAGGCGAAGTCGACCTTGCCGGCGGTTTCCTGGGCGGTGTTGCGGTTGAAATTGTCGAAGGCGTTCGAATAGCGGAAGGTCGCCGGATTGGTCACGTCCAGACCCGCGGGGCCGGTCAGGCTGGGAATGCCGCCTTCATTGACGTCGAAGGTGAAGGGATATTTGCTGACGCTCTGGACCCGGACGAACTCCTGGGTGACGTCCATCGTCGAGCGCGAATAATTCACTTCAGGCCTGGCGGAGAAGCGCCCGTCATTCGTGCTCCACTTGAACCCCAGCGCACTGGTGAAGGTGTCACTCTTGACCCTCAGCGCTTCGGCATTGCCTTGCGCCACCTGGTTGATGACGCCCGAGGTCAGGATCTCGTTTGAGGACAAAGTGTAGGAGCTATAGTCGCCGGCATTGCTGCTCAGCGGCACCGAGAACCAGTCGCGGGTGCGCGATGTCTTGAGGTGCGAGTAAGCGGCATCGCCATAGAGCTCGAAATTGGGGCTGGGCCGCCATTGAAACGCGCCGTTGCCGCCGATCTTCTCGCGCTTCTCATGCAGGCGCTGGAAACGGAAATCGGCGATATAGGTGCCGGGTATTCCGTCGCCGTTCGGATCATTCGCCTTGGGATGAGCCGGCGTGTTGAACGCCGAGGTGAGCGGCGTGTAGCCGGTGAAGGAGTTGAACGAATCCTCGTTCACCGGCTTGTTCGAATAGGTGGCGTTGAGCAGAATGCCGAACGTGTCGTTGGCGAAGGTGTTCGAATAGAGCGCCGACCCGTCATAGCCCCATCTCTTGTCCTGGTCGGAATAGACCGTGGATCCGGACACCGAGATGAGCTGACCCGGCTTGTCGAATGGCTTGCGCGTGATGATGTCGACCGTGCCGCTCAGTGAACCGTCGGTCCGGTCCGCACCTTGCAGCTTGATGACGTCGAGGCGGCCGATCAGCTCGGACGGGAAGAGCGAGAGCGGGCCGTAATCGGAATCGAGCACCGACGCGATGCCAGCGCCGCGGCCATTGGGATTGATCAAAGTGCGCCCGTTGATCTCGCTGCGGTTCTGGCGAAGGCCGCGGATCGAAACGCTCGTACCCTCGCCGAGGGCGCGGCGGATCTGGACGCCCGATATGCGCTGGAGCGATTCCGCGATATTGTTGTCCGGCAATTTCGCGACGTCGGTGGCGACGACCGAATCCTGGAACTGATCGGTGTTGCGCTTGACCTCGAGCGCTTCGGCAAGGCTCTTGCGATAGCCGGTGACGACGATCTCCTTGTCGCCCGCGCTTGGCGCATCGCCTGCCGTCTGACCGCTATCGGCGGAAGTTGTGGCATTGAGCGTGCCTGCCTTGTCCTGCGCCAAAGCCGGACTGCCGGCGACGATCGCGCCGAGACACACCCCGCCAAGCCAAAAGCCTGCCCTCATCATTCCTCTCCCCTGCGATCTTATCGTCTAGTGAGGAATTAATGTTGCACATTTAGCTACACGTCAACAGAATTATTCGACCATATCGCAGCGTTATGACCTCGCGATGCGCCGCGGAACAGCTCGATATGTTGCTATAACGCCCTCAGCGACGCGTCACCGATGCACCTCCATCGATTTGATAGTCGACGCCGGTTATCCAGCTCGCCTCGTCGGAGCACAGGAACAACGCCAGCGCCGCGACGTCTTCCGCACGGCCGATACGACCAAGCGGGTGACGCTTGATGTTGGCGACGATGGCCGATTGCGGGTCCGGTTGCGCCTCCATTCCGCGGCGCCAGAGCGGCGTATCGATCGACGCCGGGCGGACCGAGTTCACCCGGACGTTGTCGGGCGCCAGCTCCAGCGCGAGCGTACGCATCAGGCTGTCGAGCGCGGCCTTGGATGCCGCGTAGGCGGCGAGTCCTGGCGTGGCGTAGGCCGAATTGATCGACGACACGAACAGGAAACAGCCGCGCCGCCGCGCCTGCATCGCCGGCGCGAACGCTTGTGCCAGGCTCAATGCGGCGCCGACATTAACGGCGAACATCTGCGCCAGGAATGCCGTGTCGGTTTCCATCGTCGGGCAAGCGTCGCCCATCGCGGCTGCGTGAACGACGATGTCGGGTTCCAGGCTTGAGGTCCTGACCGCGTCCACGGCGTGCGCCAGCGACGTCTCGTCGCCAAGATCGCACAGCAAGCGCAGGTCGCCGGACGGCGCCTCCACGCGGTCGAGCGCGATGATCCGGCATCCTTCGCCCGCGAACCGCGCGGAAATTGCTCCGCCAATGCCGCCCGCGGCCCCGGTTATCAACGCGACTTGCCCGGTCAGGCGCTGTGTCATGCGAACGTCCCTTTTTTCCGGAGAAGAGCGGCAAGACGCAGGAAACCCGCCGCGGTCAATCCGTCGCCGTCACAGAGTTCCGCGGCGCCGCCGAGCTGGCGGATCGCCGCAGCGAACAAAGATGCGACCATAGGCGCGCCCGCGACCAGGCACACGGCGCCCGGCACAAGCGGCATATTCTCCCGCACATCGGATCCGATCACCACGCCCCACAGGAAAGAGGCGGCGTCGTCGGCCGGCATGCGACCCGCTTGCACATTCGATCGCGCCGCGAACAGCAGCCGGCCAAGGCCGCCGCCCTCGGCGCCGCGGGTAACGCCGGCGCGGAATGCCGCTCCCGCCTCGGGTTCGGTCGCCATCAGGGGCGCGAGCACGCTGCGTTCGGCGAGCACGCGATACAGTTCCACGGTCATCGAGGTGTGGAATTGCGTGATCGTCGCGCCGTCATGCGCCAGCCATTTGCCGTGCATGCCCGGCACCGACAGGAACAGTCCCGCTCGTCCCTCAGCTTGCTCCAGCGCACCGACCGCCGCCACTTCCTCCCCGCGCAGAACGTCGGGGTCGCCGAAGCGTTGCTCGCACGCCAGGCCGGGCAGGAAGATAACCGCATGATCGCCGATCCGGCCGGCCACCGTGCCGTCGGTGATGGCCTCGGGCCCGGCGGGGCAGTCGACGCGCGCAATCTCTTCCCACCCCATTGCCGAGCCGATCATGCCGCTCAGCAGCAGGGGGCCGCTAACATCCGGCCAGCGCGCCCGCAGTTGATCGACATGCTCGACAATCCCGTCGCGACCCAGATCCGCCAGCCGCACGGTCTCCACAAGCGTGTCGAGCGTCTCGCCGTCGCCCCGAAACAGACGGGCCCGCAATTGCGCGGTACCCCATTCGACGGCGATCAGATCCTCGCTCACGCCGCAATCTCGCGGTCGAGCATCGATCGCCCGGTCGTCGCCAGAAAGGCCGCCAGCAGGCCGAGCGGATAAGCGATCGCGATCATCAGGAACATCGGCCGATAGGTGATGGTCGCCACCAATTCGCCGACGAGGTGCGTCGTGACGATCGTCGCCAGGCCGCCGATGATGCCGTTCACGGCCATCACTTTCCCGATATGCCGTCCGGGGTACAAGTCCACGCAGAGGGCAGTCTGGTTGGTGACCCAGGCGGTATGGACCAATGCCACCAGCGCGCCGAGCGCAAGGCTGATCGAGACCGCAGGCGCCAGCGCATTAAAGGCGCCGATCGGCGCGATCACGGCGACGAGCGCCATCGTCGCCACCCTGGCGCGCGCCGGTCGCATGCCGCGCCTGACCAGCGCGCCCGAGATGATTCCGCCGAGCACCGAACCGACTCCCGCCGACGCATAGACCACCCAGCTCAGCCGGCCCATTTCGGCGACCGTCAGTCCGCGTTCCTCGGTCAGATATTTGGGAAACCAGAACAGGTAGAAGAACCAGACCGGATTGGTGAGCGCGTTGCCGATCGCGATCAGCCAGACCCCGCGAGTGCGAAGGACCGCGCCCCATTCCGCCGGCGCACGACCCGCGCGTTGCTCCGGCACCGCCTCCTTGTCGACCGGGCCGATACGGTTCGGCCGATAGGTCAATTGCCAGACGGCGAGCCAGGTCAGCCCGATCGCTCCCGTGACGACGAATGTCGCTCGCCAGCCGACCGTGATGAGCAGGGTCGTGATCAGGATCGGCGCCAGTGCCGCACCGAAATGCGCCGCGGACGAATAGATGCCGATCGCCAGCGCGCGCTCGCGGTTGGGAAACCATTCCTGGACAAGCTTGGGCGAGGCGATCCAGCCGCCGGCCTCCGCGATCCCAAGCGCGAACCGCGTGGCGGCAAGCTGCCACATGCTTCCCGCCATACCCGACAGCGCGCTCGCGAGCGACCACCAGCCGACAAACAACGCCATCGATCGCCGCGCGCCGAGCCGGTCGACGATTAGCGCCGAGATCAATCCGCCGATCGTGTAAGCGGCCAGGAAGGCGTTCACCAGCGTGGCATAGCCGACATCGCTGATCCGCAACTGCCCCTGGATGGTGCCGGCCATCAGCGCCAGCGTCTGGCGGTCGAGGTAATTGAGCACCGCGGCAGCCGCCAGCATTGCCACGACGAACCAGCGAAAACGCGGCCAGCGCTGTCCCGGCGTTGCTGCCATTATCTCTCCCCGCGCGGGGCCACCATTGCCAGGGCCCTATCCGCCCGGTAGCTAAAGACGTGTAGCCGTTATAGCAACATGTTTAGTGAAGACGGGGAGGGTGCGTGGTGGAGGTAGTGCCGGGGATGGCGCCACAAATGGCCTGGCCTGTCGGCGCCGCGCTCGCCGAATGCCCCGTCTGGATTCCGCAGGCGCGGCTACTCGCCTGGGTCGATATCCTCGGACCCAGCTATAATTTCCTGGACCCGGCCACCGGCATCAATCGCGCCATCCCAGTCCATGCCAAGATCGGATCGGCAGCGCCACGCGGTGCGGGAGAGGCGATCCTGGCGCTGGAAGACGGCCTATGGCTGTTCCGGCTGGGCCGGCCCCTCGAGCCATTGCCGTCGCCGGACATGACGAATGTGCACTTCAACGACGGCAAGCGCGATCCGGCCGGCCGGTTCTGGGTAGGAACGCGCGCGACCGATGGATCGCCAGGGGGCGGCACTTTGTATCGCGTCGATCAAGAGCGCCGCGTTACGCCTATGGATACCGGCTTCGACGTTCCCAACGGTATGGGCTGGAGTCCGGACGGACGGTCCTTCTATCTAGTCGATACGGTTCCGCGGTTGCTCTACCGCTACGATTTCGACCTCGCGGGCGGCGTGATATCCAATCGAACGATATTGCATCGGTTCGAAGACACCGCCGGCAAACCGGATGGCCTGACCGTGGGTAGCGACGGCTATATCTGGTGCGCGATGTGGGACGGCAGCGGCATCGCGCGCCTTGCGCCCGACGGAACGCAGGTCGGCTGGCTTCCCACCCCTTGCCAGCGGCCGACCAGTTGCACCTTTGGCGGGGGCGACCTGAGCACCTTGTTCGTCACCACCGCCGCTCATGGCCTCGATCCGGCCGATCCGCGGTTCCGGGAGGGCGGCAGCATTCTCGCCTTTCGCATCGATCGCGTCACATAGTGAAGATACTTTAGCCGTTTGCGGGTCGGTCCCCGCTGCCGGCGAAGCCGTCCGCCGGCCGTGCGGGGCGCTTGCTTCGCGATCGGCGCGCGGCACGCGCGCCTGCGCTCCGCTCAACAAGAGGCCGGCCCCTTTCGGGACCGGCCTCCGCCCTCATACGCTACGCGAGGGGACTGTCTCTCCCGGATACGCTACGCGGGAGAACTCGACTGTTCGGGATTAGCGGCGGCAATAACCGGGGCGATCCGAGCGATCGATTGCCCGGCCGGCCAAGGCACCCACACCGGCGCCCAGGATCGTGCCGATCGTGCGGTCACCACGTCCGGCAACCGTATTGCCGAGCAGGCCGCCGGCGATCGCGCCGACGATCGTGCCGCCGTCACCATCGTTGCACTTCTGACGCGCACGATAGCTGCGGTTATAGCCACGGTAGTTGCGGTCATATCCGCGATAGCTGCGATAGTAGCCACGATAGCCGTTGCGGTCATAACCGCTATAGCCGTCGCGGTTGTAACCATCGCTATAGGCCTGATCATAGGCGTAACGCTGCGCCTGCGCAGGCGCGAGGGGAACAACGGCACCGGCAGTCATCGCGAGCGCGGCGCCAACGAGCGAAAGTGTCTTCAGCATTTGTCGTCTCCGTCTCAAAATTCATCCGTCGATCGGTCGCGGGCCCCGGTGATTTCCGTCTGCCCATTCCGTGTCGATGAAAGGGTTTTGCCCGATTCGGATTGAGCTAAGGCTGAATGCGTCCGTTATCCGCCGTTCAGGCTGGCGGGTTGCCGCGCGACGGCTATGAGAGGCGGCGATGCGCCGCCGCACCCGCTATCTCCTGATGCTTGCGCTGGCGCTGTCCTGTCAGTGGAGCGGCACGCCCGAGCGGCCGATGCTGGGCGTCGTTCCCGACCTCACCGCGACGCCGGTGCCGCTCGATCCCGGTGATCCCAAGCATGTGAAGGTCGGGGCGTTGACGTTCGTTGGCGGGGTTCGGCTGACCAGCAAGGATCTCGCCTTCGGCGGCTATTCGTCGATGACGATCGACAGCGGCCTGTTCACCTTGCTGAGCGATGGGGGGACGATCGTACGGTTCCGGCTCGACGGCCGCCTCCGCCTCAGCTCCCCGGGCTTCGACGATCTGCCGGTGGGGCCGGGAACGGGATGGAACAAGGCCGATCGCGACAGCGAATCGATGACGCTCGATCCTGCGACGGGGCGCGTGTGGGTGGGGTATGAGCGCGTCAACCAGATCTGGCGCTATTCACCCGGGCTGACTTTGCCGGCGACGATGGTCGCGCCGAAACCGATGGCCGATTGGTCGGAAAATGGCGGCGCCGAATCGATGGTGCGGCTTCACGACGGCCGCTTCCTGGTGATCGCCGAGACCAGTCGCCGCCTGCCGAGCCAGGCACGGAGCGCGCTGGTCTTTGACCGCGATCCGGTTGAGAAACCACTCAAGGGGTTCGAGTTCGGCTATCTGCCGCCCGACGGCTACGACCCTTCCGACGCGACCGAGTTGCCCGACGGGCGTGTGCTGATCCTCAATCGCAAGCTCGCGCTGCCGTTCACCTGGAGTGCGGTGCTGACCCTGATCGATCCGCGCCATATCCGTCCCGGCATGACTATTCGCGGGCGCGAGATCGCCCGGCTGGCGCCGCCGCTGACGGTCGATAATTTCGAGGGCCTCGCGATCACCCGCGAGAACGGCGCGACGATGTTGTGGATGGTCAGCGACGACAATCTGCTGATTCTGCAACAGACCTTGCTGATGAAGTTCAGGCTCGCCCTTTAAGTCCTTTCGGCAGCGCTCCGGGTACGGTCTGGCCGAAGAACCGTTATTCCTCCCGGCCCGCGGCCACCCGGTTGTGCTCGTATTGTCGATTCAGCGGAAACGGCGGCAGCCACGATTCGCGCCGAACGGTCCAGGCTTCGTAGGTCGGCATCAACTGGTCGGGCGAATCGAGCGATCCCAGATGGACTTCGATTTCGTCGCCGCTGCGCGCGAAAACCGACGAGCCGCAACGCGGGCAGAAATGGCGGCCAGCGTAATGGTGCGTTTCACCCTCGATCGTCACCGCGTCCTGCGGGAACATCGCGGCGGCGAAAAACAGCGCGCCATGATGCTTGCGGCAGTCGAGGCAATGGCAAAGCCCGACCCGATAAGGGCGCCCGGACGCCGCAATCCGTATGTCTCCGCACAGGCAGCCGCCGGTAAACCGATCCATGCGGCACCTCCTTTTTGGCCGAGAGGCTCAATAGGCTAACCGAGCCCCGCTCGACCACCCGCCGCGCAGCTTGATCGCGATCGCAGGTGGCAGAAACGACTCCGGCCCGCTCTCCACTGTGGAGAGCGGGCCGGTGGCGATTCGCTGACGGTCCGACTGAGCCGGACCGGCGCGACTACGCGGCCTGGGTGTCGCCCAGCTTCTTCTTGACGTCGCGCTTCAGGCGGCGTGCACGCAGCGACAGATCGTCGTCGCTGGTCTTGACCAGCCAATTGTCGAGACCGCCGACATGCTCGACCGAGCGCAGGCCGTGCGTCGACACGCGCAGCTTGACGCTGGTGCCCAGCGCGTCCGACAGCAAGGTCACGTTCTGCAAATTGGGCAGGAACGTCCGCTTGGTCTTGTTATTGGCGTGGGAAACGTTGTGACCCACCTGCCGGCCCTTGCCGGTCAGCTCGCAAATGCGCGACATCGCTATCAATCCTGAGTTTCGGGCCAAGACGAACCTGACCCCGGAAAGGTGGCGCCGATAGCGTCTGTCGCGCGCCGGGTCAACAGATTCGCTCTTTTCCGTGCAACCTGCTCTTGTGGCGAAACGTTGATTACGCGAACGATTCGATTTTTAGGAGACGATTATAATGCGGTTCCTGCTCGCTCTGGTCGGCATCGCCGCCCTCGTCCTGATAGCGCTATTGGCGTTTGGAATGATCTCGATCAACGGCAAATCGGGCTCGCTGCCGACCGTCAAACTGGAAGGCGGCAGCGCGCCCGAGGTCAACGCCAACATGGCGACGGTGAATTTCGGCACTGAAAACAAGACGGTAGAGGTCCCCACCGTGACCACGACGACCAAGACCATCAAGGTCCCGACGATCAGCGTCGACAAGCCCGGCGTTCCCCCGGCCAATTCGGCGGCGCCGCAATAAGCGGGTTTCAGCTGCCTCCACCAATGCGTGCCGCGCTCGATGCGGCCGCTGCCGCCGCGTCGCTGGGGGAAGTCCCGGTCGGCGCGGTGGTGGTATTGGACGGGCGCGTCATCGCCACCGCCGCCAATGCGCCGCGCACACGCCACGACCCGACGGCGCATGCCGAGATGCTTGCGATTCGCGCCGCGGCGGACGCGATCGGCGACGACCGGCTGAGCGATTGCGATCTGTGGGTGACGCTCGAGCCGTGCGCGATGTGCGCCGGGGCAATCGCGCACGCTCGAATCGCGCGACTATATTATGGGGCGCCCGATCCCAAAGGCGGCGCGGTCGAGCATGGTCCAAGGCTGTTTGCGCAGCCGATAGTGCACCATCGGCCGGAGATTTATCCTGGAATCGGCGAGGATGAGGCTGCCCGCCTGTTGCGCGATTTCTTTGCGACGCGGCGGGGGGGCAAGTAAACTCCCTCCCGCTCGCGGGAGGGGTCGGGGGAGGGCGTGTGGTGACAGGTCATCGCTGAGACGTGCCCTCCCCTCCCGCAAGCGGGAGGGGAATGAGTCGCCGCCACAACCACGCGCCATGTTGCGTGACGTTCCCGCCCGCGTGTAGGCATAAGCGCACATCATGACCTTGCCCCCGCCCGCGCCCTATCCCTGGATCGATGTCGTCATCATCCTCATACTCGTCGCGGTGAACGGAGTGTTCGCGATGAGCGAGCTCGCGATCGCGTCGTCGCGCAAGGCGCGGCTGGAGGCGATGGCGCGGACCGGCAGCCGTGGCGCGCGCGCGGCGATCGACCTGGCGGCCGATCCCGGCAAGTTCCTGTCGACGGTTCAGGTAGGCATCACGTTGATCGCCGTGATCTCGGGCGCTTATTCGGGCGAGGCTCTCGGCGGCCCGACCGCGATCCGATTGCAGCAATGGTTCGGATGGAGCACCGAATTCTCCGACAAGGCCGGGTTCGCGCTGGTGATCGGTATCACCACGTTCCTCTCGCTGATCGTCGGCGAACTGGTGCCCAAGCAAATTGCGCTGCGGTCGCCCGAGCCGATCGCGGCGGTGATGGCGCTGCCGATGACCTGGCTCGCGCGGGG
>NZ_BCYU01000111.1 GCF_001598355.1 Sphingomonas asaccharolytica NBRC 15499
CTCGCGCTGCGTTCGCCCGCCGATCCTGTTCGGCGACGTCTCGCGACCCAAGCCGATGACCGTCGAGTGGTGGCGCTACGCCCAGAGCCTGACCGACAAGCCGATGAAGGGCATGCTAACCGGCCCGGTGACGATCCTCAATTGGTCGTTCGTCCGCGACGATCAGCCCCGCGAGGCATCGTGCCGCCAGATCGCGCTGGCGATCCGCGACGAGGTGGTCGACCTGGAGAAAGCGGGCGCCAAGGCGATCCAGATCGACGAGGCGGCATTGCGCGAAGGCTTGCCGCTGCGCCGGCGCGACTGGCAGCCCTATCTCGACTGGGCGGTAGACTGCTTCCGCCTGTCCGCCGCCGGGGTCGCCGACGCGACGCAGATCCACACCCATATGTGCTATTCGGAGTTCAACGACATCCTGCCGTCGATCGGCGCGATGGACACCGACGTCATCTCGATCGAGACCGCGCGATCACAGATGGAGTTGCTCGAAGGCTTCGCGCGCTATCGCTATCCGAGCGCGATCGGACCGGGGGTCTATGACATCCACGCCCCGCGCGTGCCGACGGTCGACGAAATGGTCGCGCTGATGCGGCTAGCGCAGGATCACCTCCGCCCCGAACAATTGTGGGTGAATCCCGATTGCGGGCTGAAGACGCGCAAATGGGAGGAAGTGAAGCCGGCGATCGAAGCGATGGTCGCCGCCGCTCATGCATTGCGCGTCCGCGCGGTGGAGCCGGCCTGATGTCGGGTGTCGTCCGCCTCATCGACATGGTGTTCCCGGGCGACACCAACCATCACGGCACGCTGTTCGGCGGGGTGGCGCTCGCGCACATGGACAAGGTGGCGTTCCTCGCCGCCTCGCGCCATGGCCGAGCGCCCTTCGTCACCGCCGCTTCCGAACGGATCGACTTCGCCGCGCCGGCGCTGAAGGGCGAGCTGATCGAGGCGACGGGGCGGATCACCCGCGCCGGCACGCGATCGGTCGATGTCGAGATCGAGCTGACCGCCGAGGCGCTACTGAGCGGCGAACGACGGCTGTGCACGCGCGGGCTGTTCACCCTGGTCGCGGCCAAGGGACCCGACACGCGCCTGCCGCTGCCGCCGCTCGACCGCATGGCGGCCGAACCGGAGGATGACCGGCTGCACATGGCCGATATGGTGTTCCCGCCGCAGACCAATCACTATGGCACCTTGTTCGGTGGCGATGCGCTGAGGATGCTGGGCAAGGCCGCCTTCATCGCCTCGAGCCGGCACGCCCGCGCGGTGATGGTGATGGCGGCCTCCGACCGGATCGACTTCCGCTCGCCGGTGCGCGAAGGCGAGATGGTCGAGTTGATCGCGCGGGTGATGATGAGCGGCCGGAGTTCGGTCCGCGTCGGGGTCGAATTATGGGCCGAAAACCTGCTGAGCGGCGATCGCCGCCGCGCCGCGACCGCCGAGTTCGTGATGGTTGCGGTGGATCCTGCCGGACGCCCCGCACCGATCGACTGACAAGCTTGCCTCCGCGCCCTGGAATCGCTATGAGCCCGCCCGTCCGGCGAGCAGGTTCTCGCGGAGGAAGGCGCGGAGGTACCCTCTGGCGCCCTTTTCGCATTTTAGCGTTGAGCCCATCCTCCGCAGCGTCTGCCCTACGGATGCCGCGTCGGCGTTCGGCCGCCGTGGCGTTTTGGCCAAGACCACCGGAGACAACCGGTTGGCCGGAAACAGTTGATTAGGAATAATATTTTTATGGCCACTACGGCAAACCCGACACGCGACGATTTCGCGAAACTGCTCGAACTGACCCTCGGCGACGCCGACGGCTTCGAGGGCCGCGTGGTGCACGGCACCGTCACCGGCATCGAGAACGACATGGCCGTCATCGACGTCGGTCTGAAGAGCGAAGGCCGCGTGCCGCTGCGTGAATTCGCCGCGCCGGGCCAGAAGGCCGACCTGAAGGTCGGCGACGAAGTCGAAGTGTTCGTCGACCGCGTCGAGAATGCCAATGGCGAAGCGATGCTGTCGCGCGACCGCGCACGCCGCGAAGCCGCCTGGGACAAGCTCGAAGCAGAATTCGTTCAGTCGGCCCGCGTCGAGGGCGTCATCTTCGGCCGCGTCAAGGGTGGCTTCACCGTCGACCTCGACGGCGCCGTGGCGTTCCTGCCCGGCTCGCAGGTCGATATCCGCCCGGTCCGCGACGTCCAGCCGCTGATGGACATTCCGCAGCCCTTCCAGATCCTCAAGATGGACCGCAAGCGCGGCAACATCGTCGTGTCGCGTCGCGCGGTCCTTGAGGAAACCCGCGCCGAGCAGCGTTCGGGCCTCATCCAGAGCCTGGCCGAGGGTCAGATCATCGACGGCGTGGTTAAGAACATCACCGATTACGGTGCGTTCGTCGACCTGGGCGGCATTGACGGCCTGCTGCACGTCACCGACCTCAGCTACAAGCGCGTCCAGCACCCGAGCGAGGTCCTGAACATCGGCGATACCGTCAAGGTTCAGATCATCCGCATCAACAAGGACACGCAGCGCATCTCGCTCGGCATGAAGCAGCTCGAGAGCGATCCGTGGGATGGCGCCGCCGCCAAATACCATGTCGGTGCCAAGATGACCGGCCGCGTGACCAACATCACCGAGTACGGCGCGTTCGTCGAGCTGGAAGCTGGCATCGAAGGCCTGGTCCACGTCTCCGAGATGAGCTGGACCAAGAAGAACGTCCATCCGGGCAAGATCGTCTCGACCAGCCAGGAAGTCGATGTCGTCGTGCTCGAGGTCGACGAGGACAAGCGTCGCATCTCGCTGGGTCTCAAGCAGGCCCAGGCCAATCCGTGGGAAGCGTTCGCCGCTGCTCACCCGGTCGGCTCGACGGTCGAAGGCGAAGTCAAGAACGCGACCGAATTCGGCCTGTTCATCGGTCTCGACAACGATGTCGACGGCATGGTCCACATGTCGGACATCGCCTGGGGCATTTCGGGCGAAGACGCGCTCAACCTGCACCGCAAGGGTGAGATGGTGACCGCGATCGTGCTCGACATCGATGCCGAGAAGGAGCGCATCTCGCTCGGCATGAAGCAGCTCGAGCGTGGTGGCCCGTCGGCCGCCGTGGTGTCGGGTGCCGGCGACAAGCTCAACAAGAACTCGGTCGTCACCGTGATCGTGCTCGAAGTCCGCGATGCGGGCCTCGAGGTTCAGGTTGGCGACGATGGCGCCACCGGCTTCATCAAGCGCACCGATCTCGGCCGCGACCGCGACGAGCAGCGTCCGGAGCGTTTCCAGGTCGGCCAGAAGTTCGACGCCATGGTCACCGGCTTCGATCGCTCGAAAAAGCCCACCTTCTCGGTCAAGGCGATGCAGATCGCCGAAGAGAAGCAGGCCGTCGCCCAATATGGTTCGTCCGATTCGGGCGCGTCGCTTGGCGACATCCTGGGCGAAGCGCTCAAGGCCCGCGACACCAAGAAGTAAGGCTCAAATTGGGTAGCGTCCTGAAGACGCTACCCAATTTGTTACACTTTCACTGTCGAATCGGTCCTATTGCGTTCGACGGTTTTTCTTTATGATAAGCATCGGTGGGGGCCCTTTTTCCGCGAGGGGGAAATTCTCGGAAAAACGGGTAGTCGATGGAGAAGACCGGGACGTGCCTCGGTGGTCCTTCGACTCTGGGGAGACCGTGTTCGTATGATTCGTTCGGAACTGATTCAGAAGCTTGCAGAAGCCAATCCAGATCTTGCGCTCCGCGATGTCGAAGCGATCGTGACAACGTTCTTCGATGAGATTTCGCGGCGTTTGGCGGCCGATGGCCGCGTCGAACTGAGGGGCTTCGGCGCTTTTTCAACGCGTGCGCGCGGCGCGCGCACTGGTCGCAACCCGCGGACGGGCGAAGTAGTGGAAGTCGACGCCAAGCGCGTCCCCTATTTCAAGCCGGGCAAGGAAATGCGCGTCCGGCTCAACGTTTCCTGAGCCAAGGCGTCCTGGTTCAAGCGACGCGAAGCGCAGCTTGAACCAGGACTCACCGAAGGCTGGCCGGCAGGCGTACAACGCCTGACCGACGTCACGCGATTTACGCGCGTGAAGGCCCTTCTCGTTCAACTCCCGGCTTGACCAAGCCGCGCGCCTGCGCGACCTGTGCCGACACGCGGACGTGGCGAAATTGGTAGACGCACGGGACTTAAAATCCCTCGCCCTATGGGTGTGCGGGTTCGAGTCCCGCCGTCCGCACCAGATAACGGCGCTCGAATGAAAGCACCGACCGAGCCAAAGCCGGAGCCGGGGACGCGTCCTCGGAATGATTACGGAACTGGGCTGATGGTGGTCACAGCGCATCGAGCGAGGCACGACCATCGCAAAGCCAACCGATTCACGGTATGTCGCTCACATGTCGTCCGCGACCCCGCCTTCCATCAATGATTTCCTCGATCGGCTCTATGTACTGCAACGGGATGCGTCTGAGCAGGCCAGAGACGAAGCGAAGGCCATAACGGCCCGCAACGCCGCGCGCGGCCTGCTGAGGTCCGGCCCAACCCTCAAAGCGTTGACCGGTATGATCGAGCAGCAATTCGAGACGACGCTCGATGAAATGTTGGCATCCTTGCGCCAAGTGCGATCCTTAGAAGGACGGGAATACCAAACCTTCCGAGATCAGACCTTTCTGCGCGCGCGTGACCTCATAGCCATGTTGATCGGCGCCGCCGACTTGGAAAAGTGGCACGGCATGATCGGGCGCGGTGCTGCTACCAATGTTATCGAAAAGCGGCTTGAAAGGTTATACCCGCATCTCGACTATCGGATGCAGCAGTTCGACGTTGGCTTAGATCGGGCAGCGCGGGCCGGAGGGAACGCAGTGACCAATAATGTGGTGAGAGCGCACATCATAAGCGGCGTCGTTCAACAAGGAGGTGATGGCGCGACCCAGACCGCTTGGGCAGACCTCGACCTAGGCAAGATCGCAGACGCGACAGCGGCCCTGAAGGCCGAAATAGCGCAAGCCGGCGACGAGCAGTCCGATGACCTGCGGCAAATCGCTTCCGATGTTGCGACTATTGAAGCGCAAATAGCCGCCCCGAAGCCGCGCACATCCGCGGTGCGCGAAGCGGGCGCGAGTATTCGGCACGTCGCCGAGCAAGCGATTGGCGGCGCACTGTCTCCCGGCATCATTACCGCCGCCCTCGCGCTCGGCGCCCTAACGGGCTGACGAGGCGCACTGCACCGAGGGGCGCGGCTAGTCGCCCCGCCACAGCACACCACCAGTTGTACGATTCTGATTGCGGTGACGGGTGCAAAAATACCCCAATTATAATTTAGGGATTTGTGCACCCGTCACGGTAATTAGGCCGAGGCTAATTTGGATAATGTTCGTTGATCGCTTTAGTGGCCGCATTCAACTCGCGATCCGTAATTTCGAGATTCTTGCGTATCTCTTCAACGAGTGCCTTGTTGCCCGTTCGGCCGGCCATCTCAAATAGCCGATGCTGGCGCTCCGATCTCTCGGCGGCCGCTATCCAATCTTGAAACAAGCTTGCATCCAAGATCGCCATGCCAGTCTTCCTAAGCAAAGTTGAGGGTTATCCGATAATGGTCAAAGAGATCGCGGCAAGTTCCCGGCTCGATCAGCAAATTGGGGTCATCTTCGCGGGCGAACAGCCGAAGCAGGTCCTTGATGCGCTGTCTATCGTCTGCCTCGACCTTATAGGCCGTGCTAATGATCGTGCTTGCCATCCTGTCTCCGTAAGGGACAAGCAGATTGACGTTTTGTTCCAAGAATCCGAAGCCAAGAAATAGGATGCTGTCGGCCGTGCTGACTCCCTCTTGTATCCTGCTACTGACCTGACTTCTGACGCTCTCTGTGAAGGTGCGCAAGTTCGAGCCGATCTTCCACCAGTCCACCTCATCATTTGTGCCATAGGGTAAGGTATTGGGACTGCCGTATCCTCGCCAGGGGAGGGTACCTAGCGAGCCGTAGGGATGAATAAACTGCGCCCTCTCGAGCACACCGGCGGCAGTCTCGTCATCTATATCGAAATACTCCTGCACCGCCATGAACAGAAATTGCTCAAGGCAACGATCGTAATTGAAAATGATGAATCGCACATTGTCGAAGAGGCTGTCGAGGTCGACAATTTGAACGCCGTTGAACAGGTGTTGGGCCAGCGGAAGATACCAGCTGGCTTTTACAGCCTCCGTGTTCGTGGTGGGCGCTGCAACTTTTCGGCGCCGACTCTCCGTCGGCATGATCCAAGACGAAGGTTCGAAGAGACCCGAACCAGCCTCGGCCCGAATAATGCAGATCGCGATTGCTGCTTTCGCAAGGCTAACTAAAATCTCGTTGCCCTGATGCGTGTGCAAGTAGTTGTCGATTGACGCACCCAAGTTCAGCCCGCGACAGATGCTGCCGGCCGCTGAGGCGACTTCGTCCATCGCCACGCTACCGATATAGGCATCATGTCCCAAGTGCCTTCGGATAGCCGCGGCCACGGTGGGATCCGCGAAGCCGAGGTCGTCCTTACGATCGTCGAAGTGCAGGGCTTTAACGATCTGCTCTTTAAGGCCGTCACCCACGGGGAAGCCTAGCTCTTGCGAGGCCCCAGCGCCCACGACCATAGTTGTCGTCCTGCGAAACAATCGAGTCTCCGTCTGTTTTCGTCGAGCCAGGAATGATGCTCAGCAATAAATCGAGTTTAGGAATCGTCTACCGCACAATGGTCATGCTGATTCCGACGTTTGATTGAAGTTACGGTGACGGGGTGCAACGACACCCAATTAAAGGGGATTTAGAGACTTATGCGCGCGTCACCGCAACCCGAAGCCCCTCAGCGCGACGTTTGGCCGTTTCCGGGCCCGCGCGGCTTGACAGATGGCTCCGCTATCGCTGCGTGCGCCGTCGCCGGATATCGCGATTCGGGCCAAGTATGGATTACGGTGGCGGGTGCATACGCCAGCCGCGTCTTTGGCTTGCGATTGAGCGCGAAAAGCGGGACACTGGAACAAAACAAGCCCAATCGGGGAAGTCCGTGCCCACTGTATTCTTTTCCTACTCGCACAAGGATGAAGCGCTTCGCGATCAGCTGGAGGTCCAACTGACCATGCTGAAGCGAAGGCCTCATTGAAACATGGCATGACCGACGCATTGGCGCAGGCCAGGAATTTGGTGGGGAGATTGACCGCCATATGGAGCAGGACGACATCATCCTGCTTCTCGTCAGCCCGGACTTCTTGGCGTCGGATTATTGCTACGAGCGTGAAATGCAGCGCGCGCTCGCGCGCCACGAAACGGGAACAGCCGTTGTCATTCCAGTGATCTTGCGGCCCTGCGACTGGCATCACGCGCCGTTCGGCAAGCTGCTGGCTACCCCGACCGATGGTCGTCCGATTAACCAGTGGGCGGACCGGGATCAGGCCATGCTTGAGGTCGCGCGCGCGGTGCGCGCGGCCGCGGCGCAGCTGGGTAGCAAGGAGAGTGCTAATGCGCCGAAACCCGCCGCCAGCGTTTCGGTGGCACCCGTGGCCAATCGGAGGCCCCCGCTCAAGCAACTTGCGCGTGGCCAAACAGTTCTCGGACCGCGACCGCGACGCCTACCGTGTCGAAACCTTCGACTACATTGCCCACTATTTTGAAAACTCGATCGCCGAGCTCGACCAGCGTAATCCCGGCATTCAGGGTCAGTTTCGGCGCATCGATGCCAACCGCTTCACCGCCACAGCCTACCGGCACGGCCAGAGCGTTGCACGTTGTTCCGTCTTCATGGGTGGCACCTCGTTCAGCAGCGGCATCGCTTACTCCAATTCCGACGATGGTGGGTCGAACAGTTTCAACGAGAACCTGACGGTCCAGTCCGACGACCAGTCGATGTACCTGAAGAGCATGGGAATGGCCTCCTACATGCGGCAGCGCGACGAGAAGCTGACGCAAGAAGGCGCTGCCGAACTCTTCTGGGAGATGTTTATCGCTCCCCTCCAACGCGGATAGGGTCAGCAGCTATGTTGTCTCCAAGCGAGTTTATCGCTGGTACCATCGAGGGAATTACGGCCCCCGCGCTCATCCTGCCACGCACCAGCTACGAGACGGCCGCGCTGGTCATGAAACTCGATGACCGGCTAGTCGGCATCGAGTTGCAGCGCGAGGAATACCTTTTCCACGCGTGGACGGCGGACCGCGCAGAGGACTGGTCGGGCGTGATCGTGCCCGATGTTCGCATTGAGGTCGACGAGACGAGTGCGTTCAACCCGCAGGAAGAGAACGTGTTAGGCGCCGCCATCCGCAAAGAGAACCAGCTCGCCATTCTCACGCTCCACTCCGCCAATCGCGGCTTCCAGACACGATTCCTTGTGCCTGTCGTGAGCGACCTGCCAGCCTGCGCGAAGCGCTATTCGGTCGGGTTTCGGCGCTGGCAGATCGTGCTTGGCGAAGGCCTCGACAAACGGGTGCTCAAAGAAGTCGAGGCCGCAGCGCGGCAATAGTTACTGGCCGTCGAACAGACCCGCCGGCTGCGCCTGGGCGCTGTGCGCTCAATGTCACTCGCGACCTGGTCCGGCACGAGCGGATCGCCGCCAAACCAGTACCCACTTTTCCGCGCGATGCGCTAAATATCGCTATTTTACCGCTTCCGCCGCGCTGCTTACCATGATTCCGCCATGGGGTGCGTTCACGAACACGACGCCGAACGTCTTCATGTCGCCGGCGACGATGTTGACGAGATCCATCCTGCGGCCGTCATTGGTGATTTCGGTCCAGGATCGGCCCTCGTCCTCGGACATCCAGAGTCCGCTTACGCCATTGATCTTCCCCGCAACGTAGACCGTCGGGTAGCCGCCAGGCACCCGCGGCGCACCGAAGCTGACGGCCCAGGCCGCGTCGACATGGTCGATCTGTTTGGCGGCATGTTTGGAATCCGGCGAGTGGAACAAGCCGTTAGGTGCGGCCAGCCACAAGTCGCGCGGGATGGTCGGCACAACTTCCAGCTTCGCCCGTTGCCACGAGGCGACCTCCGGGAATCCGGGCACGATCGGCGTGAAATTGGCTCCGCCATCAGCACTGGCCAGGATGCTGCCGGTGGGATCGAAGATATAAAAGACGCCGTCGAACCGTTTGTCGGCGACAGGGCGGAAATTACGATCCTTGAGGTCGGGTATGCCACGCGATTTCGTCCAGCTCTTGCCGCCGTCCTTCGAATAATAAGGCGCGCCGGTACCCGCCGCCCAGACCAACGACGTGGCACCCGCCGACACCGCGATGCGTCCCGGATCAACCCAGCCCGCCTTCGGATAGTCCGGCATTTCGAAGATCGAATTCGGCAGCTCGGCCCAGCTCATCCCGCCGTCATTGGAGACGAAGCCCTTGTGCTTGGCCGAGTCCGACGTGCGAACGACATAGAGCGGCTTCGACCCGGCATAATCGATGCCGGGGACGTTCCCCCGGGCCGGACGGAACAAGCCTTCGTCCGGCGGAAGCATCAGGTCGAAATAGGCTCCGCCGGCATTGTCGCCCATCCCCAGCAACAATTTGGCGCCTTGTGGCGGGACGGCAATTTCGAGCGGTGCCGATTCCTCCAATTCATCGTCGGGGAATACGACATTCAACGCCTTGCCGGAGCCGGCATCGCCGAGATTGGTGATCACCCAGGCGCCCTGATCCTGGTAAATCAGCTCGTTCTTGTTGAACGGGTTGATCTTGACGTCCGACATCCAGCCGCCGAACCAGCCGTTGCCATGCCAATCCCTGGTCCAGGAATAATCGCCCTCGGACCACTTGGCCTGTTGGTGAAGCCCCGTCCAGGTTTTGCCGGAATCTCGAGAAAGGTAAATTTCGCCGCCTGGCCACCAGCGGTCGAGCGTGGTGACGGCGAGCGTCCCGTCCGGCCCGACATCGACACCGGAATAGCCGAACTTGGCGCCGTTCGCCGGCTTTTCGGGCGTGATTTCGAGCCAATTCCCCGCCAAATCGCGGCGCCATAGTCCGCCTATGGTTGCACCGGCCGGATTGACGTCGCCTTCCTTGTCGCCCCGCGCATAGGTCACGAACAATGTGCCGTCAGGTCCCTGGGCAATGCGTTGCGGGATCATGTCCGGGGTCGAGGGGACGGGAGAGAACGTCTTGCCGTCGTCCTTGCTGGCGAACAGCTGGCCCTGGCCGTCGACGCCGCCCAGGTACAGAACGTGGCCGCGCGGATCGTAGAACAATAACGAGATGGAGCTCACCGGCGCCGCGATGCGCGCGAAATTAGCCCCGCCATCGCTGCTCTTCCACAGGCCGTCGCGGTTGCTGCCGTAATAGATCACCTTGCCGTTGGCGGGATCGACGACCAGCCGCTCGCCCGTGCCCCGCCCATCGGCGTTCCCGCCGACCCCGATCGAGAGATCGAATTTCTGCCAGGTCCGGCCCTGATCGTTCGAGCGCAGGATCGCGCCCTTTCGCGCCCATTGGGAGATGTACAGGCCACACGCCGCATAGAGTTTTTGCGGGTCGTTGGGATCGATGGCCATGGCCAGCACGCCCATCAGGTCCGCGTCGCTACGGCTGAGATCGTCGAGCAATGGAATCCATTTCTGGGCCGTGTAATCGTAGCGGTACAGTCCGCCGACGTCCGTGCGCGCGTACAGGATCTTCGGGCTTTTGGGATGATACAGGAATGCCGGAATGTATCCGCCCCCGCCCCAGGGTACCGTTTTCCAGGTAAAGGCCTGCGCCGCGTCTCTAGGCGCCGCCACGAGCTGTGCCGGAGCGACGAGCGCCGCGCCGCACAGAACCGCAACGAGAATCGGTTTGAACAAGCCTCTCATCCCCCGCCCATCCCAAATTTATCGGCCCCGCGCGGCAAGCGCTCGAGCCGGTGTGTCGCCATCATTATGGCTTGTTC
>NZ_BCYU01000112.1 GCF_001598355.1 Sphingomonas asaccharolytica NBRC 15499
TCTTCTTTCTTCTTTTGAACTTTAGTTGCTCGGAAGAAGGAAGAAGACCCTCACCCAACCCTCTCCCGCTTGCGGGAGAGGGTTAAAAGAAATGGGGCCGGAGTATCGGAGGGGACAAGGGTGGACAGCCGACTATGTCGCAAGCCCCCAAACGCAATTGGGGAGCCGGTGTTGCCACCGACTCCCCTGTCGCCGGACTTCGATCCGCTCGCCACGTCTTGCGACCTGGCCGCGCTTTCTGGTTTCGGCGGCTCGCTACGCCCGTGCTGTCCGAAGACGGCGCCAGGTTTCGCGCTTTGCTCCGTTCGGATCGTCTTGCGACGTTCCTCCCTTTGCACCGCTCCGATCGAACTGTCCGAAGACACTTCTTCCTTCGCGGATCGCTCCACCCCTCAGACCCGAAAGTCCCTGGAATTTCGCTTCTTGCTTCGTTCGGATCGTCTTGCGACGTTCTTCCCTAGGCGCCGTTCCGGCCGAACCACCCAAAGGCATTTCGTCCATCGCGGCTCGCTCCACCCGGCCGGCCCGAAAGCTGCCCCGGCATCGCTCCGTTCCACTCGGTTTGATCCGAAGACCCACCTGAGCTTCCCGGGTCGGTCGTCGGGGCCGGGCGCGATCATCCGAAGACTCTCAGCAACCCGACCACCGGCGGCCTACGAAGATAGTTTGCCGAAGCATCCTGTCTTCGCTTTGTCGCCTCGGTGCCCTTTTATGTCCCCGGTTGCCCGGTTCGATGAACAGCGTTCCGTTGCGACCCGCGATCATTCCGCCCGAAAGCTTCCTGATCCCGTTCGGTCCGTCAGATGCATAGTCCGGCCGTCGCGCTTGCGCGCTCCATTCGGACGCAGCAGCGCTGCCGTCCCTACCTCGAAACCGCCTTCCTCCCCTTGCGGGTCAGATGCATCTTCTCGAAGATCAAGTTCTTGAACTTTCTTCCGATTTCTCGGTGAACCGCTCTCGTTCTCGATGTCATCATGCTGTCACCAAAGCCGAGTCGCACCAAGCATGAAACACCTATCGGAGCCTGTGGATAACGTGGATAACGTGCACAGATGGCAGAAGCGTTGAAACAAAGTGTCGCGCGATTATTTCGTCCCGGATTCGGCACGCCATGCAACTCAATCGCCGCGAGAACGTTACGGACCCGGCATTGAATCACATCCACTACGAAGCAAGGGAAATACTATGCGTAAAATTCTGCTCGCGCTCAGCGCAGCGTCGATGGTCACTTCGATGGTCGTGCCGCTCACCCAGGCCGAGGCTCGTCGCCACCAATATCGCGAATGGCGCGGTCGTGACGGCCGCACCTATTGCCGCCACTCGAACGGCACCACCGGGATGGTGGTCGGCGGCATTACCGGCGCGCTGGTCGGTAATGGCGTTGCGGGTCGCGGCGACAAGCTGCTCGGCACCGGTGTTGGTGCCGTGGCTGGCGTGTTCGGCGGCCGGGCGATCGACCGGACGATCACCGCGAAGCGTCGTTGCCGCTAAGGCGACAAGGCTAAATGGGGCGCGGTTCGCAAGGACCGCGCCCTTCTTCGATGAGGAACGCACCATGCCCACACGCAGCGGCTCGGCAAAATATGAAGGCTTCGGCAAGGACGGCGTCGGCCATGTCTCGACCCAATCGGGCGTCCTCAGCGACCAGAAATACGGATTCAACACGCGCTTCGGCGACGAACCCGGCACCAATCCCGAAGAATTGATCGCCGCGGCGCACGCCAGCTGCTTCACCATGGCGCTCAGCTTCGCGCTCGCTCGCGAGGGTTTTACCGCCGGCACGCTCGAAACCAGCGCCAAGGTGACGCTCGACAAGCAAGGTGAAGGGTTCGCGATCACGCGATCGGACCTGACCCTCGCTGCGCATATCGAGGGCATCGATGGCCCGCAGTTCGAGCGGATAGCCGCTGACGCCAAGGCCAATTGCCCGGTGTCGAAGGTGCTCAATGCTGAGATTACGCTGACCCACACGCTCAACGGGTGACTCGGCCTCAACTGTCGCCCAGATGAACGCGAGGTAGTTTCACGTTCACGCAACCTCCCGGCCGCGCGGTTTGTTTTAATCGCACCCAAACAACGGGAGACTGATGATGCGACGGCTAATCATGGCCGCCCTGGCCAGCAGCGTGACGATCGCCCCGATCGCGGCAATGGCTCAGGACAACCCGAACCAAGCCCGCAAGGAATATCGCGACGAGGTTCGCGACGCCAACAAGGATTACCGCAAGGATTTGCGTCACGCCGACAATTGGCGCGACGTGCAGCGCGCCAATCGCGAGCGCAATGGCGAGATCCGAGACGCGCGCAGGGATTATCGCAGGGATACCCGCGATTGGCGGCGATATCGCTCGTACGACTGGAATCGCACCGAGCCGGGCCAGCGATATTATTATGCTGACCGCTATTATCGCGATGGCAGCTATTATCGCCCCTACCGCCTGAGCCGCAACGACCGCGTCTATCGCGGCAATGACGGCCGCTATTATTGCCGCCGGTCGGACGGCACGACCGGGCTGATCGCCGGCGCTGCATTGGGCGGCCTTCTCGGCAACTCGCTGTCGAACGGTCGTTCGGCCACCTTGGGCACCCTGCTCGGGGTCGCCGGCGGCGCGGTGCTGGGCTCGTCAATCGACCGCGGCCGGGTGCAGTGCCGCTAAACGGGGCAAGCGCTCAGGAGAGGAATGCGAGGGTCCGGCGGCAAGCCGGACCCTCGTCCCGCATCAGCTTCCGCTCGCCGCCGGCGTGGTGCCCTTGAAGCTCAACGTCACGAACGAATCGTCGCAGACGTTGACCGCCGGAAATGTCGTCACGCTCTTGTCGACGAAGGTGACCTTGATCTCCCATTTGCACTGGGCTCCGGTCTTGTCGAAATGGATGGTGGCGCGGCCGCTGGCCTTGATATTCTTGGGCTTTTCGCCCTCTTCGACCTTGTTGGGCTGCCATTGATTGGCACCCAATGGCGACAGCTCGACCAGGGTGATTTCCTTGCCGGTATTGTTGGTCAGGATGAAGTCCAGGGCATCGGCATAGGCCGGAGCGGCAAGCCCCAACAGCACGACAGCCACCCCGTAACGGTAGCGCATCAGACGTCCCCTATTGCCTCCCGCCTCTTAGCGGACGGGCGCGCGGGACTATCTTACAGGATGCCGCCGCCGAGGAACAGGCGGAACGCAGCGATCGCCATCAGGACGAGGTTGATGATCAGCCCCGCCTTGTTCTTCGACAGCGCGCCGAACAGCAGCCCGACCGCGCCGATCAACAGCCCCAGCCAGTTCAGCCAGCCGAGGAACGGGATCAAGGCGACGAGCGTGACGACCAGCAGGATCACGCCGATGATGATCGAGAGCACATTGAGCATGCCGCGTCATATGTGTGCAATACACTTCGGGCGCAAGTCCAATGTCATCATCATAGGCCGTTTCTTAACCACTTCGGGGGCATGGCGAGCGCCGAACCGATCGGAGTTTTTTGGGTGGGCATCACCTTTCGCAATCTGGCTTGGGCGCTCGCCCCGCTCGCGCTCGCCGCGTGTGGATCGAAGCCGCCCGCCGACAGCAATATCGACTCGCTCGATGCAGAACTGGCCGGCGGCAACACGACTGGCAATAGCCGCGACCCGGCGATGATGAGCGCGCTCCAGGACCAGATCATGGTCGATCCCGCGCTAACCGGTCAGGCCAACAACGACGCCGTCCGTCCGCCACAACAGCCTTATTCGGGGGCGACCCCGCCCGATTCGGTGGCGCCGTCCAAGACCGACGGCGCCAACGTCGCCGACGGTACCGGTTCGTCGAGCGGCGGCAGCAAGCCGGCCCCCGCCCCGGCCCGGGACTGCCCGCAATGCAAGGTGAAGCGCGATTCGGTGACGCTCGGCGCGCTGGCGCAGCGCCAGGCCGACAAGCGCACATCGGGCTGCGCGCGTGGCCTGCAATATTCAACCGCCTGGGTGCAGCGCCTGCCCAGCGATATCCCGCTCTATCCCGATGCCCGCGTCGACGAAGCGGCGGGCGTCGCCGGCAATGGCTGCGCGCTCCGCGTCGTCAGCTTCTCGACCGCGGCGTCGGTCCAGAGCGTGATCGATTATTATTATGGCCGCGTCACTGCCGCCGGCTATTCGGCCGAACATCAGGCCGATGGCGGGCAACATGTGCTGGGCGGCGTCCGCGGCAAGGACGGCGGCGCCTATGTCATTTATGTCGAAAAGCGCGGCGACGGCAGGACCGAAGTCGATTTAGTCGCAAATAACGGGAACTGATCGGGTTCTCATCTCTTCTAGCCGCTTCAGCATCGACGCGAGCTCACCCTCCCGATAACGGACAGCAAGGGTCACGCCGTTCGCGTCGATGTTGAAACCGATCACCACAAAGTGGTGATCGCCCCGGCGTAGGCCGGGGTCTGGCGCCGCAAGCACCCAACCAAACTTCGTCATGCCGGGTTCGTCCCGGGATCCAATTGGCAACAACGGCTGGTTTCCGATATGGAAGTTTGGCCCCCGGAACACGTGTGGTGCGACGATTAGCTTGGTGCCCGCAATCTCTCCCCCAACCCCGCATTTGTTCATCCGCCCGCGTGCGGCTACAGCGCGCGAATGAATTTCCTTCTCGTCATGGCGGGCGGTGCCCTGGGCAGCGCGGGCCGCTACCTGGTCGGCAAGCTGACGCTCGGCTGGCTCGGCCCGAATTATCCGTGGGGCACGCTCGCCGTGAACCTGATCGGCGGTTTCCTGATGGGCCTGCTCGCCGGTATGCTCGCGCGCACCGGCAGCAGCGAGCATACTCGCTTGTTGCTCGGCGTCGGCGTGCTCGGCGGCTTCACCACCTTCTCGGCCTTTTCGCTCGACACCGCGCTGATGATCGAGCGCGGGTTGTGGAGCGTGGCGATCGGCTATGCGCTCGTCTCCGTGATCGGATCGGTGATCGCGTTGTTCGGCGGCCTCTTTATCGTCCGGGCAGTGGCATGAGCGAGATCCGCACCTTCATCGTCGCGCCCGACGACGACGACATCCGGCTTGATCGCTGGTTCAAGCGGCATCTGCCCGACACCAGCTTCACCACCGTCGCCAAATGGGCGCGCACTGGCCAATTGCGTGTCGATGGCGCGCGCGCGGCGC
The DNA here is from genome assembly GCF_001598355.1 of Sphingomonas asaccharolytica NBRC 15499. Lineage (GTDB taxonomy): Bacteria > Pseudomonadota > Alphaproteobacteria > Sphingomonadales > Sphingomonadaceae > Sphingomonas > Sphingomonas asaccharolytica. Next base: position 5,111 of record NZ_BCYU01000112.1, read on the forward strand.
CGGGCGACCGCATCGCCGCGGGCCAGACCTTGCGCTTCCCGCCGCCCGAGCCGGTCCCCGTCGCCGGCAAGCCCAAGCGCGAACGCCCGCCCCTCACCGATGACGAGATCGCCTTCGCGCGCGAATTGGTGATCCATCAGGACGCCCAGGCCTTCGTGCTCAACAAACCACCGGGACTCGCGACGCAAGGCGGGACCAAGACCCTTCAGCATGTCGACGGCCTGCTCGACGCGCTGCAGTTCGACAATGAAGGACGGCCCAAGCTGGTCCATCGGCTCGACAAGGACACGTCGGGCGCCCTGCTCGTCGCCCGCACCTCGCGCGCGGCGGCATTCTTCGCCAAGGCGTTTTCGGGCCGCACCGCCAAGAAGGTCTATTGGGCGCTGGTCGTCGGCGTGCCGTCGATCGAGGACGGCATGATCGAACTGCCGATCGCCAAGCAGCCCGGCACCGGTGGCGAGAAGATGCATGTCGACGAAGCCGAGGGCCAGCCCGCCCGATCGCGCTATCGCGTGATCGAACGCGCCGGCAATCGCGCCGCCTGGGTCGAGTTGCAGCCGTTCACCGGCCGCACGCATCAATTGCGGGTGCATATGGCGGCGATCGGCCATCCGATTGTCGGCGACGGCAAATATGGCGGCCCCGAAGCGTTCCTGACCGGCGGGATCAGCCGCAAGATGCACCTCCATTCGCGGCGTATCGCGGTCGACCATCCCGATGGCGGCAAGATCGACGTCGAGGCCGAATTGCCGACCCATTTCGCGGAAAGCCTGGCTGGACTGGGCTTCGACCAGATGGCGGGCAATATGATGCCGCTCGACGAACCGGCACCACCGACCAAGCATGAGAAAAAGGCCTGGGCGAAAGCGCACGCCAAGACCGTACGCAAGGAACGCAAAGGCGAACGCCGCAGCCGGGGTGCCGCGGTCGAACCGCGTAAAAGCGGGCCGCGCTCCAAGCCTGCAGGTGCCAAGCCCACGGGCCCCAAGACTTCGAGCGGCAAGCCTGCGGGTTCCAGATCGGCGGGTCCCAAGCCGGGCAGTCGCAAGTCGTCAGGCCCCCAGTCTTCGGGCCCCAAGCCCGCAAGCCCCAAGGGCCCGCCTCGCAGGGGCCGCTGAGAGTCACCTTATATGGTCGCCCCTTCCCCATCACCCCTCCCCGGCGAAGGCCGGGGCCCAGTTTCGGGCCGCTTTGTGGCGACGCGAGAAGCTGGATCGCACCTGACATCGCGACTGGGCCCCGGCCTCCGCCGGGGAGGCGTTGAAGGATTGGTCGCCTGATGCATCCCAATGCCGCGTTCCGCTGGGAAGATCGTGACCCCATGCGCGCGTTGGTCGCCGAGCTCGGCTTCGGCGCGTTGTTCTGCGCTACGCCCGACGGCCCGCGCGTCGCGCAGGTGCCGGTTGTGTGGCTCGACGACGCGACCCTCGGTCTCCACCTCGCGCGCGGCAACGGCATCGTCCGTCATCTCGACAGCGCGACCGCCTTGTTCGTGGCGCAGGGCCCGGACGGTTATGTCAGCCCCGATTGGTACGGGCTCGACCATAATCAGGTGCCGACCTGGAACTACGTCGCGGTCGAACTCGAGGGCACGATGCGGCGGATGGAGCATGACGCGCTGATCGCGCAGGTCGACCAATTGACTGCCCAACAGGAAGGCCGGCTCAACAAAACGTCATGGACGCGGAGCAAGATGGATCCGGCCATGTTCGAAAAGATGACCAGCGCGATTATCGGCTTTCGGCTGGAGATTGCAGCCTGGCGCGGCACATTGAAGCTCGGTCAGAACAAGCCCGAGGCGGCGCGGATGGCGGCCGCCGACGGGGTAGAGGCGTCGGGACGGCGCGGCATCGCGCACTGGATGCGCAACGCGTGAGCAGCCCAATGACCAGACTGGCGATCTTCGATTGCGACGGCACATTGGTCGACAGCCAGGCCAATATCTGCCGGGCAGTCGAGGAGGCGCTGACCGAGGCGCGGATCGAGGTGCCGTCACGCGACCGCATCCGCCGTATCGTCGGGCTGAGTCTGGTCGAAGCGATGCAGGCGCTGTTGCCCGACGCGTCCGACGTCGATCACCGGCGACTGGCGCAAGCCTATAAGGACAAATTTTTCGCGATGCGGACAAGCGGCGTGCTCGCCGATGAGCCGCTGTTCGACGGTATCGGCGCGATCGTTGAACAACTCGCCGGCGATGGCTGGATGCTGGGGGTCGCCACCGGCAAATCCGATCGCGGACTCGATCATATCCTGACTGCGCACGGCCTGAAGCACCATTTCGTCACGCTGCAAACCGCCGACCGCCATCCATCCAAGCCGCATCCGTCGATGATCGCTGCCGCGATCGCCGAGGCCGACGCGGACCCGGCGCGCACGGTGATGATTGGCGACACCAGCTTCGACATATTGATGGCGGTCAACGCCGGGGTTCGCGCCGTTGGCGTCGCCTGGGGCTATCATCCCGCGGACGAGCTGGTCGCCGCGGGCGCACATGGCGTGGCGCTTGCGGTCGCCGATTTGCCGCATCATCTGGAGGCACGATGACCGATTCCGCAATTCAGTCCCGCAATCGCTGGCTGATCATTACCGCGATTCGACTGATCGCCATCGCCGGCGCCGTGTTCGCGGTGATCCTGATCGGCCGGGCGCCGACCTGGCCGCCCAAAGTGCTGGGCGTCGCGATCGTGCTGTCGGCGCTCTACATGTCCTGGGCGGTTCCGGCCGCGCTCGCGCATCGCTGGCGCACGCCCGACGAAGACGCGCCCAAGCGGACGACCAAGACGCGGCGATGAAGCGGTTCTGGAAGCACGTGACGGTCGACGCCGAGCTCGTTGTTCGGCTCGACGATCGCCCGGTGCGCACGCCCGGCCGGGTGCCGCTGTTGCTGCCGACCGGCACGCTGGCGGAAGCGGTTGCCGACGAATGGCGCGGGGTCGCCGAGGATATCGATCCGCGCGCTATGCCGCTGACCGGGCTGGCGAACGCCGCGATTGACCGGATCGCCCCCGATCCCGCCGCGTTCGCCGCCGGTCTTGCCGTTTATGGCGAGAGCGACCTCCTCTGCTATCGCGCCGACAGCCCGCCCGATCTGACGGCCCGTCAGGCCGGCCTGTGGGATCCGCCGCTCGATTGGGCGCGCGACCGCTACGATGTCCATTTCGAGATCGTCACCGGTGTGATGCACCGGCCCCAGCCCGAGGCGACGATCGAGCGGCTGGGTGCCGCGATCGCCGCGCGGCGCGCGTACGAGCTGGCGCCGCTGTCGCCGATCGTCACGATCACCGGGTCGCTGGTGCTCGCGCTGGCGCTGGCGGAGTGCGCGATGGAGCCCGACGCCGTTTGGGCGGCGGCCAATCTCGACGAAGACTGGCAGGCCGAGCAATGGGGCGAGGACGATCTGGCGGTGAAAACGCGCGAAGCACACCAGCGCGAGTTCGAGGCGGCGGTGCGATTCCTGAGTCTCGCCGGCTAGCCCCTATTCGTCATGCCGGCCTTGTGCCGGCATCCACCGCGCAGCAAGCCCGATCGCTTCAGGATGTGCGGCACGGTGGATCCCGGGACAAGCTCGGGATGACGGTAAAGGTTTGAGGCCCGTTCGGACTTTAACCAAGCTCGGCCAGACTAAAACCGGCCGTGGCCAGGTCCGTCCCTAACCCCTCAATTATCTGGAAGCTTCCGAATAAACCCAATCAACCCGCGCTGGCGCGACCGCTTCAACCGTTCGGCGGTCAGGATCGTCTGGACGCAGGCGAAGCAATCGTCGAGATCGTCATTGACCAGGACATAATCATAGCCGTCCCAATGGCTGACCTCGGCCTGCGCGCGCTCCATCCGGCGCTCGATGATTTCCTGACTGTCGGTATTGCGACCCTCGAGGCGCTCGCGCAGCGTCTTCAGCCCGGGCGGCAGGATGAATACGCGCACGACGTCGCCGCCGGCGAGCTGGAACAATTGCTGCGCGCCCTGCCAGTCGATGTCGAACAAGATGTCCTGTCCGGCCTCGAGATCCTTGAACACAGTCTCGCGCGGCGTACCGTAGCGCTGGTCGAACACCCGCGCCCATTCGAGGAAAGCGTCGTCTTCGACCATGTCCTTGAACGTGTCGGTGTCGACGAAATGATATTCGCGCCCCTCCTGCTCGCCCGGGCGGATCGGCCGGGTAGTATAGGAGATCGACATCTTGAGGCGGCCGTTCTCTTCTGCCAGCAAGCGGTTGGCGATGGTCGATTTGCCCGCGCCCGACGGGGAGGACAAAACGAACATCAGGCCACGGCGCTTGAAGCCCGGCGGCTGCGAGGAACGGTGATCGACCATGCGCGCTAGTGGCTTGCGCGCGGGGGGCGCGTCAAGCGCTGGCGGGATCGTTCCGAAACTTGCGGATCAGATAACGCGCGCCGAGCGCTGCGCCGCCGATCACGATTGCGGCGGGTACGACACGCCGCGCGACTTTCCAAGTTGCGACCCCGGCGAGCGCGCCAAGCGTTCCGCCCTCGCCGTCGCGGCGGTCGATGTCACGGCCGATGGCAGCGGCAATTAGGTCTCCGATCACGCAGAATCTCCCTGAAGCATTTGTCATTGAAAGCCGGAGGGCGACGAAGGTTCCCAGACCGTCATCCCACCGAAAGCTGGGATCTCAAGCCGTATCGCGCCTTCGTCTGAGACCCCAGCTTCCGCTGGGGTGACGGAAAAAATGCGCAGGCGTATACTAAAGCACTTGCTAAAGTGTTTGAGCCATAATACTTAAGTGCATGCTTAACGAATCACCTTCCCTCGATCGCGTCTTCCACGCCCTCGCCGACTCCACGCGGCGGGCGATGGTGGAAAGGCTCGCGCTTCGGCCGATGTCGGTGAGCGAACTGGCGTCCCCCTTCGCCATGTCGCTTCCCGCTGTCATGCAGCACCTCGCGGTGCTCGAGGAATCGGGACTGGTCCGGTCGCACAAGGCCGGGCGGGTCCGGACCTGCCGCATCGACACCGAGACGTTCGGCCTGGTCGAACGCTGGACCGCCGATTGCCGCAGCGAGTGGGAAGGCCGGCTCGATAAGCTGGAAGACTATATCAACACCCTGAAAGGACAGCAGAAATGACCGAGAAGACGATCATCCGCCCGGAACCGCTCGTGATCGAGCGCCACTTCGATGCGCCCCGCGCCATCGTGTTCCAGGCCTGGACCACGGCCGAGCATATGAAGAACTGGTTCAGTCCCGAGCATTTCACTACACCAGAGGCGGTGATCGAGTGCCGTCCCGGCGGCCGCTTCGACCTCTGCATGCAGGCGCCCGACGGCCAGAAATTCTGGAACCATGGCCGCTTCATCGACGTGGTCGAGAATGAAAGCCTGTCGTTCGAGGCCGGCGCGCACGTCGACGACAGCGGCAACGCCCCGTTCGCGGTACGCACCTTCGTCACCTTCACCGACGACGGCGAAGGCTCGCTGATGTCGGTGCGCCAGGAATATGAAATCTACGACGAGTCGGCCAAGGCGATGATCGGCGGCGCGTCCGAAGGCTGGCGCACGACGCTCGACAAGCTCGAGCGTGAGGTCGCGCGGATCAAGGGCTAAAAGAAATCCTCCCCGTTTACGGGGAGGGGGACCAAGACGCGCAGCGGCTTGGTGGAGGGGGCCCAGCCCCGAGCGATGAACGTGTGGAGGG
>NZ_BCYU01000113.1 GCF_001598355.1 Sphingomonas asaccharolytica NBRC 15499
CGCCTGGGCTGACCGAGCGGCTGGCCGAGCCGATCATCGCGAGCGGCGTCCCTTATCTGCCGGGCATCGCCAATTCGGCCGACCTCATGCGCGGGCTCGATCTCGGGCTGACGCATTTCAAATTCTTCCCGGCCGAGGCCAATGGCGGGCTCAAGGCGCTAAAGAGCCTCGCCGCGCCCTTCTATCAGTGTAAATTCTGTCCCACGGGTGGCGTCAGCGAAACCAATGCTCCCGACTGGCTTGCGTTCGAGCCGGTGCTGTGCGTCGGCGGGAGTTGGGTGTGTACAGGGACGCCCGAGGAAGTCGAGGCGAAGGCACGGGCTGCGGCGGCGTTGCGCTAGATGCCCTCTCCCTTTGGGAGAGGGAGGGAGCCACGAAGCGGCGGAAGGGTGAGGGCAGCTTGGCTCTATCTCCGCCCTGCCCTCACCCTTCCCACGCCTTCGGCGCGGGCCCCTTCCCTCTCCCAGCGGGAGAGGGAGTTTACATCTCCCCGCGCGCTCTCCTGATCGCGTACCATTTCTGCACATTGGCGTTATGCTGTTCGAGCGTGTCGGCGAACACATGCCCGCCCGTCCCGTCCGCGACGAAATACAACGCCTGCGAATCCGCCGGATTGAGCACCGCATCGATCGATGCCCGCCCCGGATTGGCGATCGGCCCCTTGGGTAGCCCGGTCATCGCATAGGTATTGTAGCCGTTATTCGCCTCGAGCTCCGAGCGCAGGATACGGCGGCCGAGCGGCTTACCCTTGGTTACCGGATAGATCACCGTCGGATCGGCTTGCAGCGGCATGCCGCGCTTCAAGCGGTTGGAATAGACCGCGGCGACCATCCGCCGCTCCGACGGTTTGCCGGTTTCCTTCTCGACGATCGACGCGAGGATCAGCGCCTCGCGCGGCGTCTTGGCGACGGTCGTCGGCGAGCGTTTCGCCCAGGCCTGGTCGAGATAGAGCGACATGGCGCGCTGCATCCGCTCGATGATCGCCTCCCGGCTGTCGCCGCGCTCGAAACTGTAGCTGTCGGGGAGCAGCGACCCTTCCGCGGGCACGGCGATTTTGCCGGTCAGTTCGGACATCGCCATCAACCGCTCCTGCGCCATGATCGACGGCCAGCCTTCGGGAATGGTGATGAAACGCTGGAGCGTCTTCCCGCCCTGCAGCAGCTTCAGGATGTCCGACTGGCTGAGATGCGCGGGGATGCGATACTCGCCGGCCTTGATTCCTGCCCCACCGCCAAAGAATTTGGCGAGCAACATGAAGCGGCTGGCGGACGAGATCGCGCCGGCCTGTTCGAGTTGCTCGGCCGCCTTGTTGAGACTGGTGCCCGGCGCGATCGAGACGGTGACGTTCTTCTGCAACGGCCCGCGCCCGCCCCAGCTATGGACCAGCCAGAAGCCACCTGCGACCAATAGCAGCGCGGCGACGAGACCGAGGCATCCGAACCGGCTGCCGCCGCGCTTCTTCCGGGCCATGACGGGGTCAGACCGCCTTCATCACCAGGCTGGCATTGGTGCCGCCGAAGCCGAAGGAATTGTTGAGCACCGCCTTGACCTTACGCTCCTTGGCAATGTGCGGGACGAGGTCGACGCCGGCGCAATTGTCGCTGGGATTGTCGAGGTTGAGCGTCGGCGGCACGATCTGGTCGCGCAGCGCGAGAATGCAGAAGATCGATTCGACCGCGCCCGCGCCGCCGAGCAGATGCCCGATCGCCGACTTGGTCGACGACATCGACATGGTGGCGATGTTGTTGCCGAACAGGCGGCGCACGGCGTTGAGCTCGAGTTCGTCGCCGAGCGGCGTCGAGGTGCCGTGGGCGTTGATGTAATCGATGTCGCTCAGGTCGAGGCCCGACTTGCGCATCGCCATTTCCATCGAGCGGAACGCGCCCGACCCTTCCGGGTGCGGCGCGGTGACGTGATAGGCATCGCCCGACAGGCCATAGCCGATCACTTCGGCATAGATTTTGGCGCCGCGCTTCTTGGCGTGCTCATATTCTTCGAGGCACACGACGCCCGCGCCTTCGCCCATGACGAAGCCGTCGCGATCCTTGTCGTAGGGGCGGCTGCCGCGCCACGGTTCGTCGCGGAACCCGGTCGACAGCGCGCGAGCCTGGCCGAAGCCGGCGATGCCGATCGGACAGATCGCGCCTTCCGCGCCGCCGGCGAGCATGACGTCGGCATCGTCCATCGCGATCATCCGCGCGGCGTCGCCGATCGCATGCGCGCCGGTCGAACATGCCGTAACCACCGCGTGGTTGGGACCCATCAACCCGTATTTGATCTGCACCTGGCCGGTGATCAAATTGATTAGTCGGCCGTGAACGAAGTGCGGCGAGACGCGCTTGGGCCCCTTTGCGGCGAGCACCAGCGATTCGCTTTCGATGCCTGGCAAGCCACCGATGCCCGATCCGATCGAGCAACCGGCGCGATAGCGCTCTTCCTCGCTCATATCGGTCAGGCCGGCATCTTCGAGCGCCTGGCCGGCGGCATCGATGCCATAGATGATGAACGGATCGACCTGGCGCTGGACCTTGTGGTCGACACGCTTGTCGGGATCGAAACCATATTCGTGGTCAGCCGGCTTCACTTCGCACGCATAATTGCTGTGGAAATCGGTCGCATCGAAGCGCGTGATCGTCCCCGCGCCCGATTTGGCCGCGATGATATTCTTCCAGGCCGTTTCGACATCCGCCCCCAAGGGGGTCACCAGGCCCAGGCCGGTCACGACTACGCGCCGCATGGTCTTCTCCAATCCAAGTCTCTTACAGCGAAACGGCCCCCCGGCCCTGGGTAACCCTGGGACGGGGAGCCGCTCGTTACTCTATACGCCCGCGGCGGTCAGCCACGGAAAAGAGGGCTCAGCCCTGATGTGCGTCGATATAGGTGATCGCGTCGTTGACGGTCGTGATCTTCTCGGCGGCGTCGTCCGGGATTTCGACCCCAAACTCTTCCTCGAACGCCATCACCAGCTCGACGATGTCGAGGCTGTCGGCACCGAGATCGTCGATGAAGCTAGCCTCAGGCGTCACCGAACCGGCTTCGACGCCTAGGTGCTCGACCACGATCTTCTTCACCCGGTCGGCAGTATCGCTCATTCGTCAGCTTCCCTCTATTGTTCCGGGGCCTGCCCGGGGAGTTTCCTGAACGCACGTAGAACGCGAGTGGTGCCCGCGCAAGAGGCTCTACCGTTCGCCAAGGTCCAGCTCCCGCATTGCGCGATCTTCGGTGAACGCAGCCTCAGCTTCATCACGCATGATCCAGCCGGCGAACACGTCTCCGGTGGTTCCGCTCATCACGCCATCATCCTCGGTGCCGTTGCCGTCGAACCGGAAACCGCTTTTTGCCAAAAAGGCCTTCAGCTTATCGGCCGCCGGCGATTCTCCCTTCACCGTCGCGACCCGGTCGTCGAAGCTCAACGTCCGAAAATATCCGTACAGCGTGTCATATGGAACGGTTCGTGATCCTAACGCGGCATATTTCTTTTTGCCGCTGAGGATTTGGCCCTCCGTTATCACATGCATAATCGCTGCATTTACCCGGTTCTCCGACCATTTATGACCGGCGGCACATTTCACCAGCGCATCCCGCACGGCTGCCTGCGCCGAATCCTTGTCGGCCGCACTACTCGATTCGTCGCTGAGCGCCGAAAGTTTCTCCGGGACCAATCCATATTCGGTGACGGGGCAGTTGATCTCGGCGGCAGCCGTAACGGGAATTGCCGATTGAAATGCAAGCGCAAGAAAAATCAGCATCACCCGTCCCCCAATTGCCCCTGTCGATCCGGTCAGAGGTTGGCAAATTCTGCCGGATAAAACTCGATCGCCGCAAGTGCCGAATAGAATAACAGCACGTGCCGCCGCGCCTGCGCGCCTTTCGTTGCAGCGGTGACAGCGGTCAGCGCACCCGCGGATGCTTTCTCGATCAGGCTCCTGCGATCGTCGACCGGCAAAGCGGCATAGGCCATCGCGAGCCTGGCGGCATCGAGCCCGTCATTCCTGAGCGCGGCTTCGGCGCCCAGCTTCGTCGCTTTGCCCTGCGTATAGGAAACCGCAGCCTGAACCGCGCCCGGCGACCAATTGCCGGCGCTACGGCAGGCCTGGCGGGCGGCGAGCAATGCGTCGCGGTCGGCATCGAGCGCGGCCGCGGGATTGCCTCCCTTGTCGACTGCGGCGACGACACCGTCCCCGATCCGCTGCATCGCGGTCGGGCCCAGTTTCGCTTCGATACAGCCGATATCACCCGATGCCGCCCAGGCGGTGCCGGGCGCGAGCAGGGCGGCGGCGATCAGAATCGTCCTCACAGCATTGCCATCCCGCCATTGACGTGGAGTGTCTGGCCAGTGACGTAGCCGGCTTCCTTCGACGCGAGATAGACTACTGCGGCACCGATATCCTCGCCGGTGCCGAGATCGCCTGCAGGGATACGGCCGAGCAACGCGGCCTTCTGCGCTTCCGGCAGGACGTCGGTCATCGCCGAGCGGATGAAGCCGGGAGCAACGCAATTGACGGTGATGTTGCGGCTGGCGAGTTCCTGCGCCAGCGCCTTGGACATGCCGACCAGCCCGGCCTTGGAGGCGGCGTAATTGGCCTGGCCGGGGTTGCCGGTCGCGCCGACCACCGAGGTGATCGAGATGACGCGGCCATAGCGCGCCTTCATCATCGGGCGGGCGGCGGCGCGAACGAGGCGGAACGCGGCTTCAAGGTTTACCTTGATGACCTGATCCCACTCCTCGTCCTTCATCCGCATGGCGAGATTATCTCGAGTGACGCCGGCATTGTTGACCAGGATATCGAGCTTGCCGCCCAGCGCCTCGACCGCCTGTGGCACGAGCGCATCGACCGCGGCGCCGTCCGACAGATCGCATTGCAACGCGACATGATCCCCGCCGAGCGACGCCCGGAACGCCTCCAGCTTGTCGGCATTCGATCCCGACACGGCGAGCCGAGCTCCCTGCCCGGCCAGCGCCTGCGCGATCGCCGACCCGATCCCGCCGGACGCGCCGGTAACGAGGGCCGTCATGCCTGTGAGGTCGAACATCATTTCATCTCCAGATTTTGACTTTGATTCACGCAAAGGCGCTAAGGCGCAAAGGGTTTGTAGTCATTTACTAGGCGGCGAAGGCCATCCTGGAGCGTCTCGCCGCATTCACAACGCGTCGTCAACGACAGCAGACGCCAAAGCCTCTAGATTCAGCAACCTTCGCGCCTCCGCGCCTCCGCGTGAATCAAAACGACTTAGCCAGTGCCTCGATATCCTCCATCGAGATCACGCTCGACGCGTCGACATCGGGGACGATGCGTTTGACCATTGGGCTCAGGACCTTGCCGCCGAATTCGACGAAGCGCTCGACCCCAGTGTCGGCCATGTTGATCACCGATTCGCGCCAGCGCACCATGCCGGTCACCTGTTCGACCAGCAGCTTGCGGATCGTGTCGACGTCGCTGACCGGCTGCGCGGTGACGTTGGCGAAGACCGCGACCAATGGCGTGTCGATCCGCGCCTCGGCCAGCGCCTTGTCCATCGCATCGGCGGCGGGCTGCATCAGCGGGCAATGGAACGGTGCCGATACCGGGAGCGCGATGGCGCGCTTGGCGCCGTAGTCCTTGGCGATCTCGATAGCGCGATCGATCGCTGCCTTGGCGCCCGAGATGACCACCTGCGACGGATCGTTATCGTTGGCGACGGTACAGACATCGCCCTGCGCGGCTGCGTCGGCGATCTTCTGCGCGATCGTCAGGTCGGCGCCGAGCAAGGCCGCCATCGCGCCCACCCCTACCGGGACCGCTGCCTGCATCGCCTCGCCGCGGTGACGCAGCAATAACGCGGTAGTGGCGAGGTCGAGCGCGCCGGCGGCACATAGAGCGGTATATTCGCCCAAGCTGTGTCCAGCGACGTAATCGGCCTTGTCGGCGAGTTTCAGCCCGCCTTCCTTCTCCAGCACGCGCAATGTCGCGATCGCATTGGCCATGATCGCGGGCTGGGCGTTGGCGGTGAGCGTCAGTTCGTCGGCGGGTCCGTCGAACATCAGGGCCGACAGATGCTGGCCGAGCGCCTCGTCGACTTCCTGGAACACGTCGCGCGCGGCGGCGCTGGCCTCGGCGAGGGCCTTGCCCATGCCCACGGCCTGGCTGCCCTGGCCCGGAAATATGAAAGCGCGCATCCTCAGTCTCCCGTTGAGGCTGCGGCACTAGAAATGCTGCGCTCGTTGCGCAAGTTCAGTCGATCCAGGTGCGGCTCGTTGGCTAGGTCGAGACAAGCTTCCGGCTTGTCCCAGACCGACTGCTTTGAACCGCCGTCATGACTTAACGGCCGCGCACCCCAACAAAGATAATGAAATGGTTCCATTTTCTGAACCGCTATTCATTGCCGCAGCGCGCATGCGACAATATGATACACAATCACCTTTGCCTCGCGACATCTCCACGACAAGCGGTTCCCAGATTGGTTCTCGACGCCGTTCACGACGTCGACCGACTGGAGGTTACAATGAAGAAAGTGATCATCGCCGCTGCCGCCGCATCCATGCTGGCGAGCCCGTTTGCCATCGCTCCCGCGTCCGCCGCGCCGCAACGCCACGAAGTCACCCGGGTCCAGACCGGTCCGCACGGCCGTACCGTGGTGACCAAGCGTGTCGTGACTCCCGCGCGGCCGCAATGGCGCAAGTGGAACAAGGGCCAGCGCTTCGACAATCGCTACGCCCAGAATTATCGCGTGGTGAACAATTGGCAGCAATATCGCGGGCATCGCCTCTATGCGCCGCCGCGCGGCTATCACTGGGTGCGCTCGGGTAACGATGCGGTGCTCGTCGCGATCACCGGCGGCCTGATCGGCGCGGTCATCGGCGGCGCGTTCAACTGAGGTGTAAAAACCCTCTCCCGCTCGCGGGAGAGGGAGGGGCCCGCGCAGCGGGAGGGTGAGGGTCTTCTTCTTTCTTCCTCCTCACGGAATCAAAAAGAAGGAAGAAAGAAGACCCTCACCCTACCCTCTCCCGCATGCGGGAGAGGGCTTTCCACGCCGGAGAGGGCTTTGCTTACCTTGCATTCCATCCACAAACCTGTATGGGAGCCGGCATCGGGGTGGAGGGACGCGTTCTCTCCGCCCCGGTTGCATTGAAGACGATAGCCGGAGGGGCGACCGCATGGTGCGGCGTCAGCGATCGGCCAAGATAGAGGTAAGACATGGCTCTTTACGAGCACGTGTTCCTTGCGCGCCAGGATCTGGCACAAGCGCAAGTGGACGCACTGGCGGAAGCCGCCACCAAGATCATCGAGGACAATCAGGGCAAGGTCGTCAAGACCGAGACCTGGGGCCTGCGCAGCCTGGCCTATCGCATCGCGAAGAACCGCAAGGCGCATTACGTGATGCTTGAGATCGACGCACCGGGTTCGGTCGTCGCTGAGCTGGAGCGCCAGACCCAGATCAACGAAGACGTGATCCGCTACATGACCGTCAAGGTCGACGAGCTCGAGACCGGCCCGTCGGTGATGATGCGCAAGAATGAGCGTGATCGCGAACGTCGCAGCGAGCGCGGCGATCGCAACGACCGCGGACCCCGCGGCGGTTTCGACGGCGAATAAGGAGCAACGACTATGGCACGACCCTTTTTCCGCCGCCGCAAGAGCTGCCCGTTCTCCGCGAAGGACGCCCCCCGGATCGACTATAAGGACGTCCGGCTGCTGCAGGGCTTCGTTTCCGAGCGCGGCAAGATCGTCCCCTCGCGCATCACTTCGGTGAGCGCGAAGAAGCAGCGCGAGCTGGCCCAGGCCATCAAGCGCGCCCGTCACCTGGGCCTGCTGCCCTACCTCGTTAAGTAAGGAGCGCCCGCAATGGACGTTATTTTGCTGGAGCGCGTCGAGAAGCTCGGCGCCATCGGCGATGTCGTGAAGGTCAAGGACGGCTTTGCCCGTAACTACCTTCTGCCGAACAAGAAGGCGCTGCGCGCCAACGAAGCCAACCGCAAGGTGTTCGAATCGAACCGCGCTCGCATCGAGGCCGACAATGCGTCGCGCCGGACCGATGCCGAGAAGGAAGCCAAGAATTTCGATGGCGTGGCGATCACCCTGATCCGTCAGTCGTCGAACACCGGTCAGCTCTACGGATCGGTCGCGGTTCGCGATCTGGTCGAAGCGCTCGAAGCCGATGGCCACAAGGTCGCCAAGTCGGCGGTCGTGCTCGCCAAGCCGATCAAGGCGATCGGCGTATATGACGTGAAGGTCCAGCTGCACCCCGAGGTCGCCGTGACCGTCAAGGTCAACGTAGCCCGCTCGCCCGAAGAGGCCGAGATGCAGTCGAAGGGCGTCGACGTCATGGCGCAGATGTTCGAGGAAGGCCGCGAGGTCACCGGGTTCACCGAGGATTACGATCCCAACGCCGAGCCGGGCGCGACTGCCGAGGCGCCTGCCGCCGACGCTGCTGCGCCGGCTGCCGAGGAAGCTTCGGAAGGCTGAGCCTTTCCGGCTTCGGGCATAGAAAAAGGGCCGTCCGGGAAATCCCGGGCGGCCCTTTTCTTTGCGACCCTTCGGGGGGAGGGAGGGTCGGCTAGCGACGTACCGACGGGGGGATTTCAGTACGTCGAAACACAGGCGCTCACGACCGCCACCAGCGGAACCAGCGCAAAAACGAACGGCAGCACCTTCACGGTAAATTCCAGTCCATCAGCAATCTTTCGCGCTACTGAAAATGCGTACGAGGTCACGAAGTTTCCAGAAGATGAACGGAAAAGTTTTTCTTTGAGCGCGGAACCTTTTCCTCGCGGCTGCCGAGGATACGTGGCCGCATAGAAAATTCGCCCACGCACCGGATCGGGACGACGCCATGTCGACATTGCCATTCTTCACCGTCGATGTGTTCACGGACACGCGTTTCGGCGGAAATCCGCTGGCCGTTGTCGTCAGTGCCGACGCGCTCGACGATCGCACGATGCAGGCCGTGGCGGCCGAGTTCAACCTGAGTGAGACGACCTTCGTCGTGGCGCCGTCCGATCCCGCCCACACCGCCCGGGTGCGCATCTTCAATCGTACCGCCGAAATGCCGTTCGCCGGTCATCCGATGGTCGGCACCGCCTTCGTCCTCGCAAGCCAACGCCCCGAGCTGGTCAAAGCAGTGTTCGAAGTGCCCGCAGGGATCGTACAGGTCGACATCCACCGCAACGGCGAGGGCGCGCCGGTCGGCGCGAGCGTCGTCGCGCCCCAGCCGTTGAGCTTGGGGGACGTTGTCGCGCCCGAGGTCGTCGCTCGCGCACTTCAACTCGACCCCGCGGCTGTAGTAACGAAGCACCATCTTCCGATCGCGGCGTCGAACGGCAATCCCTTCATCATCGCCGAATTGACGGCCGAAGCACTGTCGGGAAGCGATCCCTCGCTCGCAGCGTTCAGAGAAGCGCGTGACGCCTATCCACAATTCGGCGACCGTTTCGCGCTCCACGTTTATTCCAGGGACGGTCAGGTTCTCCGCGCCCGGATGTTCGCCCCCCTGTCCGGGACGTGGGAAGACCCCGCCACCGGCAGCGCCAATGCGCCGCTCGCCTGCCTGCTACTGTCGCTCGACCCCGAAGCGCAGGCCAGTCGCTTCGATATCCACCAAGGCGTCGAGATGGGCAGGGCTAGCCTGTTGCAAGTCGAGGCACGTCGCACGCCGGAAGGGATCGTCGCGACATTGCGCGGTTCTTGCGTGGCGGTCATGCAAGGCGAGATCACCCCGTGACCGGAAGGCAGCGCCCCCACGGTTAGGTGCGTTTCGACTCCAAATCGCCTCCGGCGAGACAGTTACTTCAAGACGTACTGGTCACTTCCGCCCGAACAACTTCTCGATATCGCCATGCGCGAGCTTCACCCAGGTCGGGCGGCCATGGTTGCATTGGCCAGAATGCGGGGTCACCTCCATCTCGCGGAGTAGCGCATTCATCTCGGCGACCGACAGGACGCGACCGGCGCGGACCGAGCCGTGGCAGGCCATGGTCGAGGCGACGTGGTCGAGGCGTTCTTTAAGGCTCAGCGCCTCGTCGAACGCGGCGAGTTCGTCGGCGAGATCGGTGACGAGGCCGGTGACGTCCCCCTGCCCCAACAGCGCCGGCGTCGAGCGGACCAGCATCGCGCGCGGGCCGAAACGTTCGAGGTCGAGGCCGAGCTCGGCCAGTTCCTCGATCCGCGCCTCGAGCCGGTCGCAAGCGGGTTCGTCGAGTTCGATCACTTCGGGCAGCAGCAATGCCTGCGCCGCGACCTTGCCGCCGGCGAGCGCGGCGCGCATGCGTTCGAGGACTAGGCGCTCATGCGCGGCGTGCTGGTCGACCAGCACCAGGCCGTCTTCGGCTTCGGCGACGATATAGGTCTTCGCCACCTGGCCCCGCGCGACGCCGAGGGGATGAGCGACAGTGTCCGGCGGGGGCGCCCACGCCGGCTCCGCGCGCGCCAGCGGCGGCGGCGCGCTGAAGCTGGGCCGACGTTCGAACACCGCCGAGGGCAGGCGCGACATAGTCAGTGTCTCGCCTTGCGGTTCGTCCCATAAGGTTGGCGTCGGCGCGATCGGCTCGGGCCGCCACGCGGC
>NZ_BCYU01000114.1 GCF_001598355.1 Sphingomonas asaccharolytica NBRC 15499
CGAGGCGCGCGAGCTCGTCTGGCTGCTCGAGCACCCGCCGGTCTATACCGGAGGCACCAGCGCCGATCCCGCCGAACTGATCGACCCGCGCTTTCCCGTCGTCCAGACCGGGCGTGGCGGGCGTTACACCTATCATGGCCCCGGCCAGCGCGTCGGCTATCTGGTACTCGACCTCAACCGCCGCGGGCGCGACGTGCGCTGCTTCATCCATGAGCTCGAACACTGGCTGATCGCGACACTGGGCGATTTCGGGATCGAGGCGCGGACCGAATCGGGGCGCGTCGGAATCTGGACCGGGCACGGCGCCGAGGAGGCGAAGATCGGCGCGATCGGGGTGCGGGTGAAACGATGGGTGACGCTGCACGGCTTCGCGATCAACCTCGACCCCGATCTCGCACATTTTGGCGGAATCGTGCCGTGCGGCCTGGCCGACTATGCCGTGACTAGCGCAGCCGCTCTTGGAAAACCCATTGCGGTTGAGGCACTTGACGCGGCATTGGCGCTTCACCTGCCCGCCTTTCTGGACGCGCTTTCCGCGCACGAAAAGCGGCTTGAGCAACTTCGGATTAGTGTCTAATGTCCACCTCGATTTGGGTGATAAGGCCGGAAAAGCCGACCAAATCCACTATCTAGGGAGCTTCCAAATGCGTTCTTTCATCTCGAAGGCCGTGATCGGCACCATGATCGCGGGCGCCGCCCTGGCGGTTTCGGCCTGCACCAAGACCGAAACCACCACCAATGTCACCGACATGAACGTCACTGACGAGACCACCACCGACAACATGACTGCGGTCGATGGCGGCGCCATGAACGGTACCGACATGATGTCGAACGACACCACGACCACCACCACGACCAACACGACGATGTAATTCGTCTGGTCGTCCGCCTTCGGGCGGATGGTTAGGTTTCGAGGGGCCGTCCGTTCGTCGGGCGGCCCCTTTCGATTCGTGGCGCTGATTCCGCGAACTTAAACACACCGAAACCTCTTGGGCGCGCAGGAAAATCACCGTAGGAAAGTGCCTGCGCAGGGGGCGCGAGAAGGGACGAGGATGAAAATCGTGCGTATCATGGCGAGTCTTTCGCTCGCCGCCGGCCTGTTCGCCGGATCGCCGGCATCGGCGCAGTTTTTCCTGAAATCCTATGATTTCAGCGGTGCGACAGTGACCGGTGCCGAACCCGAAATGGGGATGGCTTTGCCGGGCGCGACGCCGGCCGAAGTGCGCGCCGGGCTGGTGTGGAACATGCGTGCCGCGCTCAATGTCGCGGCGTTGCAATGCGATTTCGCGCCGATGCTGCTGACGGTCGATAATTATAATGCGATGCTGCGCGACCATTCGGCCGAGCTCAAAGCCTCGCTCGAAGCGATCAACGGCTATTTCGTCCGCACTTCCAAGACCAAGGCGGCGGGGCAGACGGCGTTCGACCGTTTCGGCACGCGCACTTATTCGGCTTTCGCGACGGTCGCCGCGCAATATGGCTTCTGCCAGACTGCCAGCAAGATCGGCCGCGAAGTGATCTTCGCGCCGCGCGGGCAGCTGGGCGATGTCGCGACCAGGTACATGCGTGAGCTGCGCAACAGCCTAATCCCCTATGGCGAACAGCAATTCCCGCGTGCGTTCTACACTCGGACCTATTTGTTCCTGCCTGATTTCCAGCCCGATTGCTGGCGCAAGGGGCGCTATAGCGCGACCTATTGCGGCAGCAGCGCCAAGAAGAAGCGCTGAGTTACAACCCTACCGCAAGCCAAGCCGCTTGTGCGCCTGCAGCGTCAGGCGCCAGCGCGGTCGGGCCATGACCAAGGCGATCGCCTCAGCCTCAGTCGCGGCATTGCCTTCGACCGATCCGGTGTCGAGCGGCTGCGCGAGCAGATGGGCGAAATCCCAAGTTTCCAGCACGTCGACATCGGTACCCGGCTGCGGCCAGACCAGTTTCAGCTCGTCGCCCGATCGCTGGACCACCTCGCTCCCCGCCTTGGGGCTGATGCAGACCCAGTCAAGGCCGGGATGGACGGCAAGCGTACCGTTGCTTTCGATCGCTATGGTGAACCCGGCCGTGTGCAGCGCGTCGACCAAAGTATCGTCGACCTGGAGCATCGGCTCGCCACCGGTCAGCACGCAGAAGCGCTCCTCGCGCTCCTCGCCCCAAAAGCCCGCCGCTGCCTCCGCCAGCGCGGCGGCGTCGGCGAACCGCCCCCCTCCCTCGCCATCGACGCCGACGAAATCGGTGTCGCAGAAGCGGCAGATTGCGGTCGCGCGATCCCGTTCACGTCCCGACCATAGATTGCATCCGGCGAAACGGATGAACACCGCGCGCCGACCGGCATTCACGCCCTCTCCCTGGAGCGTGAGGAACATCTCCTTGACCGCGTAGCTCATCGTCAGACGGCGTAGCGCGTCGGGTCGGGAATGCCGGCTTCCTGGAACCCTTTGCCGCGCAGCCGGCAGCTGTCGCACAAGCCGCAATGCACGCCGCCGGGCGCCGGATCGTAGCACGACCAGCTCATCCCGAGATCAAGCCCGAGCCGCGTGCCTTCGCGCACGATATCCGCCTTGGTCATGTGTTGGAGCGGCGCGTGGATACGGAAACGGTCGCCCTCCACTCCTGCCTTGGTCGCGAGCGCCGCCATCTCCTCGAACGCGGCGACGAATTCGGGGCGGCAATCGGGATAGCCCGAATAATCGAGTGCATTGACGCCGATCACCAGGTCGCGTGCGCCCGATGCTTCGGCCCAGCCGAGCGACAAGCTGAGGAAGATCGTGTTGCGCGCTGGCACATAGGTGACCGGGATGTCGCTGCCGACGCCATCTTTGGGCACGTCGATCTCCGCGGTCAGCGCCGAACCGCCGAACGCACGCAGATCGAGCGGCAGCACGACATGGCGTTCCGCACCCAGCGTGCCGGCGATTCGCCGCGCCGCGGCAAGCTCGATCTGGTGGCGCTGGTTATAGTCGACCGAAAGCGCGAGCAGGCGATAGCCCGCGGCCTTCATCGAGGCCGCGGCAACCATCGAATCGAGGCCGCCCGAGATCAGCGCGACCGCCAAAGGCGATGTATTTTCCATGATCGGGCGGGAGCTAGGAGGTTAGGGCGTCCACCGCAAGCCGGACCAAAAGAAGAGGGCCGCCTTGCGGCGGCCCAGTCTTGACGCTTCCAAGCGTCTTTCCAGGGAGGAAACGTGCCCGAAGAGCACACTAACCTCTATAATCCACCGACCCTAAACACGGCCTTAACGGACCGGCGGCGGCGCGCAGGCCCCCGTCCGGCGGCCTTCATAGACAATATCGAACGGCTGCCCCAGCGGATCGATCCCTTGTGTATCGAGGCGAATCAAGGTGGGGCTTTCGAGCGTGATCGTGGTCCGGCCATAACCGCGACCCTGGCACGTATAGTGGACCGTGGTGTGATCGGGCGCATCGTCGATAGTGAAGCGCGTACATTGCACGCCCGGATGGAACAGCTGAACCATCTGCAGCGGATTGTGCATGCACATCTGCCGCGGCGTGTCGGCGCTGCCGATCTCGTGCAACTGCCATTGCCCCAGGGCGAGCCTGTCGAGCGCGACCGGCCCCGCTGCGACCGCCACGCCTGCGCCGAGACCCGCCATGGCCGCAAACGCGGCTAAGATGATCGTCCCCTTCCCCATGCGCACTCCTCTGCCGTCCAAATGTGGCGATGGGCGGGCAGTGTTACAATCGTTAGAGTCTGTCTCAGCAAAGCTGAAAACGAACCTAGGGCGCGGCCAACTCCGCCGGCACCGGAAACGACTTGGCACAGAACGCGCAATCGACGTTGATCATGCCATGCTCGTCGGCCATCTCGCGCCGGTCCTCGGGCGTGAATTTGGCGAGCACGCCGGCAATATACGCGGGGTCGCAGCGGCATCCCTTGCGGAAATCCGACCGCGCCTGCACGCGCACTTCCTCTTCTTCGTTGAATAGGCGCCAGATCAGCGTTTCCAACGGGATCGCCGCATCGGTGAGTTCGTCCGCCCCCATCGTCCGACCCAGGATCGCGACATGCTCCCATTCGGGATGGTCGTGCCGCACATGCAGCCGCTCGCGCCCGATCTCGCCTTCCGGCAGATGTTGCAGCAGCAGCCCACCGGCGACGTGTTGGCCGGCGCGATCGCGCGCGACGCCGAAATTGATCAGCGTCGGGATCTGCTCCGACTGGGCGAAATAGCTCTCCGCGGCCTCGGCCAGCGTTTCGCCATCGAGCGGAACGATGCCCTGATAGCGTTCGCCGGTTCCCGCCAGATCGAAGGTGATCGCCAGATATCCCTCGCCGAACAAGGCGAATAGGGTCGGCTCCTCGGGCGCCTCGGCCAGACGGTCGGCATCGAACTGGACATAGCCGCGCAATTCGCCGCCGCGATAATCGCACACCAGCAGCTTCACCACGCCCGCCTGGGTCTGCGCCTGGATGGTGAGCTCCCCCAATGGATCCTTGAGCGTCGAGCCGATCAACGCGGTCAAGGTCAGCGCCTCGGCGAGCAACCGTTCGATCGCCGGCGGATAGGCATGCGCCGCCAGAATCTCGTCGAGCACCGGCCCCAGCCGCACCAACCGGCCGCGCGCGTGGCGAGCGGGAATGGTGAAGCCGATCGTCTGGTCGAGGTCGGTAACGTCTCCGGTCATAACAATCCTTCGTCACCCCAACCAAAGCTGGAGTCTCTGGCGTTCAGCGTTGCGCCAAATTGCATGAGATGCCGACGTGTGCCGGCATGACGGATGTGGGAAGCGCGCTGCCCGCGGTCAACCGATCTGCCCGAAGCACCAGCGCAGGATCGATTTCTGGGCGTGCAGCCGGTTCTCCGCTTCGGGCCAGATCAGGGATTGCGGCCCATCGATCACCTCGGCAACCACTTCCTCGCCGCGATGCGCGGGCAGGCAGTGGAGGAATTTGGCACCGGGCTTGGCGCCCGCCATCAACTCGCTCGTCACCTGGAACGGCATCATCGCCGCGAGCTTGGTGTCGGCATGCTCCTGCCCCATCGAGATCCAGGTGTCGGTGACGACGATGTCCGCGCCCTCCACCGCCTCGCGGGCGGTTCCAACTACCCTGGCGCGCCCGTTGGCCAACGCGACTTCCGCTTCGGACGGCTGGAATCCCTGCGAGCAGGCGGCGACCACGTCGAACTGCATCAGTCCGGCCGCTTCCATCATCGAGGTGAGCACGTTGTTGCCGTCGCCCAGCCACGCCACCTTAAGCCCCGGTAACGAATAGCCGGCCTCGATCACCGTCTGCAGGTCGGCGACGATCTGGCACGGATGGGAATAATCGGTCAGGCCGTTGATCACTGGCACGCTGGCATAAGCTGCGAGTTCCTCGACCTTGGCGTGGTCGTCGGTGCGGATCATGATCGCGTCGACATAGCCCGACAGGATGCGCGCGGTATCGGCGACGGTTTCGCCGCGGCCAAGCTGCATCTGGCCGGCATCCGTCACGATGCTGGTGCCGCCCAATTGGCGAATCGCCATGTCGAAGCTGAAGCGGGTACGGGTCGAGTTCTTCTCGAAAACCATCGCCAGCACCTGCCCGGCGAGCGGCGCGTCGGCGTCGACCTTGCCCTTGGGCCAGCCGGCGCGCGCCGCCTTGCGGTCGAGCGCATCAGCCAGCATCGCGGCGACGCCGTCAGGGCCGGCGTCGGCGAGGTTGAGGAAGTGGCGGGTCAAATTCCCTCTCCCTTTGAGCGCATCAGGCCGGTCATGCCCCCGGCACGACCTAAACAGCGCGGGGCGCTGTTTACCTGATGCGGGAGGGAGCCGCGAAGCGGCGGAAGGGTGAGGGCAGAGAGGACGAGGCTGCCCTCACCCTTCCCGCTCAGCTGCGCCGAGCGGGCCCCTTCCCTCTCCCACAGGGAGAGGGAAATCTTCACGCCGCCACGGCGGCGGCGGCGTACGTCCGCGCGCCTTCGCTCAGCCGCTCGATACATTCGGCGATGTGGTTTTCCTCGATCACCAACGGCGGCAGCACGCGGAACACATTCTCGCCGGCGGCGACCGTCAGCAGGCCGTGATTGTCGCGCAGATGCGCGACGAAATCGCGGCTGACCGCCAGCTCCTTCATCTTGATGCCGAGCATCAGACCCTTGCCGCGGATTTCCTCGAACAGATCGTCATGGTTGGGGATAAGCTGCTCGAACGCCGCGCGGAGGCGGTCACCCATCGCGGTCACGTGCTCGAGGAAGCCCGGCTCGAGCATCACGTCGAGCACAGCCTCACCCGCTGCCATCGCCAGCGGGTTGCCGCCATAGGTCGATCCATGCGTGCCGATCACCATGCCCTTGGCCGCTTCCTCGGTGGCGAGGCACGCACCGAGCGGGAAGCCGCCGCCGATGCCCTTGGCAACGGTCATGATATCGGGAGTGATGCCGTAATGCTCATAGGCCCACATCTTGCCGGTACGGCCGTAACCGCACTGGATCTCGTCGAGGATCAGCAACAGGCCGCGCTCGTCGCACGCCTTGCGCAGGCCCTGGATGAACTCGGGCGTGCCCGCCGTCATGCCGCCTTCGCCCTGCACCG
This sequence comes from Sphingomonas asaccharolytica NBRC 15499, assembly GCF_001598355.1. Taxonomy (GTDB): domain Bacteria; phylum Pseudomonadota; class Alphaproteobacteria; order Sphingomonadales; family Sphingomonadaceae; genus Sphingomonas; species Sphingomonas asaccharolytica. The sequence continues at coordinate 6,531 of NZ_BCYU01000114.1, forward strand.
TCTCGACCATGAAGCCGGCGGTCTCGTCATCGATCAGCGCCAGCGCGCCTTCAAGGTCGTTGAACCTGGCATAATCGAAGCCCGGCAGCAGCGGCTCGAACCCATCGCGCATCTTGGGCTGGTCGGTGGCACTGATCGCACCGAGCGAACGGCCGTGGAAGGCGTTCTTGAAGGTGATCAGCTTGTAGCGTTCGGGATTGCCGTTGACGTCGTGATAGCGGCGCGCGGTCTTGATCGCGCATTCGATCGCCTCGACCCCTGAATTGGTGAAGAACACCGTGTCGGCGAAGCTGATATCGACGATGCGCTGCGCCAGGCTCTCACCCTGCGGCGACCCGTACAGGTTCGACACGTGCATCAGGGTGGCGGCCTGGTCGGCGATCGCCTTGGTCAGCTTGGGATGGCCGTGGCCAAGCGCGTTGACCGCGATGCCGGCGGCGAAATCGAGATAGCGCTCGCCGCGCTCGCCGATCAGATAGCAGCCCTCGCCTCGGACCGGACGCACCCCGCACCGCGGATAGACGGGCATGAGCGGAGTGATGGTCACGGCGATGGCCTCCTTCAGTTGCAAAAAAGCAAAAAGGGCGGCCCATCCGGACCGCCCGGAACGGGCATTTACTTGGTAGCGCCATGGAGCGTCAACACCACCGGATCGAATAGGCCATGACGTGGGTTGAGAGCACCATGCCCAAGGTGCATGACAACTGGATCGTCCTACCCCATGGACAGATCGAAACGATCGACGAGGCCCTGCTCACGGTCGCCGGTGATATTCCGATGCCGCTCGGCAATTTCCCGCGGCGGATGACGGTAATCGGCCTTGGCGGCAAGCGCACCGCGATCTGGAGCGCGATCGCGCTCGACACCGCGGAGATGGCCCGGATCGAGGGATTGGGGGCGCCGAGTTTCCTGATCGTACCCAACCGCGCGCACCGGCTCGACGCGAAGATCTGGAAGGCGCGCTATCCGTCGATCAAGGTATTGGCGCCGCCGAGCGCGCGATCGGCGGTCGAAGAGGTGGTGCCGGTCGACGCGACCGACGACATTATCGGCGACCCCGACCTTGCCTTCATGACCGTGGCCGGCGCGAAGGAGGACGAATTCGCGCTGAAGGTACGCCGCGCCTCGGGCGTCACTCTCATCGTCAACGACGTGATCGGCCATGTCCGCCACCCGCACGGGCTAGGCGCGAACATCATGGCGCGGCTGATGGGGTTCGGCGTGTCGGGCCCGCGCGTGCCCCGCGTGGTCAAGCGGATGATGATCGCCGACCAGGCCGCGCTGGCGCGTCAGCTCCGCGACTGGGCGGCGATCCCCGAGCTCAAGCGAGTGATCGTCTCACACGGCGATCCGATCGTGGACGATCCCGCCGCAGCGCTGAACGCGGTGGCGGACTCGCTCGGATGAAGCGGGCGGCGGGCAAGCCGCCGCCCGCAGCAGATCAGTTGTTGCGCGGCCGGTAGATACCGTCGTCAGACGGCGTCATGCTGTCGTCCTGGCCGTTGGGGTCGTCATAGCCCTGATCGTCATTGGGCGTCGGCGCTGTGCCGTACGGCTCGCCGGCCGGTGGCGTCGATCGATCGGCGTCCTCGTTTAGCGACGGCGCGCGATAGGAATCGTAATTCTCCGGCGCGGTATGGCCAGGACCGGAGGACGGCGATCTATTGTACGGATCGTTCGCCCGGGGCGTGCTGCGATACGAATCGTCCGGCGCGGACGAATAAGGCTGGTCATCGTCGCCGGGCGCACGTCGGGCGCTGTCATAGCCGCCCTGAGGCGTGGAGCCATAAGCGGGCGGATAGTCCGTCGATCGGCCACGATAGGCGTAGTCATTGCCCGAGTCGCCGCGCGCCTCGCGCAGATCGCGCAGCAGCGCAAAAGTCCGGCGCGTGAGATCGCGGCGCACATTGCCATCTTCGTCACGCTGGGCGCGGCGATCCAGCCGCACCAGGTCATCGGCTTGTTCGCGCAGATTGCTCGCCTGATCGTCCGAAAGCTCGCCGCGGCTTTGGGCGGCATCGATCATCGAACGGACCTGGTACGGCGTCGGCACCGAGCGACGGGCATAACCGTTACCGTAACTGTCCGAATAATTGGGATTATAGGATTGCGCCGTCGCGGGCGCGGCGCTCAGGACGGCGAGACTCGCCGCCGATATCAACAGAATGCGCATTACCGGAACTCCACTGGGTGGGATCATAACGCGCGGTAGCAGTGGGATGTTGCGTGCGGGCTGAATGGCCGCGTCAGACGGCGTTCACGCAGGCCGGCCAAACGCCACAACGGGGACCGGTCAGGACTTGATCTTCCAGCCCTTGTTGAGCAGCCAATAACAGGCCAGCGCCAACACGACGTCCAGGCCGAACACCACCGCGCTGCCGATCAGCACCGGCGAATCGGCGGTGCCGAGGAAGCCGTAGCGAAAACCCGAGATAATGTAGAAGAACGGGTTGGCATGGCTGAATGCGCGGAACGCAGGTGCCAGGCGATCGACCGAATAGAAGGTGCCCGATAACAGCCCGAGCGGCACGATGACGAAATTGGTCACCGCCGCGGCATGGTCGAACTTGTCGGCCCAGATCGAGGTCAGCACGCCGAGCAGCGACAGGAACGCCGCCCCGAGGAATCCGAACCAGACCACTGCCCACAAATGCTGCGGCCAGACCCCGATGCCGTAGAGCGCCATCGCCGCCCAGACGATGAAGCCGACGATGAACGCTCGCGTCATCGCCCCACCGACCAAAGCGGCGAGCAATTCCATCGTCGACAAAGGCGGCATCAGATAATCGACGATCGTGCCCTGGATCTTGCCGACCAGCAGCGAGAAACTGGCATTGGCGAAGGCCGGCCCCATCATGCCTTGGCTGATGATCAAGCCAGGCGCGATGAAATCGCCGAACGGAATGTCGACGCCGCCGACCGTCACAGGGCGTTTGGCGCCCGTCGCGACCGTGAAAACGACCAGAAACAGCAACGTTGTGGCGGCCGGCGCCCAGATCGTCTGCAGGTGCACCTTGAAGAAACGGCGCACCTCCTTCACATAGAGGGTTCTCAGGCCACCCCAGTTCACGCTCCGGATCACCGGAACACCGGGGGGTGCCATAACAGTGATTTTCTCACCGGAAGTGGTGGGCGCGTCCATCGGCCACGCAGGTAGGCGCTGACGCGATGCCCCGCAACCGTCCGGTGACGTTTTGGAAGGAATGTGAATGAGCTGGACCGACGACCGCATCGATACGCTGAGGACGATGTGGGAAAAGGGCATGACGGCGAGCCAGATCGCCGAGGCGCTGGGCGATGTCAGCCGCAACGCGGTGATCGGCAAGGCGCATCGCCTCGGCCTGCAATCGCGCCCATCGCCCGTGAAGCCCAATGACGACAGCGCGTCGGCAGCCCCTGCTCCCGCGCCGGTCAAGAGAGCCGCGCCGCCGATAGCAGAGGCACCGCGCCCAGCGCCGGCGCCTGCTCCCGCACCAGCCGCGGCGCCAGCAGCACCGTCAGCCGCGGCAATACCCTCAGCTACGCTTGGTACCCCTGCTCCCGACTCGCCGCCGCAGCCGATCCTGCGCTCGGTCGGCCCCGGCGGCTTCGTGCGCCAGGCGCCGGGCGAGCAGCAGCCGCCG
>NZ_BCYU01000115.1 GCF_001598355.1 Sphingomonas asaccharolytica NBRC 15499
TTTCGCTGGGATGACGAGCTTTGGAATTGGATCGCTTTAAGAACAACTATTATCTGCATTCTCAACCTAGGCGGCGCGCTGCCAGGCTGCGCTGTCGTTCTCCCACAAGGGGAGAAGAGGACACACGCACAACAAGGAATTGCCTCCCGCGCAGCAGCGATTGCTTGCCCGCGCCGCGCGCCGGTTTATCTAGGACACCATGCCCATCACGCCCGACACCCTGTCGCTCATCGGCCATACCCCTCTCGTCCGCCTCAAGGGGCCAAGCGAGGCGGCTGGCGCCGAAATCTTCGGCAAATGCGAATTCGCCAATCCCGGCGCCAGCGTGAAGGATCGCGCCGCGCTGTTCATCGTCCAGGATGCCGAGGAGCGTGGACTGATTGCGCCCGGCGGCACGATCGTCGAGGGGACAGCGGGCAATACCGGTATCGGACTGGCGCTGGTCGCCAATGCCAAGGGCTACAAGACGATCATCGTCATGCCCGAGACGCAGAGCCGCGAGAAAATGGACACGCTGCACGCGCTCGGCGCCGAACTCGTGCTGGTGCCGGCCGCGCCCTATTCGAACCCAGGCCATTTCGTGCACACCAGCCGGCGCATCGCCGAAGAGACGCCGAACGCGATCTGGGCCAATCAGTTCGACAATATCGCCAATCGCAAGGCGCATATCGTCGGCACCGCCGAGGAGATCTGGGAGCAGATGGACGGGCGGATCGACGGGTTCACCTGCGCGGTGGGGACGGGCGGAACGCTGGCCGGCGTTGGCCTCGGCCTCAAGTCGCACGACGAGAAGGTAACGATCGCGCTGAGCGATCCCGATGGCGCCGCGCTATATTCTTATTATGCCTGTGGCGAACTCCACAGCGAAGGATCGTCGGTCGCGGAGGGGATCGGCCAGGCGCGGATCACCGCCAATCTGGAAGGCGCGCCGGTCGACACCCAATTCCGCATTTCGGACGCCGAAGGATATCATTGGGTCAGGCGCCTGCTCGACGAAGAGGGGCTTTGCCTGGGCCTGTCGTCAGGGATCAATGTCGCCGGTGCCGTCGCGCTGGCGAAACAATTGGGCCCGGGCAGCAGAGTCGCGACGATCCTGTGCGACACGGGATTCCGCTACCTTTCAACGCTCTACAACAACGACTGGTTGGCATCCAAGGGATTGGTTCCCGCCTGATGCGGTAGGCCGTGGCACCAGCAAGGTCGACAAACGCCTCGCGATGCGTTACATAAATGCCACACAAGTATGAAAACACTGGTTCGCGACAACATTCAAACGATGCAGCGGGTGAAGGTCGGCATGATCGGCCTCGCGGCGGTATTGCTGATGATCGGCATCGCCGCGACCCTGTTCGCGATCGTCAGCCGGGAACGTCCGCTCAATGCGGTCGGCGCGCCCAAGGTCGATGTTGCCGCCAATCTCGCCGCGTCGAACAGCACCGCTCCAATCGATACCGCGACGAGCGAGCCGCTCGCCGAAATGGGCGTCGCTCCGGCGGCATCGCCCACTCCCGCCAAGCACTGATGTCCGCCTCCCTGCCGGGAAGCGATGGGAAATCATCCCAAAGCGCGGCTGAGTCGGGCGGATTCCAACTTTTCAAGCCCTTGCCGGTGCCTTCAAGCACCAGAAGGGCAGGCTATGGTTAAAGAAACTTTCATAGTGTTTGGAATAGCTTAGCCAAACGTGGCCAATTTTGGCCCATCAAACACCAAAAATTCCCATTGAATCCCATCCGGTGGCTTGATACGCCAGTCTCCGGAAGTGGGGCGTTTTTACCCGTTGATTCTGATCACCGCGGCGCGAGCGAGGGCTCGTTCCGCGAACGGGGAAACGCATGTCTGGTTCGGGGCGAACGGTGGCTGGGAGTATCTATACGGGAACAGCGCTGCAGCTTGTCGATGACAAGAACCGCGTTTCCATACCCGCCAAGTTCCGCGACGCCGTCATCGACAACACGCCGCCCGAGCGGTTCAAGAAAGGTCCGTTCGTCCTCATGGGTCAGCACCCCGAGGCGAAGTGCCTGATCGCCTACGACCAAGGCTATGTCGACTCGAAGCTGGCCAAGGCCGCGGCGGGCGATAACGACCCCGCCTTCAACGTCCTTCGCGTCATTGCCGGCGGTGCCGAGGAAGTCGGTTTCGACAGCACTGGCCGCGCCGTCATCATCAACTGGATGAAGGAAGAGGCCGGCATCGCCAAGCACGCTTTCTTCTACGGGTCGCTGACGCATTTCGAGATGTGGGATCCCCACACCCTTCTCGCCGCGACCGACGACCAGGCTGCCCCCGTCCTCAAGCGTATCTGCCGCAACCTCATGCAGGAGAAGGGTCTCCTGTGAGCACGCCCACCCCCCATATTCCGGTGCTCATCGATGAGGTAATCGACGCTCTCCGCCCCACCCCGGGAGAGCGCCATGTCGATGCGACCTTCGGCGCCGGCGGTTACACTCGGGCGATCCTCGCCACTGGCGCTGAGGTGGTCGCGTTCGACCGCGACCCCGATGCGATCGCCGGCGGTGAGGAGATGGTCGCGGAGTCGGACGGGCGGCTAACGCTCGTCGAGGCGCCATTCTCCGCGCTCGAGTCCGAACTCGATGTCCGTGGCCTCACCCCAGTCGACGGCGTGGTGATGGATATCGGCGTGTCGTCGATGCAGCTCGACCAGGCCGAGCGCGGCTTCTCGTTCCAGGGCGACGGGCCGCTCGACATGCGGATGAGCCAGTCGGGCGAGACCGCCGCCGATTTCCTCAACAATGCCGATGAGAGCGACATCGCCGATGTCCTCTATCTCTATGGCGAAGAGCCCCGTTCGCGCCGCGTTGCCCGGGCGATCGTCTCCGCAAGACCCCTTACGCGGACTTCCGAACTCGCGACGGTAGTGAGGAAGGCGCTAGGCCATAAACCGCACGACAAGAAGGATCCGGCGACGCGGACCTTCCAGGCCGTGCGGATTCATATCAACCGGGAGCTCGGCGAGCTGGCCGATGGTCTCGCCGCGGCGGAGCGTGTGCTCAAGCCCGGTGGGCGGCTGGCCGTGGTGACCTTCCACAGCCTGGAGGACCGGCTGGTGAAGCATTTTCTGCGCGAACGGAGCGGCGCGATGCCGTCGGGTTCGCGGCATCTGCCGCCTCAAGCCGCTCCGGCCGAGGCGACATTCGAAATGATCGGGCGCGCGGTGCGCCCCAGTGACGCCGAGCTGGCGCGGAACCCGCGTGCTCGCTCGGCGACCTTGCGTGTGGCCAGGCGGACCGCGTCGGCAGCCTGGGTTGCGGGAGAAATATGATGGTTGTGGCGCATCGATTTCGTTGGTTTGGCTGGTTCGTGCTCTGTGTGAGCGTGATCCTCGGCTGTTACCTCATGTCATCGCGCGTAGCGGCGGAACGCAACAAGCTCGCGGCGATCGAATCCTCGATCGCGCGGACGCAGCGCGACATCACCGCGCTCGAAACCGAATTCGACACGCGCGCCAGCTTCGCGCAACTGCAGCGCTGGAACGGCGACACGCTCAAGCTGTCGGCGCCGACCGCCGGACAATATATCCGTAACGACGCCGAACTCGCCCAGGTCGATTTCAACGCGCCAGCGCCGACAGGCGGCCCGCAAGTCCAGACCGCCGCGGCGGTCATCCCGAGCGCCCCTGTGACGCCGACCGAAGTGGCGGTCGCCGCTGCACCGGCCGCACCGGTGGCGGCTGCTCCAGCCAAGATGAAGGCGGCGGTCGCAATGGTCTCGGCGCCGGTCGGGGCGAAGCTCCAGCTCGCCGCGGCCAAAACGACGATCAAGGCGAAGCCGGCTACCGTGGCGTTGCTCGATCGCAAGCTGCTCAGCGATACGACGTTGGGCTCGCTGTCGCGTGGCGCGCGTCGGGAGGATGGCGCGCGATGAGCAATCTGCTCGCACGGCCGGTCGCGCCGCGTCGTCTTGCCGACGAACGCGCGCTGGTCCGTGCGACCGCGCAAAAGCGGTTGATGATCATGATGCTGCTCTACGGCGCGGCGATCGGCGTGGTCGTCGCCAAGCTCAGCTTTTTCGCGTTTTCGGCGGGAACCGCGACCGCGTCGACAATGACCGACCGCGTGATCCGCGGCGATATCGTCGACCGTAACGGCGACCCGCTGGCGCGCACGATCGACGCCTGGGCGATCGGTATTCATCCCGACCAGATCCTAGGCGATCGCCGCGAGATTGCGCAGCGTCTGGCCAATATCCTCGGCCTCGACGAAAACCAGATTTACGGCAAGCTGCAGGGCACCAGGTTCACTTATATCGAACGCGACGCCTCGGCGTCGCTGGTCACCGAGGTCAACGCGATCGGCGAGCCGGCGATCGTGTTCGAACGCCAGCAGCAGCGGCTCTATCCGCAGTCGGAACTCGGCGCGCAGGTGCTCGGGTTTCTCGACGTCAACAATAAGGGCGCGAGCGGGATGGAACGCGCGCTCGATCAGCGGCTGACCTCGCCCGACACTGCCGGCAAGCCCGTCGCGCTGTCGATCGACGCGCGCGCGCAGTCGGCGCTGGAGAATGAGCTCGGCCAAGCCGTCACCACGCTCAAGGCCAAGGGTGGGGCGGGGGTCGTGCTCGACGTTCGCACCGGCGAGATCATGGCGCTGGCGTCCTTCCCGACCTTCAATCCCAACAATCCCGGACTCGCGCCGAAGCCTGCGCTCGGCGCCGATGGCAAGCAGCTTCCCGGTCCGTTTTTCAACCGCGTTACCAGCGCGGCCTATGAACTCGGATCGACCTTCAAGCCGATCACCATGGCGGCAGCGATCAACAGCGGCACCGTCACCTCGATGGCGCGGCGCTTCGACGCGACCCAGCCGCTGCAGATCGACGGGTTCAAGATCCACGACCACGACGGCGAAGGCCGCTGGCTCAACATTCCCGAAACGCTGATCCATTCGTCCAACATCGCCACCGCGCGTATCGCGGACGAAATGGGCGGCGACAAATTGTCGGCGATGTTCCGCGCGATGGGCTTCGACAAGCCGATGCCGTTCGAACTGCCGGCGCGGGGCCGGACATTGTTCCCGCAGAAATTCAGCCGCGTGACGACGATGACCGCGGGCTTCGGCCACGGCATCGCGGTGACGCCGCTTCACCTCGCCGCCGCTTATGCCGCCTTGGTCAATGGCGGCGTATGGCACCCGGCGACCTTGATGAAGGTGCAGCCCGGCGCTGACGTGCCCGGCCGCCGGGTGATCAGCGAGCAGACCAGCTATCGCCTGCGCCAGCTGCTTCGCCTCGTCGTCACCGCAGGTACCGGCAAGAACGCCGAGGCACCTGGTTTCCGCGTCGGCGGCAAGACCGGCACCGCCGAAGTGGCGACCGGCGGCGGTTATTCGAAGAAAGCCAACGTCTCGACCTTTGCGGCGGCTTTCCCGATGGACGCACCGCGCTATGTGGTGATCGTGATGCTCGATTCGCCCGTCGCAGCCGTGACCACAGCCGCTTATACCGCTGCGCCCGTGGTCAGCCGTTTCATCCTTCGTGCCGGGCCGATGCTCGGCGTGATGCCGGACCCCTCGCGCGACATCAATGTCGACGAGCTGATGCCGCTGATCTGGCACCGGCCCGGGGAAAAGCCGCAGACGATGGCGGATCCCGAATGAAACTCGGCGGGCTGGTGACGGGCGGGGGCGACGCCAGCGTCACCGGCTTCGCGATCGACCATCGCAAGGTCGCGCCAGGCACGATCTTCGGCGCGTTCGAGGGCAATCGCGTCAATGGTGAGGACTTCATCCCGGCTGCGGTCGCGGCAGGCGCGATCGCCGTTGTCGCGCGTCCGGACGTCGCCGTCGACGGGGCGCTGCACATCGCCTCGGACAATCCGCGCCAGGCTTTCGCGCATCTCGCCGCGCAATTCTTCGCGCCGTTTCCCGAAACGGTGGTCGCGGTCACCGGCACCAACGGCAAGACCTCAACGGTCGAGATGACGCGCCAATTGTGGCGGATGGCGGGGCATCATGCCGCGTCGATCGGGACGCTAGGCGTAACGACCTCGGACGATAGCGTCTCGACCGGCCTGACCACGCCCGACGTCGTCACTTTCCTGTCGAACGTCGCCGGGCTCGCGCGCGAGGGCGTCACCCATGTCGCGTTCGAGGCGTCGAGCCACGGCCTGTCGCAATATCGCACGGAGGGGCTGAAGGTGATCGCCGCGGCCTTCACCAATCTCAGCCGCGACCATCTCGATTATCATGGCGACATGGCCGCTTATTTTACGGCGAAGCTCAGGCTGTTTTCGGAAGTGCTCGATCCCGACGGGACCGCCGTCGTCTGGGCCGACGATCCGCAGGCCGCGCGCGTCGTCGATCTCGCGCATGCGAGACGCCAGCGCCTCGTCACGGTCGGCGAACGCGGCGGCGCGCTTCGGCTGGTCAGCCGCGATCCGACCTTACTCGGCCAGGGCCTGGTGATCGAGGCCGAGGATCGCGAACTCAAGGTCACGCTGCCGTTGATCGGCGCCTATCAGGCCGCCAATGCGCTGACCGCGGCCGGGCTGGTGATCGCGACCGGCGGTGACGTTGTCCAGACCATCGCCAATCTCGCGCGGTTGCAGCCGGTACGCGGACGGCTCGAGCGCGCGGTGATCACGCGAACCGGGGCGCCGGTCTATGTCGACTATGCGCACACGCCCGACGCGCTGGAAGCGGCGATCGCCGCGCTCAAGCCGCACACTGCCGGGCGGTTGATCGTCGTGTTCGGCGCCGGCGGCGACCGCGATCACGGCAAGCGCGAGCTGATGGGAGAGATCGCCGTGCGCTACGGCGATTTGGTGATCGTCACCGACGACAATCCCCGCAGCGAAGATCCGGCGGCGATCCGCGCCGAAGTGCTCAAGGGCGCGCCGGGGGCAATCGAGATCGGCGACCGCCGGTCGGCCATCGCTTATGCCGTCGGCCAGGCGGGCGCCGAGGACATCGTGCTGATCGCCGGCAAGGGGCACGAACAGGGCCAGATTGTCGGTGACCTGGTGCTGCCATTCGACGACGTGAGTGTAGCGCGCGAGGAGGCGGCGGCGTGACGCGTGGCCAAAACCGGGCTGCCCGGTTAGAGGAGGGGATGCTTGCCACTTTCCTCGCAATCACCCTCTTTCGATCACCTCGTTTGGCCGGAGGAGCGCAATGACGCTCTGGACATCGGCCGACATCGCGACAGCCACCAACGGCGCCGCTTCGGCGGCGTTCGACGTTTCTGGCGTCACCTTCGATTCGCGTGAAGTGGGGCAGGGCGACCTGTTCGTCGCGCTGACCGGTGAGACCACCGATGGCCACAAATTCCTCGACCAAGCGTTTGACCGCGGCGCCGCCGGCGCGATCGTCAGCCAGGATACGCCGCACCCCAATGTCCGGGTGTCGGACACGTTCGCGGCGCTGGAAGCGCTGGCCAAGGCGTCGCGCGCCAGGACGTCGGCGAGAATCGTCGGAGTAACCGGATCGGCGGGGAAGACGGGCACCAAGGAGGCCTTGTTCGCCGCGCTCGACCGTTCGCCGGCCAAGTCGGCGCATCGCTCGGTCAAGAGCTACAACAACCATACCGGCGTGCCGCTCAGCCTGGCGCGGATGCCGGCCGAGGTCGATTACGGCGTGTTCGAGATGGGGATGAACCATCCCGGCGAACTCGCACATCTGACGACCCTGGTGCGGCCGCATGTCGCAATCGTCACCGCGATCGCGCCAGCGCACGCCGCATTCTTCCCCGACGAAAGCGCGATCGCCGACGCCAAGGGCGAGATTTTCCAGGGCCTTGAGCCGAACGGCGTCGCGATCATTCCCTATGACAGCCCGCATCGCGATCGCCTGGCCGCGGCCGCCGCGCCGCATGCTGCGCGCACGGTCACCTTCGGGATCGACGAGGGCGCCGACGTCCGCGCGATCGAAGCGGTCAAGGCGGCCAATGGCGGCACCTTCGTCACCGCTCGGGTCGGCGAGCGCGAGCTCAGCTACACCGTCGCGCAACCCGGGAAGCATTGGGTATCCAATTCGCTGGCCGTGCTGGCTGCGGTCGACGCGGTCGGCGGCGATCTCGCGCTGGCCGGGCTGGCGCTTGCCGATCTCGGCGGGCTTGCCGGACGCGGCGCCCGCTTCTCGGTCGAGGTGAAAGGCGGCCGCGCGTTGGTGATCGACGAGGCGTACAATGCCAATCCGGCGTCGATGCGGGTGACGCTTGCGGTGCTCGGCGAAGAAGAGGCGGCGCGGAAGATCGCGGTTCTCGGCGAAATGCGTGAACTCGGCGACAAATCGGACGGCTATCACGCCGCCCTCGCCGGCCCGGTTCGTGACGCTGGCGTCGAGCTGGTCATTCTCGTCGGCGAAAAGATGGAGCCGCTCGCCGAAGCGCTTGAGGGCCAGGTCGAAATCGTCCATGTGCCCGACGCCGCTGCCGCGCGCGACCGCCTGACGGCGACACTCGAAGCGGGCGACGCGGTTCTCATCAAGGGTTCGAACGGGGTCGGGTTGTCTGCGGTGGTCGCAGCGCTCGCCGGCGGGAAAGTATAATGCTGTATTGGATCGCGCAGGCGCTGGGTTTCCCGCACGTTCTCAACCTGGTCCGTTACCAGACCTTCCGCTCGGGTGCGGCGGTGGCGACCGCGTTGCTGATCGGGCTGATCATCGGGCCGCGCTTCATCGGCTGGTTGCGCGTCCGCCAGGGCAAGGGGCAGCCGATCCGCGCCGACGGTCCGCAAACGCACCTCGCCAAGCGCGGCACGCCGACCATGGGCGGACTGATGATCCTGACCAGCATGACGATCTCGATCCTGATCTGGATGGACCTGACCAACCCGTATGTCTGGGCATGCCTGTTCGTCACCCTGGGGTTCGGCACGATCGGATTCCTCGACGATTACGACAAGGTGCGCAAAGCTAGCACGGCAGGCGTCTCCGGCAGGGTGCGCCTGCTCGGCGAATTCGCCATTGCCGGCATCGCCAGCGCGATCATCATCCACACCAATACCGCCAACGGCACGCACCTCTATCTGCCGTTCTTCAACTCGGTGGTGATCGATCTCGGCTGGTTCTACGTCCTGTTCGCTGCCTTCACGATTGTCGCGTTCGGCAATGCGGTGAACCTCACCGACGGGCTCGATGGTCTGGCGACGATGCCGGTCATCATCGCCAGCGTCGCGTTCATGCTGATCGTCTATCTCGCCGGCAACGCGAAATTCGCCGATTATCTCGGCATCCCGCACATCCCGCGCGTCGGCGATCTCGCGATCTTCTGCGGCGCGATGATCGGCGCGGGGCTCGCTTTCCTGTGGTTCAACGCGCCGCCCGCGGCGGTGTTCATGGGCGATACCGGCAGCCTCGCCTTGGGCGGCGCGCTCGGCGCGATCGCGGTCACCGTGCATCACGAGATCGTGCTCGGCATCATCGGCGGGCTGTTCGTGGTCGAGGCGATGAGCGTGATCATCCAGGTGTTCGTCTACAAGCGCACCGGTAAGCGCGTGTTCCGCATGGCGCCGATCCACCATCATTTCGAACAGCTCGGCTGGCCCGAATCGACTGTCGTCATCCGCTTCTGGATCGTGGCTTTGGTCCTCGCGCTCGCCGGTCTGGCGACGCTGAAGCTGCGGTGATCACCAACCCGTCCTGGCGCGGAGAACGCTATGCTGTGCTCGGGCTTGCACGCTCGGGCGTGGCGACCGTGCGCGCCTTGCTGGCGTCGGGCGCTGAGGTGGTTGCCTGGGACACGGATGAGAGCAAGCGGACCGCCCTCTCAGCCCCTCCCCTTCAGGGGAGGGGTTTGGGGTGGGGGAGTGCCCCAAGCGACTCGCCTGCGGATAA
>NZ_BCYU01000116.1 GCF_001598355.1 Sphingomonas asaccharolytica NBRC 15499
AGTCGGGGACGCTCCTATGCCGCACTCCCCCTCTCCCAACCCTCTCCCCGGAGGGGAGAGGGCTTTTCGTTGAGCTACAACACCTTCGGTCACGTCTTCCGTTTCTCGACCTGGGGGGAGAGCCATGGGCCAGCGATCGGCGCCGTCGTCGATGGTTGTCCCCCGGGACTCAGCCTCAGCGAGGACGATATCCAGCCGTTCCTCGATCGCCGCCGACCGGGCCAGTCGCGCTTCACCACGCAGCGTCAGGAACCGGACCGGGTTCGCATCCTGTCGGGCACGTTCGAAGGGCGCACAACCGGCACGCCGATCAGCCTCATGATCGAGAATGTCGACCAACGGTCAAAAGACTATTCAGAGGTCGCCCAGGCCTATCGCCCCGGTCATGCCGATTACGCCTATGACGCCAAATACGGTTTCCGCGATTATCGCGGCGGCGGTCGATCCTCGGCGCGCGAGACCGCCAGCCGGGTCGCGGCGGGCGCGGTGGCGCGGCTGGTCATTCCGGACGTCTCGATCCTTGCCTGGGTCGAAGCGATCGGCGGCGACGCGATCGATTATACGCGGTTCGATCCGGCCGAGATCGGCAATAATCCGTTCTTCTGTCCCGACGCCCAGGCTGCGGTGCGATGGGAACAATTGGTCGACGACGCGCGCAAGGCCGGATCGTCATTGGGCGCGGTGATCGCCTGCGAGGCGACTGGCGTGCCGCCCGGCTGGGGCGCGCCGCTTTACGCCAAGCTCGATGCCGAGCTCGCGCATGCCTGTATGGGGATCAACGCGGTCAAGGGCGTCGAGGTCGGCGACGGCTTCGCTGCCGCGACGCTGACCGGCGAGGAAAATGCCGATGCGATGCGGCCGGGCAGCAACCAGACCGGCGGCCCGCATTTCCTGTCCAACCATGCCGGTGGGATCGCCGGGGGAATCTCGACCGGGCAGCCGGTGCGCGTCCGCGTCGCGTTCAAGCCGACCAGTTCGATCCTGACCCCGGTCGAGACGATCACGCGCGACGGTGAGGCGACCGACATCCGCACCAAGGGTCGCCACGATCCATGCGTCGGCATCCGTGGCGTGCCGGTGGTCGAAGCGATGGTGGCGCTGGTCCTGGCCGACCAAAAGCTGTTGCATCGCGGGCAAAACGGCTGAGTTTCCGTCAGTTAATCCCGATAGGCGCTCAATCCCCGGCCAGCCGTTCGAATCCGTGGATATAACGACAACGCAGCGCGGAGCCTTTTGGTTTCTTCATCCTTTTCCTTTTCGGTCCATTCAGGACAGGAGAGTATCGAATGAAGTTTCTCACGCTTGCAGGCGCCCTGATTGTCGGCGTCTCGGGTGTCGCGTTCGCCCAGACCACGCCGGCTCCCACGACCCCGCAAACGACTCCGTCGACCACCACTCCAGCTCCGACGAGCGATCCGTCGACGACAACGCCGCCGGCCTCGACACCGGACGCTACGACCAGCACCACTCCCACCACGACGCCGGACACTACGGCGACGACGCCGGATACGACGGCCTCGTCAGATCCGGCTACGACGTCGACCGACAGTTCGGCTGATACCGGCAAGAAGAAAAAAAAGAAGCACGAATAGCCCCAGCCCACCCCATGCAATCGGATCGCGCCTGACCAGGCGCGGTCCGTTGGGGCTAATGGGCCTGTCTTCGCGGCCGGTGCTGGCGTGCACTGGCTGCGGGGGCAGGCCCAACCTGTTTCAGTCGTGCTAGAAACTGCCCCTGAAGTCGATCAGTCCGCGAAGGGGTCGCGCACCAGGATCGTGTCGTTGCGCTCGGGGCTGGTCGACACCAGCGCGACTGGGCAGCGGATCAGTTCCTCGATACGGCGGATGTACTTGATCGCCGCAGCGGGCAGTTCGGCCCAGCTGCGTGCGCCGGCGGTCGATTCGGACCAGCCCGGCACGGTTTCGTAGATCGGCTCGACCGCGGCCTGGTCCTGCGGATGCGGGGGCAGATAGTCATAGGTTTTGTCACCCAAGCGATAGCCGGTGCAGATCTTGATCTCGTCGAGCCCGTCGAGAATGTCGAGCTTGGTCAGCGCGATCCCGGTGATGCCGCTGACCGCCGCCGATTGCCGCACCAGCACGGCATCGAACCAGCCGCAGCGCCGCTTGCGCCCGGTATTAACCCCGAACTCGCGCCCGCGCGTGCCGAGATATTCGCCGATCTCGTTATCCTGCTCGGTTGGGAAGGGCCCCGATCCGACGCGCGTCGTATAGGCTTTGACGATCCCCAGCACGAACCCGACCCGCGACGGTCCTAGCCCCGATCCCGCCGATGCGGTGCCGGCCACCGTGTTGGACGAGGTGACGAAGGGGTACGTGCCGTGGTCGACGTCGAGCAGTACACCCTGCGCGCCCTCGAACAGGATGCGCTTGCCGCGCTTGCCCGCTGCGTTGAGCGTGACCCAGACCGGCTTGGCATAAGGCAGCACGAAGTCGGCGATCTCGCGGAGTTCGGCGAGCAGCGCCTCGCGGTCGACCGGCGGCTTGCCGAACCCAGCGAGCAAGGCGTCGTGATGCGCGCAGAGGCGATCGATCTGCGGCCCCAATTGGTCGAGATGGGCGAGATCGCAGATGCGGATCGCGCGGCGGCCGACCTTGTCCTCATAGGCCGGGCCGATCCCGCGGCGGGTGGTGCCGATCTTTTGCCCCGAATTGCCGGCATCGAGCGCGTCCTCGCGCAGGGCGTCGAGATCGCGGTGGAGCGGCAGGATCAACGGCGCGGTCTCGGCGACGTGGAGCAATTCAGGCGTGACCTTGATGCCCTGTTCGCCGATCCGCGTGACTTCATCGCGGAAATGCCAGGGATCGAATACGACGCCGTTGCCGATCACGCTCAGCGTGCCCCGCACCACGCCCGAGGGCAGCAGCGCAAGCTTGTAGGTTTTGCCGTCGATGACGAGCGTGTGCCCGGCATTATGCCCGCCCTGGAAGCGGACGACGACGTCGGCGCGCTCCGACAGCCAGTCGACGATCTTGCCCTTGCCTTCGTCACCCCATTGGGCGCCGATCACCGCTACGTTGGCCAAATTCAGTTCCCAATGCTGTCGAATCGTGCCCCTCTAGACAGGGGCGGGGCTGCCGTCCACGCTTTGCCGGCATTTGAGGGAGCGTCTAAAGATGCAGTGGTGGATTCTTGCTGTGCTGTTGGGTCTGACCGCGCCGGCTGGCGTCCGAGGCCAGGATACCGACAGCCCCGCTGAAGATCTCATCCATGCCGACCTGCCATTGTACGGCAATGACTTCAATGAGATGTGGCCCCGTCACATCGATGATGATGGTGAGATCGGCTGTCAGAGCAGAGTCGCGTTTGGAACGTGGAGGTTGGGGCGCGCCAAGGAGGCTGATGCGGACGATGAGGAAAGGACCGAGTGGTATCGTATCGCCAACTACGGTGTTTTTCACTGCACCTCGCTCGTAGCGACTGCCGAGGAACGGAAGGATCTCAGCGAAGCCGCCGGACGATTCTCATTTTTCGTATTGATCGAAAAAGCCAAAGATCACGAACTCTGGGCAATTCAGGAAGGCATGAGGCCCGGGAGTGACTATATCCTACTTTCACGCAAACCTGACGGGGCGATAATAAAGCGGTTCGATGTCCTCCAGCGCGATTGCCCTCGAGAGTCTATTCGTCGAATAAAATCGATCGACGTTTTTCTGACTGGCTATTGTGCAATCAACTCTCGAAGCGATCTTGTCGCACTCGCGCGGCGGATGGCGAGACTGCCACCCCTAGGCCAACTGACCTTCGTTGAAGGTGACACCGGACCCAACGACTAGCAAACCTGCGGCGTGCCGTTGTCTAACGTATGGGTGCAAAGCTGCGCTTCCGGCGTGTCGCCGGCTTCGAGCGCCGCGACCGTCACCCAGCCTTCGCCGCGCAATTTGCCGGCGAGTGCGGGATCGGTCCCGAGCGGTAAGAAGAGCCGCCGCCGCTCGTCCTGCGCCAGACCCGCGCCGACAATCGCATCGATATAGAGCGTGAAGCCGATCGCGGTCTCTTCGCCGCCATCTTCATGGACGATCGTATAGCTGCCGCCGCGCCCGATCTCGCCGCGCGCGCCGTCGGCGAACAGCGAGAAACCGAGCCATGTCTGATATTCGAAGCCGTGCCGTTCGGTCGGATCGAGCGTCAGCGCGACGCGGCCCTTCACTGCCTCGGCCACTTTCCACAACCCATCGAGCCGCGAGCGCAGCGCGCCGCCGACGTCGAAGCGGCAGAGGCGGTCATGCGCGGCCTCGAACGGTCCGGCTGCCTCGATCATCGGCAGATAGTTCGGCGCCAGCGCCGCGACTGCTCCGGCATCCTTGGCGTCGAGCCGGTCGGCGAGCTCATCGAGCGACACACCGTCGAGCGGCAGCGGCCCGGCGGCGAGCGTGGCCAGCAGGTCGGGCAGGGTGAAGTCGATCGAAATACCGGTCACCCCGGCTGCCTCGAGCGCTTCGACCGCGACGGTGACGACTTCCTGCGCCGCGGCAATCGTATCGAGCCCGATCAGCTCGCACCCGGCCTGGCGCCGTTCGCGCTCGGGCGACAGTTCCGACGCGCGCAACCGCAGCACCGATCCGGCGTAGCTCAGCCGCAGCGGCCGCGGATGATGCCCCATCCGCGTCGCCGCGATGCGCCCCACCTGGGCGGTGATGTCCGGCCGGATCGCCAAGGTACGCTGGCTGATCGGATCGACGAAGCGCACCGCATCCTGCGCGCGCGCCGCTTTCAGCCGATGCGCCAGCGCATCCTCGAATTCGGCGAGCGGCGGATCGACACGCTCATAGCCATAAGCATGCGCCGCATCGAGCACACGACGCTCCAACCGCGCCGCCGCATCGGCGTCGGGCGGCAGCCGATCGTGAAAGCCGGAAGGGAGCAGCGCATGAGTCACGTCCGCCCCCTTAGCGCGCCCGGCTCAGAACGACAGCCCCATCACCGTCTTCACGCCCGCCAATTGACGCACGCGGGCGATGAGGTCGGCGTCGACCGCCTCGTCCACCGACAGCAACAGGATCGCTTCGCCGCCCGCCGAGCGGCGGCCGAGGTGGAAGGTGCCGATATTGACGCCCGATTCGCCCAGTAGCGTGCCGAGCCGGCCGATAAAGCCCGGCGCATCCTCGTTGACGACATAGAGCATATGCCCCGCCAGATCCGCCTCGACCTTGATTCCGAACAATTCGACCAGGCGCGGGGCCTGATCGCCGAACAGGGTGCCCGCAACCGACCGCTCGCCGGCCTCGGTCTTGACCGAGACGCGCAGCAGCGTGTGGTAATCGGCCTCGCGCTCGGTGCGCACTTCGCGCACCTCGATGCCGCGCTCCTTGGCGAGCAGCGGGGCGTTGACCATGTTCACCGTGTCGGTCTGGGTGCGCAGGAAGCCGGCCAGTACCGCCGAGACGATCGGCTTCTGGTTGAGCTCGGCGGCCGCACCCTCGCTATGGATCGAGATGCGGCCGATCGCGCCATGCGTCAGCTGCCCGACCAGTGAGCCGAGCTTTTCGGCCAGCGCCATATACGGCTTGAGCCGCGGCGCTTCCTCGGCCGACAGCGACGGCATGTTGAGCGCGTTGGTGACGCCGCCCGAGACCAGATAATCGGCCATCTGCTCGGCGACCTGGATCGCGACATTGACCTGCGCTTCAGTGGTCGACGCGCCGAGATGCGGGGTGGAGACGAAATTGGGTGTGCCGAACAACGGGCTCGCCTTGGCCGGCTCCTCGACGAACACGTCGAGCGCGGCGCCGGCGATGTGACCCGAATCGAGTCCTTCCTTGAGCGCGGCTTCGTCGATCAACCCACCGCGCGCGCAATTGATGATCCGCACGCCTTTCTTGGTGCGGAGCAGGTTGTCGCGGCTCAGGATGTTGCGCGTCTGGTCGGTCAGCGGCGTGTGCAAGGTGATGAAGTCGGCACGCGCCAGCAAATCGTCCAGATCGACTTTTTCGACGCCGAGTTCGACCGCGCGTTCGGGGCTGAGGAACGGATCGAACGCAATGACCTTCATGCGCAGGCCGCGGGCGCGGTCGGCCACGATCGAGCCGATATTGCCCGCGCCGATCAGGCCGAGCGTCTTCGAGGTCAGCTCGACGCCCATGAAGCGGTTCTTTTCCCACTTGCCGGCCTGGGTCGACAGATCGGCTTCGGGCAGCTGGCGGGCGAGCGCGAACATCAGGGCGATGGCGTGTTCGGCGGTGGTGATCGAATTGCCGAACGGGGTGTTCATCACCACCACGCCCTTGGCGCTGGCGGACGGGATGTCGACATTGTCGACGCCGATCCCGGCGCGGCCGACAACTTTCAGGTTGGTCGCCGCCTCGAGGATCTCTTTGGTCACCTTGGTCGAGCTGCGGATCGCGAGGCCGTCATACTGGCCGATGATCGCCTTCAATTCCTCGGGGGTCTTGCCGGTGATCTCATCCACCTCGACCCCGCGTTCGCGGAAGATCTGGGCGGCCTTGGGGTCCATTTTGTCGCTGATCAGTACCTTGGGCATGTTTATTTCCTGTCGGAAGCAGGGCTCCTGCGGAAGCAGGAGCCCAGAGTTTCAAAGGGAATCGCTTGCTATTCTGGGCTCCTGCTTTCGCAGGAGCGCGGAGCGGGTCAGGACGCTGCTTTCGCGGTCGCGTAGGCCCAGTCGAGCCATGGCCCGAGCGCCTCGATATCGGCGGTGTCGACGGTCGCGCCGCACCAGATGCGCAAGCCGGGAGGCGCGTCGCGATAGCCGGCGACGTCGAACGCGGCGCCTTCCTTTTCGAGCGCGCCGGCCATTGCCTTGATCAGCGCTTCATCGGCGCCCTCGACCGTCAGGCAGACGCTGGTCTTCGACCGCGATGCCTCGTCGATCGCGAGATGGCCGAGCCAGTCGCGCTCTGCGACGATCGTGTCGAGGGCAGCCGCATTGGCGTCCGACCGCGCGATCAGGCCTTGAGCACCGCCAACCGATTTCGCCCATTCGAGCGCGAAGATCGCATCCTCGACCGCCAGCATCGACGGCGTGTTGATCGTCTCGCCCTTGAAAACGCCTTCGGTCAGCGCGCCCTTGGAGACGAGGCGGAACACTTTGGGAAGCGGCCACGGCGGAGTGTATTCGGTCAGGCGCTCGACCGCGCGCGGGCCGAGGATCAGGACGCCGTGGCCGCCTTCGCCGCCCAACACCTTCTGCCAGCTGAACGTGGCGACATCGATTTTGTCCCACGGCAGGTCGTAAGCGAACACCGCGCTGGTCGCGTCGGCGAAGCTCAGGCCGTCGCGATCGGCCGGAATCCAGTCGCCGTTGGGTACGCGCACGCCGCTGGTGGTGCCGTTCCAGGTGAACAGCACGTCGTTCGACCAGTCTACCTGAGCCAGATCGGGCAGCTGGCCGTAATCGGCGCGCACCACGGTCGGTTCGATCTTGAGCTGCTTGACCGCGTCGGTCACCCAGCCTTCGCCGAAGCTTTCCCAGGCAAGGGCGGTAACCTCACGCGCGCCGAGCATGGTCCACATCGCCATCTCGAACGCGCCGGTGTCGGAGCCCGGGACGATGCCGATGCGATGCGTGTCGGGGAGCTTGAGCAACTCGCGCATCAGGTCGATGGCATATTGCAGCCGCGCCTTGCCGAGCTTCGAGCGGTGCGACCGGCCGAGCACCTCAACCGCGAGCTTGGACGCGTCCCAGCCCGGAGGCTTGGCGCAGGGACCGGAAGAAAAATGGGGGCGCGCCGGCTTGGTAGCGGGCATTGCAATGGACGCACGGGTGGCGTCGGTAACCGTTACATCAGTCATGTCAGTCTCTCCTCGCAGAGAGCGCGCGCGGCGTTGGGACCGCGTGGCCCGTCGGCCGCCCTAAAGATATTGTGCGCTGCGTCAAGGAGCTTGCGCTGGTCGGTCGAGGCGATTGGTCCAATTCGAATGCAAGCCACTGGACCGCCGCGATGTTTCCATCATAACCTCCAGATGGGGAAATGGAGGGGCCAATAGTGACGGACGCTCGAACCGCGGCAATTTCGGGCAATCTTGCGATCGGCGCCCTTTACGTCTGGATCCTTGCCGAGGTTGGATTGCTGCTGGTGGCGACGGATTTCGTCGCAGGTGACGGCGTCAACGTCTGGTTTGCGACGAGTCGGATTGTCGGTGTCACCAGTCTATCGGTCTTCGCCTTGAGCCTGGTTACAGCGGTCTTCTGCTTCGTCTGGATCTATCGTGCGATGGCCATCGCACATCATGTCACACCCACGTTCAGCATTTCCCCGAGGGCTGCGGTCGGTTGGTTCTTCGTACCGATAGCCTCGCTGTGGAAGCCATATGAAGCGATCGGCCAAATCATCGACGGGAGCGGGGGGCGCCGGGTTGCCGCCACGCAGACGTTGGCCGGCTGGTGGTGGGCTGGCTGGCTGGTGCGCGCCGTTCTCGGTCTATTGTCCAGGTTCGGCGGAAGCGTCGGCGCGGATGGAACGTTGGGCCGGGGCTACGGCATAATGTTGATGGTGGGTGCGGTAATCGGGATACCCATGGCATGCCTGTTCCAAGAGATCATCCGCCGCGTGGTCATGGCGCAAAACGGCGCGGTTGAGGGCGAAATCTTCGCCTGACTCTTAGCACGCCACATCGCACCGTTAGCGATTCGTTAACCATGTTCGCGCACACCAATGCGCGTGAAGCGCCTCGTTCCCTTGCTCGGCTTTGTCCTGTCGGGTTGCCTGTTTGGCGGAGGGGGCAATGATCGTCTGCCGCCTCCGCCCCGCCGGCCGGCGGGGTCGCCGCCGATCACGCTCAACCTGCCGACCAGCCGTGAAACGCAGCAATGCTATGCCGATCTGTCGCGCGAAGAGGTACGCTATTCGCCGCTGCCCGACCGCGATTATGGCGGGGGGTGCACGGTCATCGGCGCGGTGCAGCTGATCGATATCGGCGTGCCCGTCACCGGGCTGAAGGCGATGCGCTGTGGCCTTGCGGAAGAATTCATTGGCTGGACGCGCAACGCAGTCGCTCCCGCCGCCTTTCAGATTTTGGGCAGCCGGCTGGTGAAGATAGAGACGTTCGGCACCTATGCCTGCCGCAACACGATCGGCGCGCCGACGACTCGGCTATCGGGGCATGCGCTGGCCAATGCGGTCGACGTTTCTGCGTTCGTGCTGGAGGACGGACGTCGCATCTCGATCGAGGGCGACTGGCGATCGGACAATGGCGACGTGCGGCGTTTTCTCGAATTGATCCATGCCTCCGCCTGCAAGCGGTTCGGCACCGTGCTCAGTCCCGACTACAACGCGGCGCATCATAATCACTTGCACCTTGAGGACGACCACAAGAGCTTCTGCCGCTAATT